>NZ_JBITJQ010000017.1:0-250835 GCF_044460125.1 Nonomuraea sp. NPDC050153
CCCGTCCAAGGCCGGCCACCTCTGCAAGGCCATCGCCGTCCTCCAGAACCATCGTGTCGCCCAAGCCGCGTGAGGTTGAAATAGGTTCACTGATCGAAACCGTAGCATGGGATGCTCGTGAGAGCGCAAGTTAATTTGCTTACATCATGTACGTGACACGAGGGTGCAGCTTGTAGCGCTGACGATCAGATAGTGATCATGCGTACGTGGCGAACGACTAGTGGCCGCGGGAAAGAAAGTGGCCCCGGCCTGCGGACGGGGCCACTTGTGGTTTCCCGCCCGAATGGGGACTGATCCCCACCCTACTGACGCCTTCGGTGACGAGCGCGACGAGGCCGGTCGCCGTCTGGCCGTACGCAACGGGCTACACCAGCCAAGCGAGATCCTCACCATGGCTGTCGCGATCGAGGTCAAGGCCCCGCGCGTCAACAACACACTCCCTCAAGCCTGCTGCGAAACGGATCTACTACGGTCAGTCTGACGGCGGGTGAAGTTGCCTAGGAACGACGCGCTTGACTTCTCGCAAGAACTTTAGGACGTCCTGCTTGCGGGCGGCCGAGGTGGACCTGTCAGCCTCGGCTTTGACCGCGGCCATGAACCGCTTCACCTTGACACGCTCGGCCGGGCGGCCCTTTGACGCGGTCGCCAATGTTCGTTTGATCGCCGAAAGACTGGCGTCAGTTATGACAAAGGTCTCAGTCGGCTGGGGCTTGAGAAGCCGCGTGGAAGCGCCGGTAGTTCGTGTGCCTGGACGTAGCACGAGGTCGGCTGGGTGCCAATCGCGCTTCTGCAGCGCCGGATTGATGGGGAGTAGGACACAGATCTTGTCAATCGGAGTGCATCGTGCCCCCGTGTCAGGCCGAATCGTGTACGCAGTCGCGAGTGCGGTCGCCTCTGCGCTCAATGCGGCATTGCCAACTGGAGCGGCAGGTCGAAGCTCATAGTGGAGGGTGTAGTCGGCACAGTCCTCACTGCAGTGGCTTCTACTGAAGTGCATGCAGCTGTTGTATGTGCAGGCCCGGTCCGCCTGGCCGTGGGTGATGAGGTCATTGACAGAGCCGGTGTCCGTGTCGATGATGCTGTCACCATCGAAGCCCGAGGTGTGGACCCATATGTGCTGTTTGGGGAAGAGGAGGAGATCGGGACCCAGATCGGCGCCTGTGTGAGTTGACGATGGGAACGTCTCCGTTCCGTGGACGCACTCGGCACAGTCATAGAGCTTGGTCCATTCTTGGGCGCCGTTGTTGGTGTTAACCCAGAATCTCCAGTCGCCGTCGCCGCGCGCCCTGGCGAGATCGTCACCATCGTCATGTACTTTCATTGAATCGAGCCGCAGTCGCCAGCTGCGCAGCCCCCAGTTGTCCGCTGCGGGATAAGCCCAGGCTGCCAGGATCTTCCTGTCATATTGCTCACCAGTGAACGAGCCGAGATCGACTGAAACCTCCAGCCATGTGGCATCGCCGGATGTACGTCGGGTAATCGTGGGGTTCGGGCCGCCTGTTCCCAGAGTCCTTGTGAAGATCGGCACTGGCGGTGCTGTCCTTCCAAGCCTGCGCATGAGAACGCGCGGATCAGGCGGCAGGTATATGTTGAAGGTGAAGGTCCGGTTGATTGGGGATGGACCCCGGATGCACCGCCCGTTGTAATAGGTGCCACCTATCTTCTGTCCAGGTTGAGCGAGACCCGTGTCGCTACAGTTGCTTGTTATTTCACCTGAATGGCGATTGAAGAATATGTTCGTGATGATTCCGGGGACGAAGACGTTCCGCCCGAAGCCGTTCGGGAATCCTGCTGGTCGGAAGTCTGGAGGAATCTGGACCGGACGAGGCCGATGTACTGCTACTCCGACTGGTGGATGTATCTCAGTATAGAAGGGCGGGTGGCCGCAGTCGAATATCCAGTACCCGAAGACTGATGCACGGTCACCCGGGGTTGGGCGGAAGCGTTCCGGGAAGTGGTCGCGTTCCCATTCGACGCCAAGTGTGTACTCTTGTTCGGGCCATTCAGGTCTTTTCGAGACGAGCCGTCGGGATGGCCCGTCCGCATACACTGAGAAGTTGTGATCTTGAGATTCGTGATTAAGGAAGTTGTCCTTTCTGCTGATACGGCTCCGGCCTATCTCGCCTTCGAGTAGCTCGTAGTCCTGCGGCCCGTCCCAGCGAGATGTCGTAACCCATTGCGGGTCAAGAGCTCCGCCCCCGAGCGCACACTTTTCCTCGCGCTCCGATTCGGAGAAGTCGGTGGGGTTCGTTGCCGGCAGGAAGGGCAAACCAAACTCGGGTTCCAGCTCGGGTGGGACAGTTATTGTTCCTACTGCTGTGATGTCGGTGTCGGCATGTTGCGCCGGTACCGACACAGCCCTCCCAGCAATGGAGACGGAGCATTTGGTCGGGCAGGCGGTGAATCGCACCTTGTAGGAGCCCTGCCTGTCGAGGTTGAGAGAAGGAGTGAGCGACGTTCCTCCCGAGAGGGTCGCATTGCTCGCGCGGGGCTTGCTGATGAGGTTCCACTGAAACGTGGGGACTGACACCATTGGCGTTGGACATTCGTCTTGATTCCTGCCCATTAGCTTGGCGTTGGATCCGTCGATCTGGACGGAGGAGCCGGCAAGGGGCAGGCCGACGATATTTGCCCGGATGCTTAGTTGGATTGAGCCGCTGGAGCAGTTTCCCGTTTTTTCGGTGGGCTCCGGTGGAACTGCCATTCCCGGCGAAGCCGACATGACGAGTACGAGTATGCACGGAATTATGGCGAGCTTACGGTATCCGAAAAGTACTCTCTTGCCCTGAGTGGCGCGTTCGGGCGATATAGAGCAGGTCATTGCTTCCGCTCATTTCTTACTAAGATCTAGTATATATCAGTCCGACACAACACAAATATCCTCACTCCACATGTAAGCGGGCCTGCGGTCATCGCGGGGTAAACAAGCTTTCGGCGCGTCGTCAACCTCCTCTTCTTTTGTTCAGAGTTGGATGTCGGGTTTAGTGAGTTTTGCCATCGGCCTACGATGCGGGAAGTGACACTCGAGCCTCTAAATAGAACAACATTCGAACGGATAATTTGCAAAAGAATGAGCTTATTTAGCTCGATCGGGGCTACGGGAGAGGTGCTGATGTGCTGCCCATGGGGTGGTCAACAGGATGCGTGCCAGCGTTCAACGTGACATTGAGTTCGCGTCCGGTGAATTGGCGTAAGTAGTAGCACTTTCATTTAATGTAAAGGAGTTCAGCTGTGACGACACTCGCCTGCTCGCTGTGGGCACCCGTGCCCCTGTGGGAGGAGAACCACCTGGAGGCGTTCGTTATCGGCAGTCTCGCGTACCGCACCACCGATCCCCTGCTGGTGTGCATCGACCATGAACCCGGCCGGTTCACCGATTACTCACACGCGTTACTCGACGAGAGTCTTGCGTACGCCATCCGGTACGGCGAGGCCGAGATCCAGCACTGCGCCTACGACCCGGCGTTCCTCCTCGCCCGGTTCGTGACCGGCGGATAGGTGTGGCGAGTGCCCCGGCAGGCCGTCTCAACGTTCGTCATGCGCAGTCGCAACCTGGTGTCCTACAGCTCCGAGGATGAGCACATCGACTGGGACGCTGGCCTCGCGGTAATCGACGAGGAGCAGCCGTGAACGTTACGAAGCAGGACACCCTGCTGTGATCTGCCATGTAGGCCCACGAACTCGCGGATCTGCGTCTCGCGCGCCAACCAATGATCGTCATGGGCTGGCACAGAAAGGTGGGAAACATGGGCTGCGGGAGCCCTCGAATCCATGAAACCCCCATGAATGGGCATACCAAAGGCTACTATCGTCTACCAAGAACGACCAATCGAGTCGTCATGGGACGAGCGTGATCCGCGACCTTCGGAAAGCCTCGTCAAGCTGCGATAACACACCGAATGGCTAGTCACGCCGCCATTCCGCGGGGATGCCACTGTCCCCGGCGGTCGAGGACGTGGCGGAGGCCGGTGATGTTGTCGGTCATGATGCCGTCCACGCCCAGGTCGAGCAGGTGTTCCATGCGTACGGGGTCGTTGACGGTCCACACGTGCACCTGCATGCCGATGGCGTGCGCCGTACGGACCAGACGGCGGGTGGTCACCCGCAGCCCGCGGAAGCCCACGGGCACCTGCGCGCACGGCACGCCGGAGCGCGACAGGCGGGCCAGCAGGCGGCCGTAGCCGGAAGTGGACGCGGCGGCGCGCAGCGCGGCGACGCCGCGCGGGCCGAGCGCCGAGCACACCTCCCTGCCCATCGCCGCCCTGGCCAGCGTCAGGCGTTCGTCGGAGAAGGAGGTCAGGCAGATGCGGTCAAAGGAGTTGGTACGCCGGATCGCCTCGGCCAGCGGCGCGATGGCAGCGGCCTCCTTGACGTCGATGTTGAAGCGGATCTCGGGCCACGTGCCCAGCAGGTCCTCCAACAGCGGGATCTCGTGAACCCCGCCGATGCGGGCCTGCCTGACCGCCTGATAGGGCAGCTCCGAGATGCGGCCGCGATGGTCGGTCACCCGGTCGAGCGTGTGGTCGTGGAAGGCGAGCAGCACGCCGTCGGAGGTGGCGTGCGCGTCGGTCTCCAGATAGGTGTAGCCGAGCTCGACCGCCCGTTCGAAGGCCGCGACGGAGTTTTCCGCGCCCTCGGCGGCGCCTCCGCGGTGCGCGAAAGCCAGCGGGCCCGGATGGTCGAGAAAGGCGAATCGACGGCTCAGCACGTCCTGAGTATGCCTTTCGTGGGTGAACGGATCGGTTAAGGTTCGGGGAGATTCTCCCACTCCTGGCGGCGAGCCTCGGCCAGCGCGATGGCGGCGGCCACCGCCACGTTGAACGAACCCACCCGCCCGACCTGCGGGATGTAGCAGACGCCGTCCACGGCGTCGAGCAGGGCGGGGGAGCAGCCGTGGTCCTCGCTGCCGACCACCAGGCACACGTCGCGACCCAGCTCGGCGCGGTGCAGCGGCACGGCCTCGGCGGTCAGCTCGATGGCGTTCACGGTGTAGCCCGCTCCCTTGGCGGCCTTGACCGCCTCGGTGGCGGGGATCGGCTCGTGCCAGGTGACCAGGCGTTCGGTGCCGAGCGCGGTCTTGCCCGCCTTGGGGTTGGTCGGCGGGGTGGCGTTGCCCGCGAGCCAGATCTCGTCCACGCCGAACGCGGCGGCGCTGCGGAAGATCGAGCCGATGTTGAACGGGCCGGTGACCGACTCGATGATCAGGGCGAGCCGGTGCTCGGTGTTCCTGCGCCAGGTGCGGTTGAGCCGCTTGACGTCGGTGGGGCGCAGTTGCCTTCTCATCGGGTCACCTTCAGGATCCGGTAGGCGGCCCGGCTGGCCTCGCGGGAGGCCTGCCAGCCCTGCTCGCCGAGCCAGCGCTGCAGGGAGTCCGAGCCGAGGTGTTTCTGGACGACCAGGTAGGCGACGCCGTCGGGAGTGAGCCGCGTCAGCCACCTGGTGAGCATCTCGTGCAGGGCCTGCTTCCCAATACGGATCGCAGGATTAGACCAGATTGCCCGAAATTTCACATCATCTGGCACTTCATCGACATGTACTGACCGTACTTTGTAAAGGCCGGCGGCCTCGGCGTTCCTGGCGGTCAGCTCCAGGCTGCGCCGGTTCACATCGACGGCCCACACCGTCGCCTCAGGCGCCCTGGAGGCCATGGTCAGGGCGATCGGCCCGTACCCGCAGCCCAGATCGAGCAGGTCGCCCTCCTGGGGCGGCGGGGGGACGGTCTCCAGCAGGATGCGCGTGCCCACGTCGACCCGTTCCGGCGAGAACACGCCGCTGTCGGTCTCCAGCCGCAGGTGCAGATCGGGCAGAACCAGGTCGACGGAGCCCGGCTTGCTCGCTGCCTTCGGCTGTTCGGAGAAGTAGTGGGCCACGTCGCAAAACGTTACCGGACCGGCCCGGATCCCCGACCCACGCGGCAGTCCCGAGCATGATCATCGCAACGGCTCGGAGCGCGCGCCGGCCACCGCTCGGGGCAGGTGGGGCCATCCCCGCTGGGAGGTGGCGAGAGGCGATGTGCGGCCCTGAGCGCTGGTGCCGGTGCCGGTGCCGGTGGTGGTGGTGCGGGTGATGGTGGCGGCGGTGCTGTGATGATGGTGGTGGTTCGGGTGATGGTGGCGGTGGGGTGGTGGTGCGGGTGGTGGTGATGGTGGTGGTGCCTTGGGATTGCGGCGGGCAGGCTGGTGCTGTCATGGAGGGGCAGGACTGGGCGCCGTCCATGATCCTCGGACGGCGATGTGGCTCTGGAGCATGGCATCACCGGCCTTGGCGTTCGCGCCCATTGCGCTGCCTCAGCCTGGCCCCGGCTCCGAACCTCCGGCTCGTGGCCATGCGCATCCAGCGCTCGGCTCGTGGCCTGGCTCGCTTCCCCGACCGGTTTGGCTCCCGACCTCGCCTGACTTGGCTCCCAGCCTGGCCTGGCCGGCTCTCCGCGTCCGGCTCTCCATATCCGATTGCCCGCGCCGGGTCATCCGCGTCCGACTGCCCGTGCCGACTACCCGTGCCGGGTCCTCCGTGCCTCGACTGCCCGCTCCCGGGCCGCGGTCCGGCTCTCCCCGCCCCGTTCTCCGCGCCCGGGTCTGAAGCCCGGTCCGGCTCTCTGCGCTCGGGTCTGAAGCTCGGTCCGGGCTCCCCACACCCGGCTCTGCGAGACCGGTCCGATTCCCCGTGTCGGGCCCGGGGTCTGAGCTGTGGGTCTGGTGCGTGGTTTGGCCGGGCGTCGGGGAGGGGCGCAGAGAGCCGGGTGGGAGTGGGTCAGTGGGCTGGGGTCAGGGTGCGCTTTCTGGAGGCGTAGACGTCGTCCACCAGGCCGTACGTGCGTGCCTGCTCTGCCGTGAAGATGTGGTCCCGCTCGATGTCCTTCCTGATCTCCAGGATCCCCCGGCCCGTGTGGCGGGACAGCATCTCCTCCTGCTGGTCGCGCATCCGCAGGATCTCCCTGGCGTGGATCTCCAGGTCGCTGCCCTGGCCGCGGCCGCCCTCCGCGTGGGGCTGGTGCAGCAGGATGCGGGAGTGGGGCAGGGCGGCGCGTTTGCCGGCCGAGCCGGCCGCCAGCAGGACCGCCGCGGCCGAGGAGGCCTCGCCGATGCAGACGGTGTGGATCTCCGGGCGGATGAACTGCATGGTGTCGTAAATGGCCGTCATCGCCGTGAACGAGCCGCCGGGGGAGTTGATGTAGATGTTGATGTCCTGGTCGGGGTCGATCGACTCGAGTGTGAGCAACTGCGCCATCACGTCGTTGGCCACGGTGTCGTCGATGGGGGCGCCGATGAAGACGATCCGGTCCTCGAAGAGCTTGTTGTACGGGGTCATCTCCTTGATGCCGTACGACGTGCGCTCCGTGAACGAGGGCAGCACATAGCGGCCGCTCATATCAGTTCATCCCTTCTGCGATATGGTCGACGATGCCGTACTCCAGCGCCTCCTGGGCGGTGAACCAGCGGTCGCGGTCGGAGTCGGCCTGGATGCGCTCCAGCGGCTGGCCCGTGTGGTGGGCGATGATCTCGGCCATCCGGCGCTTGGTGTAGAGCATGTTGTCGGCCTGGATCTGGATGTCGCTGGCCGTGCCGCCGATGCCGCCGAGCGGCTGGTGCATGACGACGCGGGAGTTGGGCAGGGCGTAGCGCTTGCCCTTGGCGCCCGCCGTCAGCAGCACCTGCCCCATCGACGCCGCGAACCCCATCGCCACCGTCGCCACGTCGCACGGAATGAACTGCATCATGTCGTAGAGCGCCATCCCGGCGGTCACGGACCCGCCCGGCGAATTGATGTAAAGCGTTATGTCGCGGTGTGGGTCTTCGGCCGCCAGCAATAGGAGCTCCCCGCAGAGCCGGTTGCAAATCTCGTCGTCGACCTCCTGGCCGAGGACGACGATCCGCTCTTTCAGCAGGCGCTGGCTGAGCTGGTCTGGCCAGGCCGCACGCTGGGTCTCCGTCATGACCGGTCGCCTTTCTGCGCTGGGTATTTCCGAGAAAAACGCTAGACCCGGCGGGCGGTAATTTTGGGATTATTTCGCTGGGGGCGCATTTCTCTAAGGGCGCATTCCACCGAGAGCGAATAACCATCGACATATAATCGCGGATGTGAGAGGGAACCTGCCCGCCGATGGGCGTGCCTCATCCTGGGCGGCGCGTTGCTGATGCCGTACATGATGGCGGGCGTCCTGATCGTGGCCTAGTGGCAGGGCCAGAGCGCCAACCTGCTGCTGCCCATCCAGATCGGCGTGTTCGTGGCGGTGCTGCCGGTGGTGGCCGTGACCGGGCTGTTCCTGCCGGTCCGGGCTCTGGGGGTGAACGCGGCGCAGGGGCTGCTCGGCGCGCACGTCGAGATCCCGCCCAGGCAGGCGGGCCGCACCTGGCAGGACCGCCGCCTGGTTCACCCTTGCACCTGGTGATCGGCGGGCTGGTCAGCGGCTCCACACTGGCCATCGTGCCGTTCGCGCTGGTGGCGACCGCGGCCGGCGCGGGCGAGCTGCTGGCCAGGCTGGCTCCCGTCCTGCTCGGCCCCACCCCGGCCGAACGCCTGGCCGCCGCCGAAGAGCACGCCCGTACGCTCGCCGAACGCAACCGGCTGGCCCGCGAGCTGCACGACTCAAGGCGGTCAAGCTGGTCGCGGCGGGGGAGTCGCTGCTGTTCCCGGCCGCGATCCGGGCGCTGGCTGGGCGGCGTCTCCAAGGCGGCTCGGGGCGGGTGGCCGGGATCGAGAGGCTGACCGGGCGTGAGGGCGATGTGCTGCGGCTGATGGCCAAGGGGCTGTCCGACAACGAGATCGCCGCCGAGCTGGTCGTCAGCCAGGAGACGGTCAAGACGCATGTCGGGAACGGGCCGGCCAAGCTGGGGGCTCGCGACCGGACCCAGGCTGTGATCGCGGCCTACGAGTCCGGCTTCGTCTCCGCGCGCTGAGGTCCGCCCCCCGAGACGACCCCTAACCCCGGAGGGCAGGGTGGTCGCTCTCCCGCCATGCGGGGCCGAGGTCCCTTGGGGAGCGGGAGGCGGGTGGGTCGGTCGCCTTCCCGCCGCGCGGGCTGGGGCCACTTGAAGGGAATGGGGGTGCCCGTACGAACGCCTCGGCCGGCCCCTCGGCCACCACGTGCTCGCCCACGGTCACGCTCACCGGGTTCCGCCCGACGTTGGTGTGGCGGAGGTTGTGGTGGAACTCGTGCACGGCCAGATGCGCGATCCGCGATGAATTTCCATGCCGCGGACGCTGAAGCCTCCTGTTGGGTGAGGCTCGAGCTAGTTGAAGAGCGGGGACTCCTCGCCCAGCTCGTCGCCGGGCGTCTGGCCGGGGGTGACCTGCCCGCTCTCCGACGGAGAGGGCGTCTTGGACGGCGAGGGCCGCGGCTCGGGGCTGGCCGGCGTCGGCGGCGGCGTCGGCACGAACACCGTCGGCGGCAGCTGCCGCGGCTGCGGCTCGCTGTCACGCCTGCCGAGCAACATCAGCAGCAGGATCGCGATCACCAGCATGAGCAGCAGCACCAGCGCCAGCGCGGCCATCAGGACCCGCTTGCGGGTCTCGGTGAGCGGCCTGCGCTGCCGGGTCGGCCCGGGCAGCGCCGGGGCGCGGTCGGTCAGCCAGTACGGCACGAAGTCGGGCCCGTGCGCCTCCCCGATGAACGTCCCGCCCACCATGACGGGATCGAGGAACCGCTCGGCCCCGGGCCGGCCGGGCACGTACGGGACCGCCGCCCAAGGCGCGTGACCGCCGTCGAAGGCGAGCACCTCGGGCGTGTCGTCCAGCACCGCGCCCCGCGAGCGCCCCGGGCGCCCGAGCCAGCCGCGCAACCTGGACCGCTCGCCCCTGGCCTCCCTGACCGCGGTCACGAACCGCTCGCGGGCGGCGGCGTCGAGCGCGGCCCCCCTGGTGAGCACGGCGAGCGAGACCGCCCGCCCGTCGGGCCCCTGGCCCAGGTACACGAAACCCGCCGGGGCAGTGTGCAGACGGGCCTGGACCACGAATGGCCCCAGCCGGGGTGGATCGCCGTACTGCAGGGGACTTGCCACGTTTGCCATGAAAGCACAGACGTGGCGTCGTGCAGGTTTGCGGCGCGTTTGGTGGAATGGCGTCATGAGCGTCGCCGAAGAGTTGCCAGGCGGAAACGATGCGGCACTGCTGCGTCAAAGTCTCGACGAGGTCCGGCGTGTCATCGTCGGACAGGACCACATGGTCGAAAGGCTCATCGTGGCCCTGCTGGCCCGCGGGCACTGCCTGCTCGAAGGAGTCCCAGGCGTCGCCAAGACCCTCGCCGCCTCCACCCTGGCCACTGTCGTGGGCGGCACGTTCGCCCGGATCCAGTTCACCCCCGACCTCGTGCCGAGCGACATCATCGGCACCCGCGTCTTCCACCCCTCCAACGAGAAGTTCGATGTCGAGCTCGGCCCCGTGTTCGTCAACTTCCTGCTGGCCGACGAGATCAACCGCGCCCCCGCCAAGGTCCAGTCCGCGCTGCTGGAGGTGATGGCCGAGCGGCAGGTGACCCTCGCCGGGGTCACCCACCCGCTGCCCAGGCCGTTCATCGTGCTCGCCACCCAGAACCCGATCGAGTCCGAGGGCGTCTACCCGCTGCCCGAGGTGCAGCGCGACCGGTTCCTGTTCCGCGTACGGGTCCCGCACCCCAGCGCGCACGAGGAGCTGGAGATCCTGCACCGGATGAGCGTCACGCCGCCGGTCCCCGAGCGCGTGCTCGACCCCGGCAAGCTGCTGGCCCTGCAGGAGGCGGCCGAGCAGATCTCGGTGCACCAGCTCGTCGCCGACTACGTGGTGCGGCTGGTCATGTCCACCCGCAGCCCCGCCGAGTACGGCCTGCCCGACCTCGTCGAGACCATCGAGATCGGCGTCAGCCCCCGGGCCACGCTGGGCCTGGTCTCGGCCGGACGGGCGCTGGCCCTGCTGCGCGGCCGCGACTACCTGCTGCCCGACGACGTACGCGACGTGGCCGTGGACGTCATGTCGCACCGGCTCATGCTCACCTTCGACGCCCTGGCCGACGGCGTCGACCCCGAGCAGGTCGTCAAACAGATCCTGCAGGCCGTGCCCCCGCCCCTCGTCGTCTGGAACCAGAACCGGTGAGCGGCCTGTGAACACGGCGGAACAGGCGCTCAGGCGGCTGGAGCTGACGGTCACCCGGCGGCTGGACGGGCTGCTGCACGGCGCCCACCAGGGGCTGCTCCCGGGGCCGGGCAGCGAGGCCGGCGACAGCCGCGTGTACGTGGCCGGCGAGGACGACGTGCGCCGCATGGACTGGGCGGTCACCGCCCGCACGACCGTCCCGCACGTACGCGACCTGATCGCCGACCGCGAGCTGGAGACCTGGGCGCTGGCGGACCTTTCGCCCAGCATGGACTTCGGCACCGCCGACACCGACAAACGCGACCTGGTGGTGGCCGCGATCGGGGCGATCGGGTTCCTGTCGAGCAGGATGGGCGACAGGTTCGGCGCGCTGGTGCTGCACGACGAGTACGTGCACCGCATGCCCGCGCGCACCGGCCGCCCGGCCCTCTACGGGCTGCTGCACTCGCTCATGGACGCCCCGCGCGGCCGGATCGTGCCCGACGCGCCCGACCTGGCCGAGGGCATCGACGTGCTGTCGGCCAGCCGCAGGCGGCGCGGCGTGCGGCTGATCGTCTCCGACTTCCTCGACGCCCACCCCAGCCTCGACCCCGACGCCGAACGCCCCTGGGAGCGCCCCATCAGGCGGCTGGCGGCCCGCCACCAGGTGCTGGCGGTGGAGGTGATCGACCCGCGCGAGCTGGAGCTGCCCGACGTGGGGCGGGTCGCGTTCGCCGACCCCGAGACCGGGAAAGTACGCGAAGTGCATCTTTCGCCCAAGGTTCGGCAAGCGTACGCGGAGGCGGCCGCCCTGCAGCGCGAGGGCACCCGCGTGGCGCTGCGCCGCGCCGGCATCGCGCACCTCGTGCTGCGCACCGATCGGGACTGGGTGTTCGACATCGCGCAGTTCGTCCTCCGCCAGCGCCGCATGAGCCACCTCGCCCACAGGAGACCCACGTGACCGAGCGAAGCGAGGGAACAATCAGACGCAGCACCTTGGTCGCAAGGCCGACGAAGGAGGCCTTGTGACATTCCTAGCGCCCGGCTGGCTCTGGCTGTTCCTGCTGGTGGGGCTGCTGGTGGCCGGGTACATCGTGTCGATGTTCGCCCGGCGCCGCTACACGGTGCGCTTCACGAACCTGGCCCTGCTCGACCTCGTCGCCCCCGCCGGCCCCGGCTGGCGCCGCCACGTCGCCCCCGCGCTGTTCCTCCTCATGATGGCGCTCCTGGTCGTCGGCGCCGCCAAACCCGCCGACCAGGTACGCGTGCCGCGCGACCGCGCCACCATCATGATCGCGCTGGACGTGTCGCTGTCCATGGACGCCGACGACGTCCAGCCCAACCGGATCAGCGCCGCCAAGGCCGCGGCGCAGGCGTTCGTCAAGGAGTTGCCGGACCGCTTCAACGTCGGCGTGGTGTCCTTCGCCCGCTCCGCCAACGTCGTCATCTCGCCCACGACCGACCACCAGGCCGTGATCACCGCCATCGGCGCCCTCACCACGCGCCCGGGCACCGCGATCGGCGAGGCGGTCTTCAACGCGCTCGACTCGCTGCGCTCGTTCGACCAGCAGGCCGCCACCGACCCGCCCCCGGCGGCGGTCGTGCTGCTGTCCGACGGCGACAACACCTCGGGCAGGTCGGTGAACGAGGCCATCGACGCCGCCCAGCAGGCCCGCGTGCCGGTCTCCACGATCGCGTACGGCACCCAGGAGGGCACCGTCAACATCGACGGCCGGCCGGTGAACGTGCCGGTCAACAAGCAGACCCTGCAGTCGTTGTCCGACGGGACCAGCGGCCGGGCCTACGCGGCCGAGTCCGGCAGCGAGCTGCGCGAGGTCTACGACCAGATCGGCACCTCGCTCGGCTACAAGCTGGTCAGCCAGGAGATCACCCAGTGGTTCATCGTGGCCGCGATCGTGGCCGGGCTGCTGGTGGCGGGCGCGGCGGTGCTGTTCGGCTCCCGGATCCCCTGACGTCACCCCTGCCCCCGAGCCAGTTGGTGTGCGACTTGTACACTCTTGGGGTTTCTTGGGGGAAATCGGGGGAGTGGCGTGCCGCTGGAGCAGGTCCTGGTGTTGCTGGTCGCGGCGGCAGGGGCGGGATGGGTCGATGCCGTCGTGGGCGGGGGCGGGCTGGTGCAGCTCCCCGCGATCTTGATGACCGGGCTGCCCACCGTCGAGGCGATGGCCACCAACAAGCTGTCGTCCATCTTCGGCACCACCTCCGCGGCCGTCGCGTACGCGCGCTCCACCAAGATCGACCGGCAGGTGGCCCTCCCCGGCGCGGGGCTGGCGGTGCTGAGCGCCGGGCTGGGGGCGTGGGCGGCGGCGGCGATCTCGGCCGAGGTGCTGCGACCCGCCGTCATGGTGGTGCTGCTCGGGGTGGCCGCGTTCGTGACGCTGCGGCCCGCGCTCGGGTCCGTGCCCGTGCCGCACCTGCGGACCAACGCCCGGGTGCTGGCCGCGGTGGCGGTGGCCGGGGTGGGGATCGCCTTCTACGACGGCATCATGGGGCCGGGCACGGGGATGTTCCTCATCGTCGCCTTCACCACCATCCTGGGGCTGGACTTCGTCTCGGCCTCCGCGTCCGCCAAGATCATCAACGTGGGGACCAACCTCGGGGCGCTGGTGGTCTTCGGGGCGCAGGGGCACCTGAACTGGGGGCTCGGGCTCGGCATGGCCGTGTGCAACGTGGCCGGCGCCCAGCTCGGCGCGCGGATGGCGCTCAAGCGGGGCACCGGCTTCGTGCGGATCGTGCTGCTGTGCGTCGTGGTGGCCCTGGTGGCCAGGCTGGCCTGGCAGCAGTTCGGCGGCTGACCGCGCGCTCTAGCCGAGCAGGGAGCGGACGTACTCGCCGATCGTCCGGGTGGGGCGGCCGATGAGGTCGCGCAGCGTGCCGGGGGTGTGGTCGAGCCAGCCGCGGGCGATGTTGACGTCCACGTCCGCCATCATCTCCGCGAACGGCCCGGGCAGGCCGGCGCCGGCCAGCACGGCCGCGTACTCGTCCTTCGGCAGGTCCTGGTAGACGACCTCCTTGCCGGTGACCGCGGCGATCTCGGCGGCCAGGTCGGCCCGGCTCCAGGTCGTGTCGCCGGACAGCTCGTACACCTTGCCGTCGTGGCCCTCGCCGGTCAGCACGGCGGCCGCGCCGGCGGCGTAGTCGGCGCGGGAGGCGGAGGCGACCCGGCCGTCGCCGGCCGCGCCGTGCACGGCGCCGAACTGCGGGGCGGCCGTGATCGCCGCCTCGTAGACCTCGTTGTACCAGTTGTTGCGCAGGATGGTGTACGTCACCCCGGCCGCCTTGATGTACTCCTCGGTCGCCCGGTGGTCGGCGGCCAGGACGGCCTCGGTGGTGTCGGCGCCGGGCGCGCTGGTGTAGACGAGCGTGGCCCCGGCCTCCTTGGCGGCGTCCACGACGGTGGAGTGCTGCTGGAGCCGGTTGGGGTCGATGCCGGAGATGAGCAGCACCTTGGTGGCGCCCCGCAGCGCGCTCCTGACGGTCTCGGGCCGGTCGTAGTCGGCCTGGCGCACCTCGACGCCGAGGTCGGCGCCCTTCTCCGGAGTACGCGCGGCGGCGACGATCTGCCCGGCCGGGACGCGCTTCTTGAGGTCCTCGATCACCAGCCGGCCCAGATGTCCGGTGGCTCCCGTCACCACGATCATGATTTCTCCTATTCAGTACTGCCGCGATGGTTAGTACTTTCTATCAGAAAGTACTGCCGAACGCGTACGCTGAATTCCATGGAGGAGTTCGAAGAGCTGGTGGCCGATGTCTTCTCGCGCCGGTGCACCTCGCGCTCGGTGCTGGAGACGATCACCGGCCGCTGGGCGATCCTGGCGCTCGTGGCCCTGTACGAGGGGCCTTACCGCTTCAACGCGCTGCGCCGCCGGGTCGACGGGGTGAGCGAGAAGATGTTGTCCCAGACGCTCCACGCGCTCGAACGCGACGGCATGGTGCTGCGCGTGGCCGAGCCCTCGATCCCGCCCAAGGTCGAGTACAGCCTCACCGAGCTGGGCCGGGAGGCCGCCGAGCGGCTCGTCCCCCTCCTGGAGTGGGTGGAGGAGCGGATGCCCCAGGTGGTGACCTCCCGCGAGGAGTACGCCGCCCGCTGAACGGCCGCTCGCAGGCGGCGCGCTTTCCTAGAATGGGGCCATGCGCGCCAGCCGCCTGCTCTCGCTCCTCCTGCTCCTGCAGTCGCGCGGCCGCATGACCGCGCCGGAGCTGGCCGAGGAGCTGGAGGTGTCGGTCCGCACGGTCTACCGCGACGTGGAGGCGCTGTCGGCGGCCGGCGTGCCGGTCTACGCCGACCGGGGGCCCACGGGCGGCTACCAGCTGCTCGACGGCTACCGCACCAGGCTCAACGGGCTGACCGCCGAGGAGGCGTCCTCGCTGTTCCTGGCGGGGCTGCCCGGCCCCGCGGCCGAGCTGGGGCTGGCCGAGGTGGCCGCCACCGCGGAGCTGAAGCTGCTGGCCGCCCTGCCGCCCGAGCCGCGCTCGTACGCCTCGCGGATGCGCGAGCGGTTCCTGCTGGACGTGCCGAGCTGGTACCGCTCGGCCGACGACGTGCCGCATCTGAGCGAGGTGGCCGAGGCGGTGTGGGACCAGCGGCCGCTGCACATGACCTACCGGCGCTGGGGGCAGCAGGAGGTCGACCGGGTGATCCACCCGTACGGGCTGGTGCTCAAGGGCGGCTCCTGGTATCTGGTGGCCGCGCCGCCGGGCGGCGGTCCCCGCACCTACCGGGTGGCGCGGATCCTGACCCTGGAGACGCTGCCCGGCCGCTTCGCCTGGCCCGAGGGGTTCGACCTGGGCGAGTTCTGGCAGGGCTACGCCAAGGAGTTCCGCGAGCGGATGTACACCGCCGAGGCCGTCATCCGGCTCGCCCCCGACCACGGTGAGCTGCTGGCGTACACGATGGGCTCCGACGTGGTCGGCGCCGCGCTGGCCGCGGCCGGCGAGCCCGATCCGGAGGGCTGGCTGACGCTGACGGTGCCCATCGAGTCGCTCACGCACGCGCGCTGGCTGCTGCTGCGGATGGGGGCCGCAGTGGAGGTGCTGGGGCCGCCGGAGCTGCGGGAGCTGATGTGCGAGGCGGTCGCCGAGCTGGGCAAGATGTACGGCTGGGCCGCAGCTCAGGGTCGATAATTCAGGCGACTTCAGGGCGCGGTTTCTGCGAACATGCCGCGCATGTACCTTCTCGCTTTCGTGGGCGCATGCGTCCTGGTGGCCATGGTGCCCGGGGTCAGCACGGCCATCATCCTGCGTCAGACGCTGCGCGCGGGCCGCGGCTCCGGGATGGCCGCCACGCTGGGCAACGAGACCGGCATCCTGCTGTGGGGGCTGTCGGCCGCCTTCGGCCTGTCGGCGCTGCTGGTGGCCTCGCAGCTGGCCTATGACGTCATGCGTGTGGTCGGCGCCGTGGTGCTGGTCGTGATGGGCGCGCAGGCGCTGTGGCAGGCCCGCAAGGGGGCGCCGGTGACAGGGCCCGAAGCCGAGGGGGCGGTGGTGCCGGGCTGGCGCGGGCCTTACCTGGCGGGTGTCGGGACGTGCCTGGCCAACCCGAAGGCGGCGGTGTTCGCGATGTCGTTCCTGCCGCAGTTCGTCCCGCCGGGGCAGAACGTGCCGGCCACGCTCGCGACGCTGGCCGTCGTGTGGGTGCTGGTGGACCTGCTCTGGTACGGGCTGCTCATCTGGGCGGTGGCCAAGGCCAAGGCGTGGCTGGGCCGTCCCGCCGTACGGCGGCGGCTGGAGCAGATCTCCGGGGTGGTGCTGATCGGGCTGGGCGTGCGGCTGGTGGTGGATTCGCGGTGACGATCTGGCACGCCGAGCGCGGCGCGGGCGAGCCCGTGGTGCTGCTGCATTCGACGGCGGTCGACTCGGGCATGTGGGACGCGCAGGTGGAGGCCCTGTCCGACCGCTTCCGCGTGATCACGGTGGACTTCCGCGGCTACGGGCGCAGCCCCTACCGGGCGGAGGCCCCGTACAACGACGGCGACGACGTGGCGCGGCTGCTGGCCGCGCTGGAGGTGAGCCGGGCGGCGCTGGTCGGCTCGTCGGGCGGGGGCCGGGTCGCGCTGGAGCTGGCGGCGGCAGGGCTCGCCGACCGGCTGGTGCTGCTGAACCCTATCTCCGACCTGCCGCCCACCCCGGACCTGCGGGCTTACTGGGACGAGGAGGGGCGCCTGCTGGAGGCGGGCGACGTCGAGGGCGCGGCGGAGCTGAACGCGCGCACCCTGCTCGGGCCCGAGGCGCCGCGGGAGGCCTTCGGGCGCGTGGTGGAGATGCAGCGGCACGCGTTCGAGGTGCAACTGGCCGCCGATCCGGAGCCGTCGCAGGCCGAGAAGGAGCTCGCGCCGGCGGAGATCGACGTGCCGGCGCTGGTCGTGGCCGGCGCGCACGACCTGCCGTACTTCCGGGCCAGTGCCCGCCACCTGGCGGGCGAGCTGCCGCGGGCGCGGCTGGTCGAGCTGGAGTGGGCCGGCCACCTGCCCGCCCTCGAACGTCCTGAGGAGATCAACCGGCTGCTCCTGGACTACCTTTAGGGCATGACGAACGACCTGGCGACCCTCCTTCGGCAGGCGCAGGACGACGACCCGCTGCTGGCACTGCACGCCACGACCGCCCTGCGCCGCGAGATCGAGCGGCTGGAGGCCGTCCAGGTGCGGCGGGCGAGGGTGGCGGGGCTGGCCTGGGCCCAGATCGCCGTCGCGATCGGGGTGAGCAAGCAGGCCGTGCACAAGAAGTACGGCCGCCGCTAGCCCTTCCACCTGCCGGCGAACCAGCGCAGCGCGATGTTCCAGGAGTAGCCCCGCCGGATGCGCCCGGCCACGTCCGGGGGCAGCGTGTCCAGGCCGCGGTGCTCCAGGAGCACCTCGGTGCCGCCCTCGACCGGGCTGAAGGCCACCTCGATCTCCATCCGGCCGCCCTCGTTGAGCAGGTCGGCCCAGACGAGGCGGCGCGGCGGCTCCCAGACGAGGATCCTGCCGGTGTCGACGTGGCCGCCGTCGGACCACAGCTCGCGCAGGAAGCCCTCCTCGAAGCGGATGCCGACCGCGCGGTCCGGGTCGACCCAGCTGTGGCGGCCGCGCACGTACCAGCTGTCGATCTCGTCGGTGAAGATCCGGAACGCGGTCGCCGGATCGACCGGCACGGTGACGCCGGCCCGGACGGAGCTCACCGGCCCCGCTCCACATGGTCCTTGAACGAGCCGAGCTGCTCGGCCCAGAACGCCTGCACCTGGTCCAGCCACGCCTGCAGCGCCGCGAACGGCTCCTGGCGCAGCGTGTAGAGGCGCAGGCGGGCGTCGGCGCCACCCGCCTCGGCCCGCACGAGACCGCCCGCCCGCAGGACGCGCAGGTGCCTGCTGAGGGCGGGGGCGCTCATCTGGACGGCCTGCGCCAGCTCGCCGGCCGGCCGCGGTCCTTCGCGCAGCAGGTCGATGACCTTGCGCCGGGTGGGATCGGCGAGCGCGGCCAGCGTCGCGTCGATTTCGTTAACGCCTGTGTTAATTGTTGCCTGCTTCCGTTAGGCTGTTAATCCTTAACGCTAGCGGCAATTATTGCGGAGGCGCTTACATGAGTGTCGAGCTGGGCTACTACACGCTGTCCGTCGCGGACCTGGACCGGGCGGCCGCCTTCTACGGGGTGCTGTTCGGCTGGGGGTTCAAGCGCGAGCACGAGACGTACCTGCACGTCACGAACACGGCCGTGCCGATGGGGTTCGTCGCGGGCGGGCCCTCGTCGCAGCCGAACCTCTACTACCACGTCACCGACATCGACGCGGCCGTCGAACGGGTGCGGGAGCTGGGCGGCAGCGCCGGCACGGTGTACGACAGCAAGTCGGGGCGCGGCTGCGCGTGCGTCGACGACCAGGGCACGGAGATCAGCATCTGGCAGCCCGCCCCCGGGTTCGATTAGCCGGGGGCCTTGACGGTGGCGATGCCGAGGGTGCTGGTCATCGGCAGCAGCCCGGCCTCGAAGACCGCGCCGAGGAACGGCCCGGCGAGCCGGGCCAGCCGCTCGGCGCGCTCCTCCCCGAGCAGCCGCCACGGCTCGGCGGCCAGCGCGTCGGTCATCCGCTCGACCTGGTCGCGCAGCGCCCGCCCCCGCTCGGTGGCCTGCCCGTCGGGGCCGACCAGCCCGCGGGCGGCCAGCCGCTCCCGGGCGGCGTCCCACTCCTGCTCGCTCCAGCCGCGCCCGGCGAAGTTCGCCGCGGGGGCCGCGCCGATCGCGGCGAACGACACCAGCGACTCGCAACCGTCCAGCTCCGCGGCCTGCAGCGCCGCCAGATGGCCGTCGCCGCGGTGCTCGCGCAGCACGGTGGCGGCCTGCCACAGCACCAGGTGCGGCTCGTCGGGCCAGGGCAGGTCCAGGTTGGCCGCGGCGAGCGGCCGCCCGGCCACGCCCACGCTCTCGGCGGCCCGCCTGGCCAGCTCCGCGGCCTCCGCCGCCTCGGCCGTCGCCACCTTGCCGCCCAGTAGTTGGCGGTACGTGCGGTCGACGGCGGTCATCCGGGCCTCCAGCACCCGCTCGGGCGGGGCGACCTCCCACACGGAGGGCACGTGCTCGGCGATCGTCCGCGGGCTGAAGCTGTAGTAGGCCGCGGTGGCGAAGTGGGCGCCGGCCCGCCCGAGCGGGGCCGTGCGGTAGGCGAAATAGCTCGGCCAGCGCGACTCCACGTCGTAACCGAGCGCGGCCGCCTCCTCGAACGCCTGGGGCGAGAAGTACAGCACCGCGTGGATCGGTTCGAGCTGGTGCCACATGCGGCGGGCAAGTACGGACGATGCGCTCATCGCAATCCCTCACTGTCTAGATAAGCTATGTCAGTGACGATAGAGGCTTGGCGCATCACTGGTCAATCGCAAATAGACAGTTATGTCGGGAGGTGGGCGGAGCTGGCCGTCCTCCTGGTGAACGAGCTGGCAGTCACCCAGGCCCGCGGTCGTCCCGCGGAGCCGCCCGCCGACCGCCGGGCCGCGCTGGAGGCGGCGTTCGCCCAGCGGGGCTGGACCCCCAGCCGCGCGCTGACCGGCGCGGACGCCGACCGGCTCGCGGACGTGGCCGCCGAGCTCCACCCGGCCTTCGCCGGCGACGTCGCCGCGCTCAACGCGGCCCTCGTCCGCCACGCGGCCGTGCCCAACCTGCACGGCGACCCGCCCGTCCTGGCCTTCCACGGGCCCGGCGCCGACCTGGTCGACGCCTGGGCGGCCGACGCCGGCACGGCCCTGGCCATGGTGATCGGCGTCGGCCAGGGCCGGCGGCTGCGGAGCTGCGAGGCGGACGGGTGCGAGCTGGTCTTCTTCGACGTCACCAGGAACGCCTCGCGCAGGTTCTGCGGCCTGTCCTGCCAGAACCGCGCCAAGGCCAGCGCCTACCGCGCCCGCCGCCGCGCCTGACCCCGGCAGCCGGCAGGTGCTCCGCACGACGCCCGCGACGAACGCCGGGCGGGTGAGCCGATTCTGTCGGTCGCGGCGGCATGATGGCGGGCATGATGGCGGGCATGATGGCGGGCATGATGGCGGGCATGATGGCGGGCATGGCTTCATGGCAGGAGTTCGAGCGGCAGGCGCCGGAGCTGGCCGGGGTGGCGGGGCGGCTGCTGGCGGCCTACCGGCACAAGGTGCTGGCCACGTTGCGCAAGGACGGCTCGCCCCGGGTCAGCGGCACCGAGACCATGTTCCGGGACGGCGAGCTGTGGACGGGGTCGATGCCGGGCGCGGTCAAGGCGTCCGACCTTCGGCGCGACCCGCGGATGGCCGTCCACGTCACCTCCCGCGCCCCCGAGGGGGACGATCCGTCCTCGTGGGAGGGCGACGTGAAGCTGGCCGGGCGGGCCGTGCAGATCACCGACCGGGAGGTGCTGGCGTCGTTCGGGCTGCCGGGCGAGGAGTCGGACCTGTTCCGGATCGAGCTGACGGAGGTGGTGTGGACGCGGGTCGAGGGCGACGAGCTCGTCATGGACGCGTGGCGGGAAGGGGTGGGGGTGCGCCAGATCCGCCGCAAGTGAGCAGCCCACCCGGCCACGCCTCCGCCCCGGGGCTAGTGGACGGAGAAGCCGCCGTCCACGAAGAGCATCTGCCCGGTGACGAACGCGGAGGCGTCACCGGCCAGGAAGACCGCCGCGCCCGCGAAGTCCTCGGGCACGCCGTTGCGGCCCACCATGTGGCGGGCGGCGAGCGCTTCCACGCGGCCCGGGATGGCCTGGGCGGGCTCGGTCAGCGGGGTCAGCACGAAGCCGGGGATGATCGTGTTGACGCACACCCCGCGGGCCGACCACGCCTCGGCCTGGGAGCGGGTCAGGCCGGCGACGGCGGCCTTGGCCGTGCCGTACGCGCCGCTGTCGCCGAAGGCGCTGATCGACTGCTGGGAGCCGAGGTTGATGATGCGGCCCCATCCGCGGGCGGCCATCCTCGGGCCGAAGTGCTGGCCGAGGAGGTAGGGGGCGGTGAGGTTGACGGCGATGGTGCGCTCGTAGTCGTCGAGGGAGAGGTCGGCCATGGGCTTGCGGATGTTGTTGCCGGCGTCGTTGACGAGGATGTCGATGTCGCCCGCCGTGGCGCAGACCCGCTGGACGTCGTCGCGGTCGGCCAGGTCGGCGCTGATCCGCGAGGCGGTGACGCCGTGCTCGCGCAGGCGGGCGACGGCCTGGCCGAGCTCGCTCTCCCTGCGGGCCACCAGCACGACCTCGGCCCCGGCCCGGCCGATCGCCTCGGCGATGGCGTACCCGATGCCGGAGCTGCCGCCGGTCACCAGGGCGCGCCGGCCGTCGAGGGAGAACAGCCCTCGCAGATAGTCAGACATGGTCGGACAAGCTAGCACCCCGGGGTGGGCGGCCCATCGCCCGAGGGGCACCACCGCGTGGCTCCAGGCGTCGTCGCGGGGCCGGCCGGGCCGCTCGTGCCTTCGGCCGGCGCGGTGGGGACCGACCCGGAGGTCTTCCGGCGGCTGATCGGCCTCCCGGCCGTGGATCCCGAAGCCCTGCTCGCCGGCGTCGCCCGGCTCGGCTGATCGACGACCTGGTTTCGCCGGCTTGGACGCGGCAGATTGGCGGGCAGGTCGGGATGGGAGAGAATGTGAGCCCGTTCACCCACTGGGAAGAGGCCTCGGGTGCGTCATGAGCCTGGATCCGACCCGCGCGTCCGGCGACGGCACCGGCACCCCGCTGAGCGCCGCGATCGGGGCCGCACGGTGGATCAGGACGGCGGCCGCGGGTGACGCGCGGGCGCGGCACTGGGTGGCCAATCCCGACCCGCGGGGCCGCTCCGCGCTGACGCCCGAGCCCGCCTCCCTGTACGGCGGCGCGGCCGGCATCGTGCTGTTCTTCCTGGAGCTGGCCGCCGCGACCGGGCGGGAGGAGTACCTGGAGGACGCCCGGGCGGGCGTGCGGTACCTGGTCAAGGCCTGGCCCGGGGTCGGCGACGTGACCTTCCACCACGGGCTGAGCGGGATCGCGGTCGCGTTGTGCGAGGCCGGGTGGGTGCTGGGCGACGGTCTGGCCGAGGAGGCGGCCATGGCGGCGCTGGAGCGGGTGGCGCGGGCGGCGCGGCCGATGGAGGGCGGTCCCGGCTGGTCGGGGGACCCGGCGCAGCGGGGCGACGGCGGTGTCGTGCTGGCGCTGCTGCACGGCGCCTCGATGCTGAGGACGCCCTCGTACGGGGAGCTGGCGGCCGAGGTGGGGCTGCGGGCGGCGCGGCTGGCGGTGCCGGGGCACCGATTCGGCGACTGCGCGGGCCTGCCGGCGGACGCGGTCACGCCGGGGTTCCTGGCCGGCACGGCGGGGACGGCGTTCCTGCTGGCCCGCCTGTACGGGGTGAGCGGGGACACCCGGTTCCTGGAGGCGGCGCGCAGGGGCGCGAACTTCGTCCGCGGGGTCAGCGTGGTGAGCGGCCGGCGCGCGCTGGTGCCGCATCACCTGCCGCAGGCGCGGGGGCTGTACTACCTGGGGTTCTGCTCGGGTTCCGCCGGGGTGGCGCGGATGTTTGTGGAGCTGTTCCGGGCCGGGGGCGATCCGGCCGACCTGGAGTGGGCCGAGCGGCTGGCCACGGGGATCGTGACGAGCGGCGTGCCGGGCCGGCGGGTGCCCGGGTTGTGGGACACGGCCTGCCAGTGCTGCGGGCTGGCGGGGCTGGTGGAGCTGTTCGTCGGGTTGTGGGCGGTGACAGGACGGGAGGCGTACCTGAGCTTCGCCCGGACCCTGGGCGCGCACCTGGCGGGCAGGGCGAGCGGCGACAGCGGGGGGCTGCGGTGGTATCAGGCCTTTGAGCGGGTACGTCCGGGAGAGGTCAGCGCGGACACCGGGTACATGGCTGGTGCGGCGGGCATCGGCGCGGCGCTGCTGCATCTGGAGGCGGCGGCGCGGGGGCGGCGGGTGATCCTGCTGCCGGACAACCCGTTCCCGGCGATCCCGGCACCGGCGGGCACGCTGCCCGAATAACACCTGGAACACGGCAATGAGGAGATTGCGCGCACGCGCGCGCGGCGTTAAGCTCGATTGCCCAATTCAGGCAAAGGTTTCGCAATCCTCCGGTTAGGAGTATATCAGCGAATGGCTAATCGTCAAGATGGTCTTGCGGAAGCCCTTGACAGCGAACAGCGTACTGTGTCGTGGCTCTACAGCAGGCTCGACGTCGCCAGGCAGCGGGCCCAGGCGACACTGCGGGACGTGTACGCCAGGGCCGGCGGCACCCGCCAGGCGATGGTCGAACGCGAGGCGATGGCCTCGGAGCAGGCCAGGAGACTGGCCCAGCTGAACGCGGTCGAGCGGGGCCTGTGCTTCGGCCGCATCGACGACGGCGCGGGGCAGAGCGCGTACATCGGCAGGATCGGGCTGCGCGGCGAGGAGCACGAGTCGGTCCTCATCGACTGGCGGGCGCCGGCGGCGCGGCAGTTCTACGTGGCCACGGCCACCCACCCGGGCGGGCTGGTGCGCCGCAGGCACCTGCACCTGAAGGACCGTACGGTCGTCGGCATCGACGACGAGGTGTTCGACCTGGAGGGGATGAGCGATGGGGACCGGCGCACGCTCGTCGGCGAGGCGGCGCTGCTGGCGGCGTTGCGCCGGGGCCGGACGGGCCGGATGGGCGACGTGGTGGCCACCATCCAGACCGAGCAGGACCGGGTGATCCGCGCCTCGCTGCAGGGCGCGCTGGTGGTGCAGGGCGGGCCGGGCACCGGCAAGACCGTGGCGGCGCTGCACCGGGCGGCGTACCTGCTCTACACCCACCGCGCCACGCTCGAACGGCGCGGCGTGCTGGTGGTGGGCCCCAACTCGATGTTCCTGCGCTACATCAGCCAGGTGCTGCCGGCGCTGGGGGAGACGCAGGTGGTGATGACCACGGTCGGGGAGATGTTCCCGGGGGTGCGGGCGAGGGCGGTCGACGCGCCGGCGACGGCGGTGGTCAAGGGCGACGTGCTGATGGCCGAGGTGGTGACCCGCGCGCTGGAGCTGCGCCAGCGCACACCCGAGGGCGATCTGGTGGTCGAGCTCGACGGCCTGAACCTACGGGTCCCGCACGCGACCTGCGTGCAACTGCGCAACCGGGCGCGGGCGGTGCGGCTGCCGCACAACATGGCGCGCAAGCTGTACGTCACCGAGATGCTCAAGGAGCTGGCCAGGGCCGAGGCGCGGGCGCTGGAGGAGTCGCTGCACATCGAAGAGCTGGTCATCGAGGACGAACCGGAGCTGGCGCAGCCGCTCGACCTGGAAGGCGACCTGGACGAGCTGGACCTGGAGCTGGCCTCGCAGCGGCTGTGGGGCGAGCCGGAGGTGCGGCGGGCCGTCGACGACCTGTGGCCGGAGCTGACGCCGCAGGGGCTGATCTCGCAGCTGCTGGCCTCGCCGGAGACGTTGTGGTCGGTGGCGCCGTCGGGGCTGGACTGGCAGGAGCTGGTCCGCCCGGTGGACGCGCCGTGGACGGCCGGGGACGTGCCGCTGCTGGACGAGGCCGCCGAGCTGCTGGGCGAGGACGACTCGGAACGCCGGGTCGTGGCCAGACGGGAGTCCGAGGAGCAGGCGTCGGGGGAGCTGTACGCGCTGGAGGTGCTGCAGACCACGGGGGTGCTGGAGGAGGGCATCTTCGACCGGGCCGACGTACTGGCCGGGCGGCACGCCGACGACGGGCTCGGGCTGACGACGGCCGACCGCGCGGCGGCGGACCGGACGTGGGCGTACGGGCACGTGATCGTGGACGAGGCGCAGGAGCTGTCGGCCATGGCGTGGCGGATGATCATGCGTCGGGTCCCGGCGAAGTCGCTCACCGTCGTGGGCGACCTGGCGCAGACGGGGTCGGCGGCCGGGGCGCGGTCGTGGGGGGAGGTGCTGGACCCGTACCTGGAGGGGCGCTGGCGCGAGGAGCGGCTGCTGGTCAACTACCGCACGCCGGTGGAGATCATGTCGGTGGCGGCGGACGTGCTGCGGGCCTTCGCGCCCGAGCAGGAACCGCCGGAGTCGGTGCGCGAGGGCGGCTCGCGACCGCGCGCGGTGCGCCTGCCGGTGCCGGGGCTGCCCGGGCTGGTGGCCGAGGAGCTGGCCTCGATCGGTGAGGGCCGGGTAGGCGTGGTCACCTCGGACGCGCGGCACGCGGAGGTGGCCGGGCTGTTCCCTGAAGGTGACCTGGACGCGCCGGTGGTGGTGCTGACGGTGGGGCAGGCCAAGGGGCTGGAGTTCGACGCGGTCGTGGTGGTGGATCCGGCGGGGATCATGGGGCAGTCGCCGATGGGGGGTCAGGATCTGTACGTGGCGGTTACGCGGGCCACTCGGCGGCTGACGGTGGTGTATGAGGGGGAGTTGCCGGGGGTGTTGGCTCGGCTGACTTCCGAATCCTCAATGTAAAGGCGCCGGGCGGCGGCTTCGGCCCTGGCGTTCGGGGCCGCCGCCGTTCCCGCGTCTGCCACCCGCCTTCTCAGGTGTCGGCGCTTCCCGTGAGGAAGGCGTCGCCCGTCCTCCGTCCAGGGGTCGCGGGTGGAGCGCCGTCAACGGTGGGGTGGCGGAAACCGATGGCGTGGGTCAGCCGTTGTAGAGCTTGTCGGCCACCGCGCGGATCGTGCGGGTGATGTGGTCGAGGGAGCGAAGGGTTTCGAGGTCGAGGTGGTCCAGGATGCGGCGGTAGTGCTGGAGCCCAAAGTTGTGGATCTCCTCGACCAGGGCGGTCCCGGCGGGGGAGAGCTCGACGCGGCGGACGCGGCGGTCCTGGGGGTCCTCGTGGCGGGTGACGAGGCCGTGGGCGACGAGGCGGTCGACGAGGCCGGTGACGGTGCCGAGGCTGACACTGAGGTGGTGGGCGAGCTCCTGCCCGGAGGCGGAGCCGTTGAAGGCCAGGAGCATGACGACATGGAGTTGTCGCATGGTCAGATTGGAGGTGAACAGCGGGGACTGATCCTGGGCGAACAGCCGCCCCATGCCACGCTGTGTCTCGCTGATTCGACGGATCAGGTCTTCGCGTTCGTCGCTCACACTCACCTCTCGCTTCCTGAGAAGGTTATCAGGAAAGCTCAATCTGTCTAAATATTCGTTCAAGGCGAAGTGTTAGTCTGGGGCGAACTCTTGGAGGGGACGCCTATGACCGCATTCGCCCGGTTGAGCTTGGTCAACCGCACCCTTGTGATATTGATCGCGCTCGTGCTCAGCGCGTTCGGCGCGTTCACGATTCCGCAGTTGAAGCAGCAGCTGCTGCCATCTTTGAGCTTCCCTGGCGCGTTCGTGGTCGCGGCGTATCCGGGTGCCTCGCCTGAGATCGTCGAGGACCAGGTGACGAAGCCGATCGAGGACTCGTTCCAGGGCCTGGACGGCATGGAGCAGATGACCTCGACGTCGAAGGAGGGCCTGGCGCAGATCCAGGTGGCCTTCGAGTACGGCACTGACGTCGAGTCCTCGCTGAACAAGATGCAGCAGGCCGTCACCCGGGTCACGCTCCCGGACGGGGTGGACCCGCAGGTCGTGGCGGGCAACACCGACGACATCCCCGTGGTGGTGCTCGCGGTGGGCGACGGCGGCGACGAGCGGGCGATGGCCGACAAGCTGCGCCGGATCATGGTGCCGGAGCTGCAGAGCGTGGAGGGCGTACGGGAGGCGTCGGTCACGGGCACCCGCGACGAGGTCGTGACGATCGAGCCGGACACCAAGAAGATGGCGGCGGCCGGGGTGTCGGCCGCGCAGATCCCCGACGTGCTGAAAGCGAACGGCACGCCGATCCCGGCGGGCGCGCTGACGGCCGACGGCAAGTCGCTCACGGTGCAGGTGGGCACGCGGGTCGACTCGGTGGCCAAGCTGAAGGACCTGTACCTGACCCCGGCCCAGCCGGCGGCCACCCAGCAGCAGCCGAGCCAGGCGCAGGCACGCCCGCAGACCGGGCAGGCCGGTCGGCCGGGCCAGTCCCAGGCGGCGCTCGCGCAGCAGCAGGTGGTCAAGCCCAAGCCGCTCAAGCCGGTCAAGCTGGGCGACGTCGCCGAGATCAAGCAGGGGCTGGCGGACGCGACGACGATCACCCGTACGGACGGCAAGACGAGCCTGGGCGTGTCGGTGACGATGGTGCCCGACGGCAACGCGGTGTCGATCTCGCACGACGTCCGTGAGAAGCTGCCCGACCTGACCAAGGCGCTGGGCGACGGCTCGGACACGGCGGTGTCGGTGGTGTTCGACCAGGCGCCGTACGTGGAGGAGTCGATCCGGAGCCTGACCACCGAGGGCCTGCTGGGCCTGGCGTTCGCGGTGCTGGTCATCCTGGTGTTCCTGCTGTCGGTGCGTTCGACGCTGGTGACGGCGGTGTCGATCCCGCTGTCGGTGGTGATCGCGCTGATCGTGTTGTGGGCGGGCGACTACTCGCTGAACATGCTGACCCTGGGCGCGCTGACGATCGCCGTGGGCCGGGTGGTCGACGACTCGATCGTGGTGCTGGAGAACATCAAGCGACATCTCGGGTACGGCGAGGCCAAGCTGCAGGCGATCCTGGCGGCGGTCCGCGAGGTGTCGGGCGCGGTGACGGCCTCGACGCTGACGACGGTGGCGGTGTTCGCGCCGATCGCGATCGTGGGCGGCATGGTGGGCGAGCTGTTCCGGCCGTTCGCGATCACGGTGGCGGTGGCGCTGCTGGCCTCGCTGGTGGTGTCGCTGACGGTCGTGCCGGTGCTGGCGTACTGGTTCCTGAAGGCGCCGGACCTGACGCCGGAGCAGGCGCGCAAGCAGCGCGAGGAGGCCGAGGCCAAGGAGCTGCGCTCGCCGCTGCAGCGGGCCTACCTGCCGGTGCTGCGGTTCGCGACGCGGTTCAAGCTGGTGACGATCCTGATCGGCGTGGCGGTGTTCATCGGCACGATGGGCCTGGCCGGCGGGCTGCAGACGAACTTCCTGGACTCCTCGGGCCAGAACACGATCTCCCTGTCGCAGAAGATGCCGGTCGGTACGGACCTGGCGACCACGGACAAGGCCGCCAAGCAGGTCGAGGGCGTGCTGAAGGGCCTGGACGGCGTGGAGACGTACCAGGTGAACGTGGGCGGCGGCAACGCCATGCAGGGCGGCGCGGTCGGCGGCGGCGCGGACCGGGCGTCGTACTCGGTCACGGTCAAGGAGGACGCCGACCCGGACAAGGTGCAGCAGCAGCTGCGCGAGCGGATCGACGGCCTGTCGGGGGTCGGCGAGGTCACCGTGGGCGGCGCCGGCGGGGGCGGGTTCTCCTCCGACACGATCGACGTGATCGTGCAGGCGCCCGACGCCGAGACGCTGAGTACGGCGACCGACACGGTCAAGACCGCGATGGGCGGGGTGTCGGGACTCACCGAGGTGTCCTCCAACATGGAGGCCAGCGCGCCGCGCGTCGAGGTCGTGGTGGACCGGCAGGAGGCCGCGGAGCGGGGCCTGTCGGAGGCGCAGGTCGGGCAGGCGGTGGCGCAGGCCTTCCGCGGCGCGCCGCTGGGCCAGATCACCCTGGACGGCCGCTCCAGCGACCTGGTGCTGCGCGGCGCGGACGCGCCGGACGACATCAAGGCGATCAAGGACCTGAAGCTGCCGACGGCGGCGGGCATGGTGAAGCTGTCGACGGTGGCGGACGTCAAGGAGGTGGCCGGGCCGACGCAGGTGACGCGGATCGACGGCGAGCGTTCGGCCACGGTGTCGGCCAAGGCGGCCGACCCCGGCAACCTGGGCAGCGTGACGCAGGCGCTGACGACCAAGCTGGACGGCCTGACGCTGTCCGCGGGCGCCACCTACGAGATCGGCGGCGTGTCGGCCCAGCAGTCGGACGCGTTCTCCGACCTGGGGATGGCGATGCTCGCGGCGATCGCGATCGTCTTCCTGATCATGGTGGCGACGTTCCGCAGCTTCGTCCAGCCGCTGATCCTGCTGGTGTCGATCCCGTTCGCGGCCACGGGCGCGATCGGGCTGCTGGTCGGCACCGACACCGCGCTGGGCGTGCCGGCGCTGATCGGCATGCTGATGCTGATCGGCATCGTGGTGACCAACGCCATCGTGCTCATCGACCTGATCAACCAGTATCGGGAACAGGGCATGGACGTGGTGGAGGCCGTCATCGAGGGCGGGCGGCGCAGGCTGCGGCCGATCCTGATGACGGCGGTGGCCACGATCTGCGCGCTGACGCCGATGGCTCTGGGGGTGACCGGCTCCGGCGGGTTCATCTCGCAGCCGCTGGCGATCGTGGTCATCGGCGGTCTGATCAGCTCGACGCTGCTGACCCTGGTGCTGGTGCCGACGCTGTACACGATGGTGGAGCGGGCGAAGGAGCGGATGCGGCGCAAGCCGGCCGAGCCCAAGCACGAGGCGAAGGTCCTCACGCCGACCTCCTGACGGCGGCAGCGCCCTTGCCCGGCGGGGTCCACACCCCGCCGGGCACGTGGCCGGGCGGCGGCTGTGTCGAACGACCTGACGAGGTCAAAGAAGGCATCCTGGAAGCGATGCGAGCCGGGGGTGAGGCATCCTGTCGGCGTCTCACCGGCTTGAGGCAGTCGGTGACCCTGCTCGCAGTCCTCTCGCGCCGAGGAGGGCAGGAGGTCAACAAAACGGAACGCAAGGGAGATCCCTCGACTCTTCTCCGTGGCGTTGCCGGTGATCGTAGGATCGTCAGCGTGGATCTGGACGCCGCCGCCGCCCGGCTCGGGGTACCCGTCGAGGACGTCGACCGCGTGCACCGGCTCGCCGGCGACCGGCCCTCGGCTCCGCTGCCCGCCAAGGCCGACGCGCCCGCGATCCTCGACCGGCTCGCGGTGCGGCCGGACGACGCCGCCGAGATCATGGCGGGCTGGCCCGACCCCGACTCTCCACTGTGGACTCCGGAGCTGCGCTGGCTGCTCGACCGCTCGATCGCCCTGGTCCGCGCCGATCTCGGGGGCCACGGCTGGCTGCCTCCCGGTCCGGAGTTACCGCGCGAACGGGGGCCCGCCTGGCGGCATCTCTACGTGTACGCGTACCTGGCCCTGGTCGACGTCGTCACGGGGTACCACCGCGACCACGGCATCGCCGATGCCGTGTCGTGGGCGACCCTCGCGGATCTGGGCCGCAACCTCGCGATCGACCGGCGGATGCACCGCGAGGGCTGGCCGGTCATGCAGAGTTGGCTGACGCTGCACGCGCGGGGCGGCATCTACGAGCTGGGCCGGCTGCAGCACCATCGCGGCGGCACCACCATCGACCTGCACATCCCCGAGTCGGGGCCGATGACCCCGGAGGCGGTCGCGGCGTCGCTCGACGAGGCCCGCGCGTTCTTCCCACGCCACTTTCCCGACGAGCGCTACACGGCGTTCTCCTGCAGTTCGTGGCTGCTCGACCCGCAGTTACTGGAGTACCTGCCCGGGGACTCCAACATCGTCCGGTTCCAGCGGAGGTTCGAGCTGGAGCCCCACGAAGAGCTGGAAGGGCTGGACGCCGACGTCGAGGTGCTGCGGTTCGTGTTCCGTACCCTGACCACGCCGCTCGACCAGCTGCCGCGCCGTACCGTGCTCCAGCGCGCGATCGTCGACCACCTGAAGGCCGGCCGCCACTGGCGCATCCGCCGCGGCCGCTTCCCGATCTAGTACTTGCGGCAGTCGTGCTTGGCGAGAGTCAGGGTCATCCCCGCGACCTGGTTGGTCTTGTTGGACACATAGAAGAGGTAGAGCGCCTTCTTGTTGCCCGGCACGCCGGCGGTGGGATAGCCGCCGGGACCACGCCGCAGGTCGGGGTAGGCGGCCTTCAGTTGTGCCCTGGTGGAGCCGATGCCGATGCCCTTGGGCGTCCTGAGGCCAGAGGGTGCGACGATCATGGTCACGCCGTAGTTCTTGGAGATGTACATCCCGACCCGGTAGTTGGGGTACGGGTTCTCCTTCAGATCCCAGCCCGTGCATCTGGCGTTGTCCCCGACTGATTTGCGGACGATTCTCCCGGTCGCCTTGGCTTTCGCGGCGCTCATGCCGAGCTTCAGGTTGCCGTACCCGTACGGTCCCAGTGTCGCCTTCTGGGCGGCGAGCGCGGCCGGCGCGACGGCGACCGGCACGAGCCCGCCTGCCAGCGCCACGGCCAGCGCCGACAGGCCGATCCGTAGGGCGTTCGTTCGGTTCATGGCGTTCCCTCCTTGGTTTGACTTGATCACTTTAGTGATAGTGCGGATTGGTTGTTGGGGATTCGCCGGATTGCAGGCAGGCGCAGCCGCCCTCGGATCACCCACCGGCGCTGGCTTTCGCGTAATCGACCCTCTCGGAGATCCCCTCATGTGCCCGAACGGCGAACCGCACAGCCAGAACCGCGTCACCGGATCCGCTGTGAAGGTCCCCGACGAGGCTGTCGAAACCCGCTCCTGGAACGTGCTCGCGTGCGCCCTCATCGCCCGCCGGCTCGGCGAGGGATGCATTCGGTACGGGTAGCAGTCTCCCGAACACATCGGAGGATTGGGCCGGGTATTGGCTTGATGAATACGCCACCATGGTTGTATGGCGGACGGACCCATCACTCACCTGACACTGACCGTCCATGGTCCTGACCTTCAGGCTTTTGAGCTGACCGACGTCCCAGTGGACACGTGTGTCCGCGACGTGGCTCGTGCCGTTATCGATCAGTACCCCGGCGCAGGAGAATTGCGCTACGTCGTAGACTTCCAGGACCCCGATGGCTCGTACCGCCGTCTCGACCCCGAAGCCACGCTGGAAGAGGCCGACGTCACTTCAGCAGGCACACTCACCGTGTCTGCGGAGGCGACTGCGGGTGGGCTCGGCGTTGAAGCGATGGTCGATCTCGTCACCTTCCTGGCTGGTGCAGTTGCCGGCGGCGTGGCGGGAAACGCGGCCTATGACCTTCTGAAGAACCGAGTCGCCGCCATGAAGGGAAGGCGCGTCCGCCGCCTGCGCAAGCGCGAAGCGATCCAGGTAGCTCGTGCCTGCATCTGCATCCAGCGCGGGCTTTCCCAAGAGCAGGTACGGCTGGCGGGGGCGAGCAGGGGCACTCTCCATAAGCGTGAAGGGGAACGGCGCGCTCCGCGTGCATGGGTTTTGGATTTCGAGTTCGGCGAAGAGACGGACACGGTCTGGGTATTCCTGGATCGCAGCGAGGTGGGCGCGGAAGCGATCAAGCTTGACAGCCATCAAATTTGGCTGTCCAGCCTCACTCAGCGAGAAGATCCGCCGTCCACCTAGGTGACGTCAGGATGGTAGATCCGGCTCGATCACGCACGTCACGCGCCCGAGAACGTGGCGGAACCGATACACCGGATCGAGCATATGCGGCCCTGCCGAGGACCGCTGTGGCATGGAACCGTCTCCACGGTTCGGGGGATGGACAGTCGGCGGGCGGGCTGGGACGTGAGCCCAGCCGGAGTGTGTGCGCCGCTGCCACCGGGTGCCTGCTGGGGCGACCCGGTGATCGTTAGCGGTGGGTAGGCGCGCCGTCACTTGCTCCAGGCCACCAGGAACTCCGCCAACGAGATACGCCCGTCCACATCCCCATCGTGCTCGTCCGAGACCTTGAAGATCGAGTCGAGTTCGGCGGCGGTGACCTCCTCGCCGCGCGCGTTCATGGCGAGTGCGAACTCCTCGCGCGTGATGTATCCGTCCCCGTCGCGGTCGAATTCCTGGAACGTGGCGGTCGGGTCGTCAAGATCCGGCATGGGTGACCTCTCATCGTGCGATTTATTCGGTGTACGGACAAAGCAATATCGAAGCACGTGCCTGTACCCCATGCGAGGATGACGGGCCGAAGACGCCGGTCGCGCCATCGAGGCGCAACGCGAGCTGATCGTGGCGACACCGACGACGGCCGTGCACACTCGCGGCCGCATCCGTGGGCACCGGCCCAAGCTCACCTCGGGCCGGCCGGCGTGCCGCCGCAGAACGCTACGCGTTGTCGACGGGCATGAGCAGGCCGAAGCTCCGTACCGCGAGCTTCCCGTGGGGGAGCGGTGCCTGGCTGTCCGCGACCACCGCCTCGCCACCGGGCCACCGCTCGCTGTCCAGCAGCACCTCGTTGGTCTGCAGCCGACCGTCGTGGTAGGCGATGAACAGGCGTAGCCCGTGGACCTTCCGCGTGAGCGGTTCGGCGCGCAGCACCTCCAGCAGCCGGTCCAGCAGTGGCCCGACCGATGGCACTGACCGGTCGGTGAACAGGTTGATCTGGGCGCCCAGCACCAGTTCGAACGTGCCGCTCGGGTGCTCGTAACGCATGCGCTCGACCTGGTCGGGGGCGGCGCCGGGGCGTAGGAGGCCGTCGACGATCGGGTGCAGCGCGCCGAGCCTGAACTTGTCCATCGCCTGGCCGATCGCCTCGCGCCAGGTGGTGCCGTGCCCGGCGAAGCTCTCCACCAGCCATGGCCTGGCCAGCGCCGGGTGTGAGACGGCGAAGTCGACCTGGGCCATCACCACGCCGGCCGGGGCGGGGTGGACGAACAGCTCCGCGCCGACCTTCGTCTCGCCGTTGAGCGGTACGCCGTGCCCGCGCAGGAAGTCCTCGAACGCGGCTCGCGGCGAGGGTATGCCGCCGTCGCCTGGCTCGACCGGTTCCAGGTCCTTGACCAGGGTGGTTTCGCTGAGCATCAGGTCCGACAGCTGCGATCCGGCGTGCAACGCGTTGTTGATCGCGTTGAACTCGCCGCTGCGCATCGCGATCCGCCTGACCTCGTCACGGCCGGCCCGCTGCGCGCGGCTCAGCGCTGCCATGAACACCGGTTCGGCCGAGAGGCTCACCCGCCCGCCGGGGGTCGTCAGCCCGTCCGGGTACGAGACGTCCGGTAGCAACCGCCGCGTGTACGCCATCGGCAGGAAGATCAGCAGCCGCTCGGCCAGCCACGGCTCGACGCCGGCCCCGGTGAGCCGCTCCCACACCTCCTCGTCACCCGGAGGCTGCTCACCCGCGCAGAACGCGGCGATCCCCACCTCGACAGCGGCATCCAACCCCATTGATCCGATCATGGCGCAACGCTACTTCCAACCCGAGGGCAAGCTTCACCCCGATCTCCCACCGTAGACTTCGGGTATGTCCGCTCGGAGCGCCACGAAATGGGGCGCGGCCCTCGGTGTGGCGGCGCTGACCCTGGTGGCGGGTTGCGCCAACGACGACGAGATCTACGTCTCCAACTTCAGCGATTCACACGGCAGAGCCTGCACGTTCGTTTATACCGCCCGCGAGGGTGAGGGGTGGGGCGGAAGTCGCGATGTGGACGTCAGCCAGCTCGACTGCGAATACCCGCCGGCCGGCCGCGCCCCGGGCCCGCCGACGACCACCCACCTGGAGACCACTCCCAGCCCCGGGAAGTGAGGCCGGACCGTCTTTGGCCCGGCCCGTTCGTTGACGTTGCCCAGGACGATCAGCTGGAGGCAGCGGTGCCCGCTTCGCTAGCGGAGAGCGGCGAGGTCCCCCTGCTGGACGGTGCCGCCGCGCACGACGCCTGCTTGCAGGCCGAACCGTACCTGGTGGGCGTGACCGAGCAGCTTGAGGAGCCGCGCGTCGGGTCCGAGCCCCACGTGGGGCTGGGGCATGCCGACCATGACGCAGCGGGGCATGCCCGGCCCGAGACACAGCTCCACCTGGTGGCCGATGGTGAGATGACGGCCCTGCCAGTCGTCCTCGACGAAGCCGGCGCCGTCCACATCCAGCACGAGGTTCGCGCGGAAGCGGGCGACGTCGACGGGTTCGCCGAGCAGCTGCTCCAGCTTGCGCACCGCGGCCGTGGTGACGAGATGAACAGGGGCTTCGTCGTGGTGGGGTACGGAGGACTGCCTATTCAGGCGTAGTGGCCGGTCGAGCAGCGTGCTGAGCGCCTGACCGGCTGCCGGGTCATCGGCACGATGTTCTCGCCCGTCCGGGAGGATCAGCAGTGGCACGTCGGCGTCTCCTGGGGCTGCGGCGGGCGGCCCGTCCAGGCGGGCGCGCAGGTCGAGCAGACCGTCGATGCGGCGGAAGCGGCGGGTGGTCTTGCCGCTGCCGATCCCGCCGTCCGCGGTGTAGACCGCCCAGCTCCGGTCTCCGGCGACCCCGTCGGCGGTGAAGCGCGCACGGGTCAGCCGCTCGCCACCCAGGGACTTCACCGGATAGCGCGCCAGCTCGACGACCTGGCCCACCGGCAGGGGCGGCGATTCCGCCCGGCCCGGGAGGTTCTGGCAGGGGCAGGAGTGCAGCTGCCGGGTCACGCTCACCGGCCCTCCGCCGCCGGTCGCGGCCCGAGCCCGAGGCGCAACGTGCGCACCGTGCCCCCGGTACGCCGCGCCAACTCGTCCACTCGCATGACCGGAACCGTAAACCCTACCCCTGGGGTACAGGTCAACCCGCCAGTCGGCGCCGTAGGGGAGGTGGGTTCTCCACGTCGTCGATCTCGCCACCCGGGCCGGCATCTCCTCCCACGCCGGTGGTGCTGGGGGCCCTGTACAACGCGCCTGGCCGTCGAGCACTTCCCCGAAAGGGACTGGTGCGGAGCGCGCGCCGCCGGGGCGAGCTGGAGCCGGATATGACTCTCGCCTTCGAGGGCCATGCGGGAGCGCTCACCCGCTGACGCCGCGCCACGAGGGGCGGCCCGGTTGCCGCGGGCGGGCTATCTCGGCTGCCAGCGGCCGATCTTCTTGGTGATGAGGTCCGCGCCGATGCGTGCGTAGAAGCGTTGCGCCGCCACGTTGGCCTCGGCCACCTCCCAGCGGATCAGCCGGCCCTTCGCGGCCTCGGCGGCCGCCCGCATCAGTTGCTCGCCCACGCCGCCCCCGCGTTCGGCTTCGGTCACGTACAGGTCGTCCAGCGCGAGGTAGTCCTCGCCGGACCAGAAGCTGATGCGCTCCAGCCAGGAGACGTAACCGACGGGTCGGCCGTCCCGCTCGGCGATCAGGTAAGTGATCTCCGGGCGGGTCAGCAGCCGCTGGAGGTCGGCGACGCTCACGGTGACGGCCGAGGTCTGGCCTTGGTGCTCGGCCAGCGCACGGATGAGGCCGTGCACGGTGGAGGCGTCGCCGGAGGTGGCGCGGCGGATGGAGATCACGGTGGTCCTCTCGGAAGTGGTGTTCATGCCCGGCCCCGGGGCGAGGAGACCTCCGGTACGGCGGCGGCGCGGTCGAGCAGTTCGTGGATCAGGGCGACCACCTCGCCGGGGGTGAAGTCCATGGAGTTGTCGCCGACGCTGATCTCGAAGCTGCAGCGGCCGGGATCGGGCGCGGAGCGGACCCGGCCCCAGAGCTGGATGCCGTGCTCGGTGAGGATCTGTTCGCCGGCCCGCTCGACGGCGCGCCGACCGGCCGGCAGGTGGACGTGGAACAGCGGTGTCTGCGGCGGGTCGGGGTGGGCGCGGGCGGCGCCGTCGGCGTTGATCGCGGCGGCGATGGCGATGGCGTGCTCCCGGTAGGCGGGCATGCGCGTGGCCAGGGTGTCGAGGCCGACCAGGGCGGCCAGGGCGAGCGGCCAGGCGTCGCGGATGCCGCCGCCGAGCCGCTGTCGCCACACGCGGGCGGCGTCGATCGTCGCGGCATCGGAGGCGAGCACCGCGCCGCGCACGCCCTGCAGGCTCTTGTACAGGGAGACGTAGACGGTGTCGAAGAGCGCGGCGATCTCGTCGAACGGCCGCCGGTAGTAGGTCTGGGCCTCCCACAACCGGGCGCCGTCCAGGTGCGCGGCGGCGCCGGTCGCCCGTACGAGCTCGACCTGCGCGCACAGCTCCTCCCATTCGGGCAGCAGGCCGCCGAGGTCGCGCTGCGGCAGCTCCCAGACGACCGCGGCGAGCGGCTCGCCGATCGCGGCCAGGTCGCCGACGGTGATCAGCTCGTGCAGGTCCCCGGTACGGCGCACCCGCAGGCCGTGCACGGCGTTGTAGCCCTGCTCCTCCCACACCTCCAGATGCGACTGCGGGTGGGCGGCAAAAGTGCGGCGCCCGCGGTCGTCGGCGTGCAGGCGCAACGCCACCTGCTGCGCCATCGTCCCGCTGGGGAAGAACAGCGCGCTCTCCTTGCCGAGTAACTCGGCCAGCCGGCGCTCCAGCACCGCGACCGGGCCGTCGGGGCCGTCCGCCGGGGTGTCGTCGTCCACCAGGGCCAGCATCTGCTCCAGCATCACGCGTGGTTTGCGGCGGATCGGCGCGTGCAGGAACAGCGACCTGCGCACGGGCGGGTTGGCGTCGCGCATGAGGCATCTCCTTCGTAGTTGCGACTGATGTGCAACTATAATGAACCTTACCGGGGTTAGGTATATCGCAGCCGTCACCGCCGCGCCCCTCAGGCGCCGGTGGCGGCTCAGTCCGGGAGGGTCGCCAGGATTCCGCCGGTGATGAAGGCGACCAGTCGCTCGCGGTCGGCGGCGCCCGGCCGGCCGTCCGGCGGGGTGCGGTTGGGTCCCGGCTGCCAGTCCACTGTCCGGAAAGTCCCGGTCTGGTGCAGGCTCAGCAGGCCGACCATGCACGTGAAGGCGAACCGGACGTGCTCGTCGTCGACGCCGGGCAGGGCGCGGCCCAGCGCGACCAGGTAGCGTCCCTCCACGGGGCGGACCTGATCGGCGAAGATCTGCCGGGTCTGCGGATCGGGCTCACTGATGACCCGCCCGATGAAGCGGGCGATGTCGGGCCCGCCGGGGCCGTGCCGATCCACCAGGTCCGCGGCGGGTTCGACGAAGGCGCGCACCAGGGCGGGCATGGAGGGCGGCTCGGACGCTGATTCGAGGTCGTCCAGACGGTGGCGGCGTTCGTCGTTGACCACGCGCATCGTCCGGTCGATGACGGCGCGCAGCAGGCCTTCTTTGGACCCGAAGTGGTAGTTGACCGCGGCGATGTTGGCTCCGGCCGCGTCGGTCAACGCCCGCAGCGAGGTGGCCGCGATCCCTTTCTCGCCGAACAGTCGCACGGCCGTCGCGATGAGCCGGTCCCGGGTGGAGGCCGCCTCTCGCGTCCTGGGGTCGCGGTCGGCTTCGACCACTGCATCTCTCCTTCGGGGCGGCGCCGGCTGGAGGAAGCATGCTATAACACTCGTTTCAAACGATAGTTTGAAACGAGTGTTTGACCAACGGAGGTGCCGCAGTGAACGGGAAGACGGCGATCATCGTCGGGGCGGGGATCGGGGGCCTGACGGCGGCCCAGGCCCTGCGACGCACCGGGTGGAACGTGGTGGTCTACGAGCAGGCATCCGCTGTCGCCCCGGTCGGGGCGGGCGTCGGCATCGCGCCCAACGCCGTCAAGGCCCTGGACCACCTCGGCCTCGGGGAGGCCCTGCGCGATCGTGCGCAACGCCAGCTCAGCCTGGAGATCCGCCTGCGCAGGGGCGCGCGCGTGGCCCACATTCCCGCCGCGAGCTTCGAAAGTCGCTACGGCACGCCGTTCTACGCCCTCCACCGCGCCGAACTCCACCGGCTCCTCATGACCGGGCTCGATCCCGCCGCGCTGCACACCGGTCACCGGGCCACGGGAGTCGAGCTGCACGCCGACGCCGCCACGATCACCTTCCAGGCCCCGCATGGCGCGGTCTCGGCGACGGCGGACCTGGTGGTGGCCGCCGACGGCATCGGCAGCCGCCTGCGTACGGCCCTGCTGCCCGACTACCCCGGCGCCACCTACGCCGGATACACCGTCTGGCGCGGCATCGTCCCGGCGGAGCGGAGCGCGGCCCTGGGCGTGACCCCCGTGCTGTCGGAGACCTGGGGGCGCGGTGCCCGCCTGGGCATGGCCATGATCAACGACGGCCAGACCTACTGGTTCGCCTGCGAGAGCGTCCCCGAGCACGCCACGCCCGAGCACGACCTCGGCCTGCTCGCGGCCAGGTTCGCCGACTGGCACGACCCCATCCCGGCGCTCATGACGGCCACGCCGGAGACCACGCTGCTGCGGCACGATGTCTACTACCTGCGGGACAGGCTGCCGGGGTTCGTGCACGGCCGGGTGGCTCTGCTGGGCGACGCCGCCCACGCCGTCACGCCCGACATCGGCCAGGGAGCCTGCCTCGCCGTCGAAGACGCCGTCACCCTCGCAGCGGCGATCGAGGACAGCGGGATCGACGCCGGGCTGCGCACGTATGACGCTCTGCGGCGACCTCGGACCGAGCGGATGGCACGTACCTCGGGCCGGCTCGGACACATCATGCAGACCCGCAACCCGGCCGCGGCGCTGATCCGCGACGCCGTCGCCTCGGCGTTGCCGGACTCCCTGCTGATCGGCGCGGCGGGAGCGGCTTTCACCTGGACGCCTCCCCTGGGCGCGGCCACCTGAGACGCCCGCGCGAAGGCACGATCGGGGCAGCAGGTCAGAGCCACCCTCGGGACTCGGCCACGCGAGCGGCCTCGACCCGGTTGCGGGCTCCCGTCTTGCCGATGGCGGAGGACAGGTAGTTGCGTACGGTCCCCTCGGTGAGGAAGAGCCTGCGGGCGATGTCCGCCACGGTGCTGCCGTCGGCCGCCACGCGCAGCACCTCGGTCTCTCGCTGGGTGAGCGGGCTGGGCCCCACGGTCAGCGCGCTCACCGCCAGCCGCGGGTCGATCACCCGTTCGCCGGTCATCACCCGCCGCACGGCGGCCGTCAGCTCGGTGACAGGGGCGTCCTTCACCACGAAACCGGCCACACCGGCATCCAGCGCCCTGCTGAGGTAGCCGGGCCTGCCGAACGTGGTCACGATGATCACCCGGCGGCCGCGGAGGCGTTCGGCGACGTCGAGGCCCGACAGTCCGGGCATCTCGATGTCGAGCAGGACCACGTCGGGATCGTGCTCGGCCACCGCGGACTCGACCAGGTCCCCGCGCCCGACCTCGGCCACCACCTCGATGCCGTCCTCGAGCGCGAGGAGCGCCGCCAGGCCGCCCCTGACCAGGTCCTGGTCGTCGGCGATCAGCACCCGGATCATGACGCCTCCAGCGGGACGCGCACGCACAGCCGATATCCCCCGCCGGGCGGCACCCCCGCCTCCAGCCGACCGCCGGCCTCCGCGACCCGCTCGGCCAGCCCGGTGAGCCCGTGCCCGGCCCGCGCCGCGCCGGACTCGTCGTTCGGGGGAGTGCCATCGTCGCGGACCTCCAGGCCTGCGGCCGTGTCGTCCACGCTCAGGTCGATCCGGCAGCGTCCGGCCCGGCTGTGGCGCAGCACGTTGGTCACGGCCTCCCGTACGGCCCAGGCCAGCACGATCTCGGCGGAAGCGGGGATGGGCCCCTCGGCGGGCGAGACCTCCAGCTCGATCCCGGCGGCCCGCAGACCGCGGGCCGCCTTGTCGAGCTCCTCCGACAGGGCGGGGGCGCGGTAGCCGGTGACCGCGTGCCGTACCTCGTCGAGGGCCTGGCGGGCGGCGTGCTCCACGTCGGTCATCTCGCGGGCGGCGCGGTCGGGGTCGGTACGGGCCAGCCGCGCCGCGAGCTGGCTCCTGATCGTGATCGACGTGAGCGTGTGGCCGAGGATGTCATGCAGGTCCCGGGCGAAACGCAGCCGCTCGTTCTCGACGGCCATCTGCGCGACCTCGGCGCGGGCCGCCTCCAACCGTGCCACCAGCACCCCCATCTGTTTCAGGCTCTGCACCACCACCGCCTGCACCGCGATGACGAGCGGCACCCACCAGATCCCGGCGAACGGCGCTCCCAGCACCCGCAGGACGACCACGTCCACGACCGCCGTCACCACCGTCGCCGCGACGAACACGACCGGCCGCAGCGACGCGGCCAGCGCGGAGACCACCAGAACGAAGCAGACGTACGCCCACGGCCGCCCAGGACGGACAGCCCGAAGTAGACGGCCATCATGGCCAGGTTCGCCGCCTGCCCTCTGAGGGTGTAGCCGAACGCGATGCCCAGCGCGGCGAAGGGCATGACGCCCAGCCAGATCAGCACCACCAGCGCCGGCCAGGTCCACGGGGACAGCCGCACCCCGCCCAGCCCCGCGCCCGCGGCCAGCACGACGAGGATGCTCGGCAGCACGCCCGCCATCCCGCTGACCAGCTTGGCCACCACATAGCCGTGCGGCGGCAGCGGCGTCACCGCGAGCTGCCGCGACCAGCCCTTGCTCCGCTCCAGCGCGATGGCGCCCCCGATGAACAGCGCGCCCCCCATCGCGCCGTACGTGGCCATGGAGACCATGGAGAACGCGGCGAAGTCGCCGCGCTGCCCCTGCGGCACCACGTTGAGCACCTTGGTCCACAGCAGGTAGAGCGCCAGCGGGAAGCCGGTGAGCATGATCAGCCCGGCCGGGTTGCGGAAGGCGCGCCGCAGTTCGAGTCTCAGGTACGACCTCATCCCCCTCCTCCCGTCAGGCTGAGGACGGCGCTCTCCAGATCGGTGCTCATGGTGCGTACCTCCCGGACATCGTCGAACGTCGCGAACAGGGCGCGAAGCGTGGCGTCGGAGTCACCCGTGCGCAGCGCGACGGCACGCCCCTCGATCCGCACCTGGCGCACGCCCGGCAGCGTCTCGAGCCCGTTCACGTCGGCGCGGTCGAGGACGAAACGCACCTCCGTGCCGCCGACCAGGGATTTGATGGTGTTCACCGGGCCGTCGGCGACGATCTTTCCGCCGGCGAGCAGGACGACCCGGTCGGCGTAGTCGTCGGCCTCGGTGAGGTAGTGGGTGGCGAAGACCACCGTGCGGCCCTTGGCCGTGCGGGCGCGTACCTCCTGCCACAGCGCGCGGCGGCTCTCGACGTCCAGCCCCACGGTGGGCTCGTCGAGCACGAGCAGCCTCCAGCAGCCCGGAGTCCTGCAGGAGCGCGCCGACCTCGCCGGCGTGCAGCGCCTCCAGGGGCGTGCGGCCGAAGACCCGGGCCGTTCCGGAGCTGGGGCCGAGGAGCCCGAGGGCGATCGACAACATCGTGGTCTTGCCCGCGCCGTTCGGCCCGAGAACGGCGACCGTCTCCGCTTCCCCGACGTTCAGGTCCGCGCCGTCGAGCGCGACGGTGTCGCCGAAACGCTTGCTCACGGCCTTGAGTTCCACTGCTGTTCGCATGGCCACCAGCCTGACCGAGGGCGCGGGACCGGCTGAAGTGCCATAGGTCAGCGCGGACGATGTGACACATGTCAGCCCAAGGGCGCCACGATCCGGCCGCCGCCGCGTCCGGCGGTCTCAGCCGAGCAGGCCGAGGTGCTCGGAGACCGGGCCCAGGGTGAGGAGGCCGCTGCCCGCGCCGGCCAGCTCGGCCGCCGCGGGTGCGAGCGCGACGCGGGCGCGTGCCATCGTCTCCCTGTCGCCGACGGCGACGGCGGCCCGCGCGACCAGGCACCACATGGCCTCCTGGAGCAGGTCGTGCGGCGGGTCGGGCACGTCGCGCAGCTTCGCCGCGGCCTCGCGGCGGTGCCCGTGGCCGAGCAGGACCAGCGGACGCGTCCACGGCTCGTAAGGTCCGAAGTCGCTGCTCTCGTCGGCCGGTGTGGGCAGGGCATGGCGGACGCGCAGGCACAGGAGGGCGAGCGGCAGGAGCCCGTGCTCCAGGCCGGGCATGCCGGCGCCGTCCAGCCGGGCGGCGGCGGCCCGGTAGGCCGCCTCGACCTCCCGCGGCGGGGCCTGACCGGTCGCGTCGAGGCGCAGTGCCCGGTACCACTCGGTGAACACGTTCACCAGCGGCAGCTCGTGCCGCGCGGCCAGGCGATCGGCGGCGGTCGCGTGGGCGTCGGCTCCGGCGAAGTCCGCGAGCGCGCCGCGGGCCTGGAGGCGGATGAGATGGCCGAGGACCTCGTAGGTGGTCAGGCCGTGCCGGGCCGACAGCGCGATCAGCTCGGCGCCGACGGCGTCCCGGCGCGGTGCCAGGCCCGTGCGGTGGAACGTCTGCATGAACACGCCGTTGAGCGCGAACGCCAGCAGCCCCGGATCGTCCAGCCGGCGCGCGAGCAGCTCCGCCTCCCGGGCGGCGGCGGGTCCGCGCGTCGCGTTCGTTCCGCGGGACTCCAGCGCGATCGTGGCCAGCAGGCGGGCGCGCAGCGCGTCGCGCGCCGTGCCCGGTGGGGGCGCGGTCGCGACCTTCGGGGGAGCGGCGGGGCCCGGTGGGAGGGCGGCGAGGGTGCGTTCGGCGGCTGCGATCACCTGTCCCGCCTGGCCGGGGTCGTCGAGGCGGGTCCAGATCGCGGGTACGTCGTAGGCGCCGATGACGCGGGCCGTCAGCTCCGCGTCCCCGAGTTCCTCGGCCGCCGCGACGGCCGCCACCCGGTGCTGGCGGGCCGCCCGCAGGCCGCCGCCCCCCGTCACGGCGAGGTCGCGCATCAGCCCCACCGTCGACTCCAGCCGGGCCCGCGCGCCCGAAGGCACGCTGCGGTCGTAGGCGGCGGTCGCCCGTGCCCACACCGTGTCCGCCGGGCCCTGGCGGCCGGGGTCGAGGTGCGGGGCGTGGTGGAGGATGTCCGCCTCCAGGCGGCGCAGCCCGGGGCCGGGGTCCACGCCCAGCTGCTCGACCAGCAGCTCCCGCGCCCGGCGCAGCACCGCGAGCGCGTCGCCCTGGCGGCCGGTGCGGTACAGCGCCAGAGCCAGCAGCCGCCAGCCCTCCTCCCGCCAGGGATGTTCGGCGACGTGCGCGTCCAGGTCCGGGACCGCCTCCCCGGCCGCCCCCAGGGCCACGCGGGCCTCGGCCAGGCGTTCGACGGCGTGCAGCCGCAGCTCCGTCAGCCGGGAACGTTCGGCGCGGGCCCAGGGCTCGTCGGGGAAGTCGGCGTAGGCGGGCCCGCGCCACCATCCCAGCGCCTCCTCGAGCCGGGGGAGCACGTCCTCGGGCGGCCCCGCGGCGGATACCGACCGTTCGAAGCGCCAGGCGTCCACCGCGTCAGGCTCGGCGCGCAACGCGTAGCCCGGACCCTCGGTGACCAGCAGCCGGGCCGGGGACCTGGGCGGGCGCTGCGGCTCCAGCGCCCGGCGCAGCGCCGCCACGAACGTGCGCAGCGCGCCCACCGCGTCCGGCGGCGGGTCCTCCCACAGGTCCGTCACCAGGTGGGCGACCGGGACGACGCGGCGCCGGGCGACGATGAGCCGGGCCAGCACGGAGCGATGGCGCGGCCCCTTCAGGCCGATCGCGTCCCCCGCGCCGTCCCAGGCCGTCACCGGTCCCAGCACGCCGAACGTCGTCGCTGGCACTTCTCCCGTCACCCCCGGTTCTCCTCCGTCCACGCCTTCCGGCCGATTCGCGGCTCCGCGCCCTGCCCGCCCACCGGCGGGGGCCTCGCGTCGCCAGTGGGCGGGCAGCCCCGGCGACCGGGTTCGGCGGACGCGGCCCGATGCCCGGGGACGCGCGGCGTCGCAGGGTGGGCGGCCTCTGGTCACGGTAGCGCGCTGATCGGATGCTCATTCACGCCCGGCACGCTGGAGCCCGACCAGCCGAGCCAACCGGAGGAGAGCACCGCTGTGATCATCGAAGGCTTCACCTACCACCGCGTCCCCGTGGCCGACGGCGTGTCGCTCAACGCGGCCGTCGCGGGCGAGGGCAGCCCGATCGTGCTGCTGCACGGCTTCCCGCAGACGCACGTCATGTGGCGGCACGTCGCCGCCGACCTCGCGGCCGGCCACATGGTGATCTGCCCCGACCTGCGTGGGTACGGCGCCAGCGACAAACCCGCCGAGACCGGACCGGACACCTACGCCAAGCGCACCATGGCCGCCGACGTCGTGGCGCTGGCCCGCGCGTTCGGGCACGAGCGTTTCGCCCTGGCCGGGCACGACCGCGGCGCCCTGGTGGCCTTCCGGGCCGGGCTCGACCACCCCGCCGCGATCACCCATCTGGCCTGCCTGGACGTGCTGCCGACCGTGGACATGTGGGAGGTGATGCGCGGGGCGTCGGCGGCGGTCGGCTTCCACCTCTATCTGATGGCGCAGCCGCCCGGTCTGCCGGAGGCGATGATCGCGGCCTGCCCGGACCTCTTCTTCGGCCACTTCCTCGACGCCTGGACGGGCGACGCGCAGGCGATCCCCGCCGGCGTGCGTGCCGCGTACCTGGAGGCCTGCCGGGGCGCGATCCCCTCGATCGTGGCCGACTACCGTGCCTCGGCCGGCATCGACGCCGACCACGACCGGGCGGACCGGGAGGCGGGGCGGCGCCTGGAGATGCCGGTGACGGTGCTGCAGCAGGACTGGGGCGCCGCCCTCGGCTACGACGCGGCGGCGCTGTGGCGGGCGTGGGCGCCGGACCTACGGCACGTCACCGTCGGCCACGGTCACTTCATGGCCGAGGAGGCGCCCGCCGACGTCGCCAAGGCGCTGCGGGAGCTCATAGCTCTCTGAAAGTTTCAGCCTGTTGTGACGTGCGTATGGCGAGGGTGCCGGGGGCGTGGAGGCCGAAACGTTTAGGGGAGTCGTTGACACTTTTCGGACCCGCTCCCGACACTGGCGTTCTCGGGTCGAGGCCCTGGGAGGATGCCGTGCACCGCCGTTATCGCCTTCGGTCGTGGATCGTCGCGATACCAACACCGTCATCGCCATGCAGGACGCCAACAGGAACAACCTGTTCGAGGCCTCCAACGTCTACAAGATCAAAGGCGCGAACCAGTACCTGCTGCTGGTCGAGGCCATCGGCGGCGACGGCAAGCGCTACTTCCGCTCCTGGACCTCCACCGGCATCACCGGCCCGTGGAGCCGGCTCGCGGACACCGAGAGCAACCCGTTCGCCCGCTCGAACAACGTCACCTTCGACTCGGGCGCGTGGACCAGCGACATCAGCCACGGCGAGATGATCCGCGACGGCTACGACCAGACGCTGACGATCAGCCCCTGCCGGCTGCGCTACCTCTACCAGGGCAAGGACCCGAACGCCGGAGGCGACTACAACACGCTGCCGTGGCGGCTGGCCCTGCTCACCCAGACCGACTCCACGTGCTGACCGGCTCCCGCCCGCCGAGTTCCGCTCCTTCAATGTGGTGTACGGGCCGCGTTCGTCCGCGGTGGCCGGATGATCCGTCGCGCCGGCAGCCGGACGAGACGGCCAGGGCGCTGCGGGCGGGCCCGATGGTGCGTGACCTGGCGGCGATCTGACCGCCGGGGGCGTCAGGCGTTCGGGCAGCGCGGCGGGGCCGTGCCGTAGGCGTACTGCAGGAAGTCGACCAGCATGGCGGGCCAGGAGTTCCAGTCGTGGCCGCCCGTGCCGTAGCAGTAGCGGTGGCCGACGCCCAGGCCGGTCAGGGTCTGGTCGAAGACGCTCGCGTACGAGCCGAGGATGGCCTCGTTCACCGACAGGGCCTCGGTGTTCTGCTGGGACGTGGTGCTGTAGCCGCACTCCGGGGGTGCCGGGCCGCTGCCGTCGCCGAGGATGTACTGGTTCGACGAGTCGCGCGGCAGCGTGGCGCAGCCGCCCGCGTACAGGCCGAGCCTGCCGCTGAAGGGCGCGTACCTGCCCTGCGTCACGAGCACGGCCGGGTTGGCGGAGGGCCAGTCGTAGTCCCCGGAGGCGCTGGTGGTGTGCGGCCCGAACAGGGTGTCCAGCCGGTAGACGAGTTGTTGCCGCTGGTCGAGCACGGGCAGCCAGCCGTCGTACTTGTTGACCCGGTACGGCCCCAGGTCCGCGATGGTGATCGCGGCCCCGGCCTGCCACATCGAGTCGGAGACCGTTCGCTGGGCGGGCTTGCCGCGCAGGTCGATGCCCGGCGAGAAGGCGCCGATGACGGAGAACAGGTCGGGGTGCGCGGCGGCGTACTTCAGCGTGCCGAACCCGCCCATCGACAGCCCCGCGAGGCCCCGCCCCGACCGGTTGGCGATCGTGTTGAAGTTGGCGTCGATCCACGGGATGAGCTGGGAGATGTGGTACGTCTCCCACTTCGGCGCGAAATATCCGTCCGTACGCCCGGCCCAGTCGCTGTACCAGCCGGTCATGCCGCCGGTCGGCATGACCACGATGCCGTCGTACGGATGGCCGGGCGTGGTGCGGATCAGGGACACGAGGTCGGTCTTGGTCGTCCACTCGTCGAAGTTGTCGCCGCCGCCGTTGATGAGGTAGAGGGAGCGGTAGCGGGCGCTCCTGGCGGGGTCGTACCCGGGTGGCAGGTAGAGGCGCACGGTGATCTCGTGGGCCAGCGGATCGATCACCGGAGTGCCGCCGGCCGCCTGGAAGATCGCCGTCGAGGTCATGACGACGTCGCGCAGCTCCGAACCGTCGCTCTGGGGATGTCGCTCGACCCGCAGGCAGGTGATGCCGTGGCCGTTCGGCTGGGGGAGCGTGGTCGAGCACGTCTCGGCGTACGCCGTCGTCGCCGGCGCCACGAGCGCCGCGGCGAACAGGAGCACGGCGGCAAACCGTCGCATCGCATCTCCTCTACGGACCGTCCCGATCATGGCACCAGGCTTCGGCGGCGGCGTCAACACCCGGCCGCATTGACAGTGAAAACAACCAAGCGCATGCTTGCCGTCATGGTCGAATCCAGCCTCACCCCCCAGGGCCAGAGCCGGCGCGCCCTGTTACGCGGGGCCGCCGTGGCGGGCGGCGCAATGGTCGCGGGCGCCGCGCTCGGCAGCGCGCCGGCCCGTGCCGAGGTCGAGTACGACGTCGTGGTGGTCGGCGCCGGGGCCGCCGGGATGACCGCGGCGCTGACGGCGGCCAAGCGCGGGCTGCGCGCGGTCGTGGTGGAGAAGGCCCCGACGTTCGGCGGCTCGGCCGCCCGTTCGGGCGCGGGCATCTGGATCCCGTGCAACGAGGTCATCCTCGCCGCCGGAGTCCAGGACACCCCGGCCAAGGCCGCCGCCTACCTGGCCCGCGTCGTCGGCGACACCGTGCCGATCGAGCGGCAGCGGGCCTTCCTGGCCGCCGGGCCGGCGATGATCTCGTTCGTGATGCGGAACAGCCCGCTGCGGTTCCGGTTCATGGAGGGCTACTCGGACTACTATCCGGAGTTCCCCGGCGGCATGCCGAACGGGCGCTCCATCGAGCCCGCCCAGCTCGACGGCCGCATCCTCGGCGCCGAGCTGGCCCGCCTGAACGGCCCGTACATCCAGACCCCCGCGGGCCTGGTGGTCTACAGCGCCGACTACAAGTGGCTGACGCTCGCCGCCGTCAACCCCAAGGGCCTCGAGGTGAGCGCCGCGTGCCTGCTGCGCGGCACCGAGGCGGCGCTGCGCGGCGAGAAGCCGCTGACCATGGGCCAGTCCCTGGCCGCCGGCCTGCGCGCGGGGCTGCTCTCGGCCGGCGTGCCGGTCCTGCTGAACACCCCGCTGCTCGACCTCAAGGTCGAGTCCGGCCGCGTCACCGGCGTCGTCACGCCGACCGGCCTGATCAGGGCCAAGCGCGGCGTGATCGTCGGCTCGGGCGGGTTCGAGCACAGCGCGGCCATGCGTACGGAGTTCCAGCGCCAGCCCATCGGCACGAGCTGGACCGTCGGCGCCAAGGAGAACACCGGCGACGGCATCGAGGCCGGCGAACGGGTCGGCGCCGCGCTGGACCTCATGGACGACGCCTGGTGGGGCCCGGCCATCCCGCTGCCCGACGAGCCGTACTTCTGCCTGGCCGAACGCACCCTGCCGGGCTGCCTCCTGGTCAACGGCAACGGCGTGCGCTTCGTCAACGAGGGCGCCCCCTACAGCGACGTCGTCCACGTCATGTACGACCGCAACACCCCGTCCGCGTCGCACATCCCCGCCTGGCTCGTCGTCGACCAGAACTACCGCAACAAGTACCTGTTCCGGGACGTCGCGCCGCTGCTGCCGCTGCCCGACGAGTGGTTCACCAGCGGCGCCGCGTACAAGGCGTGGACGATCGAGCAGCTGGCCCAGAAGATCGGCGTCCCGCAGGCGGCGCTGCGCGGCACCGTCGACCGCTTCAACGGGTTCGCCGCGACCGGCAAGGACCTCGACTTCCACCGGGGCGACAGCGCCTACGACCGCTACTACGCCGACCCGCTGGTCAAGCCGAACCCGTGCCTCGCGCCGCTGTGGCTGCCGCCCTTCTACGCGTTCAAGATCGTCCCAGGGGACCTCGGCACCAAGGGCGGGATGCGCACCGACGCCAAGGCACGCGTGCTGCGCGCCGACGGCTCGGTCATCCCCGGCCTGTACGCCGCCGGCAACGCCAGCGGAGCCGTCATGGGCCACAGCTACGCCGGCTCCGGCTCGACCATCGGCCCCGCCATGACCTTCGGATACGTGGCCGCCAACGACATCGCCGACACGCCTTAATACGATTGCCGTCCCCCGCCGCGGGCCAGCAGCATGGCGGGATGCACTTCTCGATCAACATTCCGAACTTCGGCGACTTCGCCGACCCCAGGACCGTCGCCTCGGTGGCCGTCGCCGCGGAACAGGCGGGCTGGGACGCGCTGTTCGTCTGGGACCACGTCGTCCACGTCAAGAGCAAGCGGCGCGCGTTCGGCGACCCCTGGATGCTGCTGACCGCGGCGGCGCTGGCGACCACCCGGATCAGGCTCGGCACCCTGGTCACCCCGGTCGCCCGGCGCCGGCCGCAGCAGCTGGCCCGCCAGGTCGCCACGCTCGACGTGCTCAGCGGCGGCCGGGTGATCTTCGGCGCGGGGCTGGGCGGGCCGGTCGAGGACGAGTACGGCAGCTTCGGCGAGCCCACCGACCCCGTCGTGCTCGCCGAGCGACTCGACGAAGGGCTCGGCCTGCTCGCCCGCTACTGGAGCGGCGAGCCGGTCACCCATCACGGGCGGCACTACCGGGCCGAGGACGTGGCCCTGCTGCCGCCGACCGCGCAGCGCCCCCGCCCGCCGGTCTGGGTCGCCGGGTTCTGGCCCAACCGCCGGCCGATGCGCCGGGCCGCCCGCTGGGACGGCGCGGTCCCGCTGTTCGGGCCGGGTTCGCACGGGTACGGCCCGCCCGTCGACCAGGTGCGGGAGCTGGCCGCGTACGTGCGTGAGCAGCGCCGCGAGGACGACGGCCCCTTCGAGCTCGTCGTCGGCGGCGTCAGCCCCGCCGACGGAGCGCAGTCGCGCGACCTGCTCGGGCCGCTCATGGACGCCGGCGCCACCTGGTGGGACGAGCGCCAGCCGATCGACGGCCCCGACCTGGAACGGCTCGCCCCCGTGCTGCGCCGCATCGAGCAGGGCCCGCCCGCCGTGCGGTGAATCGAGGAGTCTCTGCGGTCTGCCATGATTCAAACGCAGTTCGTGACCATTGTCCCCTGAGGAGTTTCCCCCTTGGACCGCAGACGCTTCCTCACTCTGACCGGCACCTTGACGGGCACCCTGGCAGGCGCCGCGGGCCTGTCCGCAGCGGGCCTGACCCGGCCGGCGCTGGCGGCGAGCTACCCGTTCGCCGACGCGGGCGTCCCCGCCGAGCTGCATGCCAAGACGGGGGAGCTGGCGCCGTACGGCCTCACCACTGTCGCGTTCACGCCGTCGAACGGCTGGGTGGTCGTCACCCAGGACGGCCGCTATTTCGCCCGTGGCGTGCCCGACGCGTGTTTCGCCGAGCTCGGAAAGATGGTCAAATCCGGGGCGAAGATCCACTGTGTGGCCTTCCCGCCGGAGGGCGGCGACCGTTGGGTGATCACGAGTGACAAGGGGATGGCGGCGCGCGGCCTGCCCGAGGCGTGCCACCAGCGCGTCAGCGACTCCTACACGGCCGGGCGGCAGGTCGTGCACGTCGCTTTCCCGCCGGCCGGCGGCGACCGCTGGGTGGTGGCCGACACCACGGGCTTCTACACCCGCGGCGTCGACGACGAGTGCTACCAGATGATGCGCAACCTGACGCAGGGCGGGCGCCGCGTGACCCGCGTCGCCTTCCCCAAGAGCGGCGGGTGGGTGGTCGTCGCGCAGGACGAGTTCCACGCGCGCGCCGTCGACGACGCCTGCTTCAAGAAGCTGAACGAGCTGGCCGCCGGCGGCTGGCAGCTGCACAACGTCGCCTTCTCACCGGCCGGCGGCTGGTCGGTGAGCACGCGCGGCAAGGTCCCGGCACTGCCCGCCGACCGGGTGCGCCAGGTCGAGAACGCGGTCGGCGGCGCGACCGTCTGGCAGCGGATGAACGCGTGGAAGACGCCAGGCGTGGCCGTCGCCGTGGTGGTCGGCAACAAGATCGCCTGGTCCACCGGGTACGGCTGGCTGGAGGCCGGCAGCGGCGCCGCCGCGCACCCCGAGACCGCCTTCCAGGCCGCCTCCATCAGCAAGGCCGTGGCCTCGGTCGGCGTCCTGCGCCTGGCGCAGACGCTCAAGCAGCCCCTGACCGGGGACATCCGCCCCCACCTGGGCTGGACCCTGCCGAGCCGCTCCTGCGTCTCCTCGACGGCGGTGCCGACCATCGATCGCGTGCTCACGCACCGGGCCGGCATCGTCGGCCGCGGCTCCACCTCCCCGGCCGATGCCTGCTCCGGCTTCGACACGGGCGGCGGCGGCTTCGCCGGCTACGGCCCCGGCGCGACCGTGCCGTCGCTGCTGCAGGTCATGAACGGCGAGGGCAACTCCCCGAAGATCGAGCTCACCACCGCCCCCGGGGCCGAGTTCCACTACTCCGGCGGCGGGTTCGTGCTGCTGCAGCGGATGGTGGAGCAGCAGAGCGGCCTGTCGCTGGCCTCCTACATGGACAAGGAGGTGTTCGGACCGCTCGGTATGAAGAACAGCTCCTATGCGCTGTCGCCGGGCTTCGAACTGGCCGCCGGCCACACCGCCACCGGCACGGTGATCCCCGGCAAGCGCAACCGCTACCCGGAGTCGGCCGCCGCCGGCCTCTACACGAACGTCCTCGACCTGTGCCGCCTGGTGTGCTACCTCAACAAGGCGTGGACCGCCTCCGGCGACATCGCCGGGCCGCTCACCAAGACGTCGGTCCGCACCCTGCTCACCGCGGGCCCCGAGCCCACCATGGGGCGGGGCTTCTTCATCGCCGGCTCCGGGACGAAGAGCTTCTCCTACACCCACGACGGCTCCAACCACGGCTTCAAGTCCGTGTTCAAGGGCTACCCGGAGCTCGGGGCCGGGTACGCGATCCTGGCCAACGGCAACAACATGACCCTGGTCAACGAGATCGCCGCCGCCGTCCGCTCGGTCTACGGCTGGGCCTGACCGGCCTCAGGGGCAGGTCGGCTTCTTCTCGACCTTGAAGGTCTCGAGCCTGACCGAACCGTCGGCCGGTAGAGCGATCGCCCGCGCCTCGGGGGCGGAGCCTCGGCAGGCGGGCAGGAGGAAATACTGCCGGTTGGAATGGATCAGGAGGCGCAGGCCGGTGTACTGGTAGCGGTATCTCGCGTTCGGCTCCATGAGCGGGGTCTCCGTGATTCCCGGACCCTTCATGTTCAGCGGCTGTGGCGCGTAGACAACCACGCCCAGCATGGTTGCCTCTACCTTTTGGGCGTCTTCCTCTCCCACTGTCTTCGCACGATGGGTCACCACCCACAGCAGCGAGATCAGGAGAAAGGCTGCCAAGACCGTGCGCTGGACGATCTGGCTCGTGGAGGAAACCACCGGGCCGGAGTTGATGGTGTACAGGTACACGCTGAAGTACACAAGGATCACGCCGACGTCCAGGCAGAGCGGCGCGACCAAGAATGGCGGAGGCGGACGCCACTGATCGAACATGGCCACCATGGCCACCGCGATGCTCGCGAATCCGAGCGTGGCGAGTGCCAGGATGGCCCCTACCGTGGCGTCGCGATGCCGGGAGGTGCATCGGATCAGCGCCTTGTGTGCGAAGGGCGCCGCCCGGAGGACCACCAGGAGCCCCAGCAGGAAGAGCACCAGCGGTACCTCGACCACATCGATGCTACGCAACACATAGTCCTGGAAGGTGAAACTCAGCATGCTGGAATTGACCCCGAACTTCCAGTACATGGTGCTGAGGCGGACCGATCCGAAATACATCAGGACCGACGCGATGAAAGTGGTCGGCGCGACGATCTGGGCGAGGATGCGGCCCACGCGGGCGAGGTCCTGGCCGAGTCCGGCTTCGTCGCCTGCGGACGGGTCCATGGTGCCTCCCGATCCCTGATCCCCGGGTCTCCTCTTACCGCGCCGGAATCCACCCCACTCCGCAGCGACCCGCGGATGACCATGAACTGGCGAATCCTTGCCGTCAGGCGTTCGCTGGGGTCTCCTCCTTGGCGGGGTCGGGGAGGTCCAGGCTGTCGCGGAGTTTGGCCGGCTTGAGGAAGGCCGCGGCGACGAGGCCGACGGTGGCGATCGCGGCCGAGATGAGGAAGATGTGGCCGGTGGCGTCGCCGTACGCGGACCTGATGATCAGCTTGATCGGCTCGGGCAGCGCGGCGATGTCGAGGCTGCCGCCCGCCGCCTGCCCGCCCGCCGGGATGCCGGCCTTGGCCAGGCCCTCGGCGATGTTGGAGGCCACCCGGTTGGCCAGGACGGCGCCGAGCACCGACACGCCGACGGTGCCGCCGAGCGAGCGGAAGAAGGTGATCGAGCCGCTGGCCGCGCCGATCTCGCGCAGTGGGACGGTGTTCTGGATGACGAGGACGAGGTTCTGCATCGACATGCCGACGCCGACGCCCACGGCCAGCATGTACGCGGAGATCAGCACCAACGAGGTCCGGTGGTCGATGGTGGCCAGGCCGGCGAAGCCGAGCGTCAGGACGACCAGGCCGGTCAGGATGTACGGCTTGGTCCGGCCGCTCCTGGAGACCATCCGGCCGCTGACGGTCGAGGAGAGCAGCACGCCCGCCATCATCGGGATCGTCAGCAGGCCCGCGGCGGTCGGGCCGTACCCGCGCCCGATCTGGAAGTACTGGCCCAGGAAGACCGAGCCGCCGAACATCGCCATGCCGACCGCGAGGCTGGCCAGGATGGCCAGGGCGGGGGTGCGCCTGCTGATGACGTGCAGCGGCACGACCGGCTCCTTGACCCGGGACTCGACCCAGGTGGCCAGGGCGAGCAGGAGCACGCCGCCGCCCGCCATGGCCGCGGTCTGCCAGGACAGCCAGTCGAACTCGTTGCCGACGAAGGTGACCCAGATGAGCAGGACGCTGACGCCGGCGGCGATGAGGGTGGCGCCCCAGTAGTCGATGCTCACGTCCGAGCGGCGCACGGTCGGGACGCGCAGGGTCTTGGTCAGCAGGGCGAAGGCGATGACGGTGAACGGCACGGCGATGAAGAAGCACCAGCGCCAGCCCAGCCAGGAGGTGTCGGCGATGAGGCCGCCGAGCAGCGGGCCGCCGACGGTGGCCACGGCCATGACCGCGCCGAGGTAGCCGTTGTAGCGGCCGCGCTCCTTGGGGCTGATCATCGCGGCGATGATCACCTGCGCGAGGATCTGCAGGGCGCCCATGCCCAGGCCCTGGATCGCGCGGAAGGCGATGAGCTGCCCGGTGTTCTGGGCGAAGCCGCAGGCCAGCGAGCTGACCATGAAGATCACGATGGAGATCTGCAGGAGCAGCTTCTTGTTGAACAGGTCGGCCAGCTTGCCCCAGATGGGGGTGGAGGCGGTCGAGGCCAGCAGGGAGGCCGTGACCACCCACGTGTACTGCGACTGGCTGCCGTCGAGCGCGCCGATGATCTGGGGGAGCGCGACCGACACGACGGTGCCGCTGATCATCGCCACGAAGAGGACGAGTAACAGGCCGCTGAGGGCCTCGAGAACCTGGCGGTGGGCCATCGGCTCCGCCGCCGACGACGGCGCTGCCGTCTGTGCGCTCATGCGCGGACCTCCAACTGAGTACGTTAGACCGGGACACCATACATGCTCAATGGGAAACTTTGCGCAATGGGCATCTATTCCCGCCGGGTAAGCTTGCCTGCGTCATGGACAGCACAATGGGGTTGCGCGAGCGCAAGAAGGCCGAGACCCGCACGGCGGTGCACGAGGCCACGCTGCGGCTGGCGATCGAGCACGGCCTGGACAACGTCACGGTCGAGGCCATCGCCGACGCCGCCAACATCTCGCGCCGGACGTTCTCCAACTACTTCGACGGCAAGGAGGAGGCGCTGCTCTACGGCGACGAGCAGCGCCTGCTCGAACTCGTCCGGCGGGTGCGCGAGCAGCCGGCCGAGCTGTCGGCCTGGCAGGCGCTGCGCGGCGCGCTGGACATCTTCGACAGCGAGAACGGCGGCCTCGACCGGGAGTGGCTCGTGCGCACAAGGCTGGTCATGCGCCACCCCTCGCTGCTGGCCCGGCAGCTGGCCGGCCGGATGCGCCTGGAGAAGGAGCTGAGCCGGGCGGTGGCCGGGCGCGAGCAGGCCGGAGGCGTCGATCCCACGGTGATCGCCGCCGCCTTCCTGGTCGCGATGCGCATCGCCACGCAGAAGTGGCTCGACGACGAGACCCGGACGCTGCGCGAGCACACGGACGCGGTGCTGGACCAGGTGGCCCGGCCGTTCGCCTGACGTAGAGCCGGGGTGCGCCGGTGCCGGCCCGCGTCTAGCCAGCTAACTCACTAGTACGTACATTAGGAGGCGTCCAACCCACCTGTCCCATCCGCCGGAGAGGAAGAACTGATGGCCTCGTTCCTGACAGGGCTGGTCGGCTCGGGCATCGGCCCCTCGCTCAGCCCGCCGCTGCACGAGCGGGAGGCCGTCCACCACGGGCTGCACTACGTCTACCGGCTGCTCGACACCGACGTGCTCGGGCTCGACGTGGGGGAGCTGGTACGCACCGCGCGCCGCTTCGGCTACGACGGGCTCAACATCACCCACCCGTGCAAGCAGAGCGTCATCCCGCACCTGGACGACCTGTCGCCGGACGCCCGCATGCTCGGCGCCGTCAACACCGTCGTGTTCGACGGCGAGCGCGCCATCGGGCACAACACGGACTGGACGGGGTTCGCCGAGTCGTTCGCCCGTGGCCTGCCCGAGGCGCCCACCCGCCGGGTCGTGCAGCTCGGCGCGGGCGGCGCGGGGGCCGCGGTCGGGCACGCGCTGCTCACCCTGGGCGCCGACCGGGTGACCCTCGTCGACGCCGACCCCGGCCGGGCGGCGCGGCTGGCGGCGGAGCTGAGCTCCCGGTTCGGCGCCGCCCGGGCCCGCGCCGCCGGCCGCGACGACCTGCCCGCGCTGCTCGCCGAGGCGGACGGGCTGGCGCACGCCACGCCCACCGGCATGGCGCACCACCCGGGGCTGCCGCTGCCCGCCTCGCTGCTGCGCCCCGGCCTGTGGGTGGCCGACATCGTGTACCGGCCGCTGGAGACGGAGCTGCTCAAGCAGGCCCGCGCGGCGGGCTGCCGGACGCTGGACGGCGGCGGCATGGTCGTCTTCCAGGCCGCGCACGCCTTCCGCCTGTTCACCGGCCGCGAGCCCGACACCGAGCGCATGCTCGCCCACCTGACCGACCTGGTGACCGTCTGAGGAGAAGTTGTGCGCAAGTCCATCGCCACCGTGTCGGTGAGCGGCACCCTGACCGAGAAGCTGGACGCCATCGCAGCCGCCGGGTTCGACGGCGTGGAGATCTTCGAGAACGACCTGCTCGTCTGCCCGCTGCCACCCGAGGAGATCCGGGCCCGCGCCGCGGACCTGGGGCTCTCCATCGACCTCTACCAGCCGTTCCGCGACTTCGAGGCCGTGCCCGCCGACCTGCTGGCCCGCAACCTGCGCCGCGCCGAGCACAAGTTCCGGACCATGGAGCGCCTGGGCGCCGACCTGCTGCTGGTCTGCTCCAACGTCTCGCCGGCCGCGATCGGCGACGACGAGCTGGCCGCGGCCCAGCTGCGGCTGCTCGCCGAACGGGCCGCCGAGCACGGGATCCGCATCGCGTACGAGGCGCTGGCCTGGGGCCGGCACGTCAACGAGTATCTGCACGCCTGGCGCCTGGTGCGCCTGGCCGACCACCCGAACCTGGGCACCTGCCTGGACAGCTTCCACATCCTCTCGCGCGGCTCCGACCCGATCGGCATCGAGGCGATCCCCGGCGAGAAGATCTTCTTCCTCCAGCTTGCCGACGCGCCGCTGCTGGCCATGGACGTGCTGCAATGGAGCCGCCACTACCGCTGCTTCCCCGGCCAGGGCAACTTCGACGTGGCCGGGCTGGTCCGGCACGTCCTCGACGCCGGATACACCGGGCCGCTCTCGCTGGAGGTGTTCAACGACCACTTCCGCCAGGCCGGCACCGCCCGCACGGCCCGCGACGGCATGCGCTCGCTCATCGCCCTGGAGGACACCCTGTACGGGGCCGCGCATCCGGCCGTGCCCACCGGGTTCGCCTTCGCGGAGCTGGCCGACCCGGAGGCCCTCGGCGGGGTGCTGGCCGCGCTCGGCTTCCAGCGTACCGGGAGGCATCCCACCAAACCCGTCGAGCTGTGGGAACAGGGCGGGGCGCGGCTGCTCCTCAACGGTACCGGCGGGGACCCCGCGCTGGTCGCCATCGGGCTCGACAGCCCCGACCCCGGCGGGGCGGTCAAGCACGCGGAGTCGCTGCTGTCGCCGGTGCTGCCGCGCGAGCGCGCGCCCAGGGAGGCGCGCCTGGACGCCGTCGCCGCCCCCGACGGCACCCAGATCTTCTTCTGCGACACGGCCTGGCTCGACGACTTCGGCCCCTCGGGGCCGCTCTCTGGGCCGGTCTCTGGGCCGCTCTCTGGGCCGGTCGCCGGGGAGATCACCCGCATCGACCACGTGGCCCTCACCCAGCCGTTCCACTATTTCGACGAGGCCGAGCTGTTCTACCGCACCGTGCTCGGCCTCCAGCCGCAGGAGAGCCTGGAGCTGCCCGACCCGTACGGACTGCTCCGCAGCAAGGCGATGTCGGCCGCCGAGGGAGCGGTGCGGATGGTCATCAACCTCGCCCAGGTCGGCGCCAGGGACCAGCCGTGGCAGCACGTCGCGCTCGCCTGCGACGACGTCGTGGCCGTCGCCCGCCGCCTGCGGGCCGAGTGCCCGGAGCTGCTGCTGCCCATCCCCGCCAACTACTACGACGACCTGGAGGCCCGCCACGACAACGTCGACCCCGAGCTCAGGGAGCTGGGCGTGCTGTACGACCGGGACGGGCACGGCGAGTTCCTGCACCTGTACACCGTCACCGTCGGCCGCGTCTTCTTCGAGATCGTCCAGCGCACGGGCGGCTACCAGGGGTACGGCGCCGGGAACGCCCCCATCCGTCTCTCCGTGCAGCACGCCGGACCTCACTAAGATGACCGAATGACCACGCAACCCGTCGCCTCCGAACGCCAGCGGGACGCCGAGCGCACCAAGGCGGAGATCCTCGAGGTCGCCCAGCAGGAGTTCGCCCGGCACGGGTACGCGGGCGCGCGCGTGGACGAGATCGCCGAGCGCATGCGCACGACCAAGCGCATGATCTACTACTACTTCGGCAGCAAGGAGCGCCTCTACATCGCGGTTCTGGAGAAGGCCTACACCGAGGTCCGCGCGATGGAGCGGACGATCGACGTCGAGCACCTGGCCCCGGTGGAGGCGATCCGCACCCTGGCGGAGCTGACCTTCGACCACCACGACCTGCACCGCGACTTCATCAAGCTCGTCGCCATCGAGAACGTCCACCAGGCCGAGCACATCCGCAAGTCCGAGGTGCTGGCCAACCTCGGCACGCCGGTGCTCGACGTCATCTCGGGCATCCTGGACGCGGGGCAGGCCTCGGGGGAGTTCGTGACCGAGGCCGACGCGATCGACGTGCACATGATGATCAGCTCGTTCTGCTTCTTCCGGGTGGCCAACCAGCACACGTTCGGCGCCCTGTTCGGGCGTGACATGGCGGCGCCGGAGCACCGCGACCGGCTGCGCCGGATGGTGGGCGAGATGGTCGTCTCCTACCTCCGGGGCCAGGCTTAACCACCGCGCTCCCAGGTAACCGATTGGCAACACCCTTGTAATGTACGAACCAGTGAGTTAGTTTCCTGCCACTGCGCTATCCCATTCCCCCCGTGAGGAGCATAATCGTGACGGTGCAGGGCAAACCTCGCAAAGCGGCTATAGCTGCATGGATCGGTAGTGCCTTGGAGTACTACGACTTCTTCATCTACGGCACCGCGGCCGCGCTGGTCTTCAGCAAGATCTTCTTTCCGTCCACCTCTCCCGCCACGGGTACGCTCCTGGCGCTGGCCACCTTCGGCGTCGGCTACCTGGCCAGGCCGGTCGGCGCGTTCGTCCTCGGGCACGTGGGCGACAAGTTCGGCCGCAAGAAGGTCCTGGTCACCACGCTGGTCATGATGGGCGCCTCGACGTTCCTGGTGGGCTGCCTGCCCACCTACGACCAGGTCGGCGTGCTCGCCCCGGTCCTGCTCGTGCTCCTGCGCCTGCTGCAGGGCTTCTCCGTCTCCGGCGAGCAGGCCGGCGCCAACTCGATGACGCTGGAGCACGCGCCCGACACCCGGCGGGCCTACTACACCAGCTTCACGCTCAACGGCACCCAGGCCGGGCAGATCATCGCCACCGCGATCTTCCTGCCGATCGCCGCGCTGCCCGAGGACCAGCTGCTGAGCTGGGGCTGGCGGGTGCCGTTCTGGCTGAGCATCGGAGTGGCCGCCGTCGGGCTGGTCATCCGCCGCACGCTGGAGGAGACGCCCGCCTTCGAGCAGGAGGTCGCCACCAACAACGTGGCCAGGATGCCGCTGGCCGTGCTCTTCCGCGAGCAGCGGGGGGACGTGCTGCGCGTGGTCGTGGCCGCGGTCATCGCCTCGGTGAGCACGATCTTCACCGTCCACGCGCTGTCGTACGCCGTCAACACCATGCACCTGGAACGCGGCCTCATGCTGTGGGTCGGCGTGCTGGCCAACGTCGCCGCGGTGATCACGATCCCGTTGTGGGGGCGGCTGTCGGACCGGATCGGCCGCAAGCCGGTCTTCATCGGCGGCTCGCTGGGCTGCGCGGTGCTGATGTTCGCCTACCTGTGGTCGATCTCCATCGGCAGCTACGCCCTGATCTTCGTCGTGGGCATCCTGATGTTCGGCGTCGTGCACAGCGCCACCAGCGGCGTCTGGCCGTCGTTCTACGGCGAGATGTTCACCACCCGGGTCCGCCTGTCGGGCATGGCGATCGGCACCCAGATCGGCTTCGCGATCGCCGGCTTCGCGCCGACCGTGGCCACGGCGGTGGCGGGCACCGGCCCGGACAGCTGGCTGGGCGTGTCGGTCATCACCGCCCTCGTGTGCCTGGTCAACGTGGCCGCCGTGGCCACCGCCAGGGAGACCTACCGCGTCCCGACCGAGCAACTCGGGCTCAGGGAAGCGGCGCGGGTGTGACTGGCTTCCGCGTGTACGCCCTGCGCTACGCCGAGCGCGACGCCCGGCGCGGCGAGCACTTCCACGGCTACGACACCAGGGGAGCGGAGCCGCACCCCACGGCCTACTACGTCTGGCTGGCCGTCAACGACGAGCACACGGTCGTCGTCGACACCGGCATCGGGCGGGCGCGCGCCGAGCGGGCCGCGGGGCTGCGCTACCTGGCCTCGCCGGTGGAGGCGCTGGCCAGGCTGGGCGTGGCGGCGGACGCCGTCGATCACGTGGTGCTGACCCACCTGCACTACGACCACACGGGCACCACCGGCGAGTTCACCTCGGCCCGCTACGTCCTGCAGCGGGCCGAGCTGGACTACTGGACGGGGCCCTGGGCCGAGCGGGTCGCGGGGGAGCGCTGGCTGCTGAACGACGACGACCTCGCCCACCTCCAGGCCGCCCGCCGTGACGGCCGCGTGTCCCTGCTCGACGGCGACGCGACCGTGGTGCCCGGCCTGAGCGTGCACCTGGTCGGCGGGCACACGGCGGGCATGCAGGTGGTCCGCGTCCGCACCGCCCGCGGCCACGTCGTGCTGGCCTCGGACGCCAGCCACTTCTACGAGAACATCGAGGGCGACCGCCCGTTCCCGATCCTGCACAGCATGACCGGCATGTACGGCGCCTTCGACCGGATCAAGGAACTGGCCGACGGCCCCCACCTGGTGGTCGCCGGCCACGACCCGGCGGTCCTCGAACGCTTCCCCCTGGTGGAGCCGGACATCGCGGAGATCGCCGGCTGACCCGCTGAGCCCCCGCTCCGGAAGGACGGGGGCGCACGGGCGGGTCACAGGCCGAGGTAGATGCGGCGGACCTGAGGGTCGTCGCGGAGTGCGGCCGAGCTGCCGGTGGTGGCGATCTCGCCGTTCTCCATCACCAGGCAGGTCGTGGTGACGTCGAAGGTGAGCTTGGCGTTCTGCTCCACCAGCAGGATGGCCAGGCCGTCGGCGTTGAGCCGCTTGAGCACGGCGGCGATCTCGGCGACGAGGATCGGCGACAGCCCCATCGAGGGCTCGTCCAGCAGCATCACCTTGGGGCGGCACATCAGCGCCCGTCCGACGGCCAGCATCTGCTGCTGGCCTCCGGACAGGGCCCCCGCCAGGCGGTGGCGCATCTCGCGCAGCACCGGGAAGACCGAGTACACCTCGTCGAGGGGTGTGCGCTTCCAGCTCTGGGTGTAGGCCCCGAGCAGGAGGTTCTTCTCGACGCTCAGGCCGGGGAAGACGTGCCGGCCCTCGGGCACGTAGCCGATGCCGTGCCGCACCAGGGTGTGCGCGGGCGCGCGCAGGAGGTCGTGCCCGCCGAAGCGGATCGCCTCGGCCTGCCGGGGCGCGAGGCCCATGACGGCCTTGAGCGTGGAGGTCTTGCCCGCGCCGTTGGCGCCGATGATGCCCAGCGACTGGCCCGGTTCGACGGTGAAGGAGACGTCGTGCGCGGCCCGTACGCCGCCGTAGTGGACGGAGAGGTTCTCGACGGTGAGCGTGCTCAACGGGTGGCCTCCTCGGCGGTGGGGGCGGTCATCGAGTCGCCGAGATAGGCGGCCACGACGTCGGGATGCACGGCGACCTCGGCCGGCGGGCCGTCGGCGATGACGCGGCCGCCCGACAGGACCGTGACCTGCTCGCACAGCGACATGACCAGGCCCATGTTGTGCTCGATGATCACGACGGTCACGCCGGAGTCCCTGATGGAGCGGACGATCTCGCCCAGCCGGCGCACCTCCTCACCGTTCATGCCGGCGGCGGGCTCGTCCAGCAGGAGCAGGCTCGGCCGCATGGCCATGGCGCGGGCCAGCTCGATGCGCCGCTGGATCCCGTACGGCAGCGAGCGCGGCTCCGCGTCGGCGACCTCGGCCAGCCCGAACCGCTCGATGAGCTCCCCGGCCCGCTCGCGCAGCTCCCGCTCGTAGCCCAGCACCTTCCAGGGCAGGCTCGGGTAGCGCCAGATCCAGGTGGTCGGCGTGCGGTCCAGGCCGATGAGCAGGTTCTCGCGCACGCTGAGGTCCTCGAACAGGCGCAGGTTCTGGAAGGTCCTGGCCACGCCGCGGTGCGACAGCCGGTACGGCGCCGCCCCGGTCACGTCGCGCCCGAGCAGCCGCACCGATCCCTGGGTGGGCGTGTAGAAGCCGCTGACGACGTTGAACAGCGTCGTCTTGCCCGAGCCGTTGGGCCCCACGACGCCGCGGATCTGCCCGGCGGGCACGGTCAGCGACACCCCGTCGAGCGCGACCAGGCCCTTGAACCGCTTGGTCACGTCCTGAACCTCCAGGACGTCGCCGTCCGAAGCGGTGGGTGCGGCCTCGTACGGCCGGAAGGGGCCGAGCTGGGCCCGCGAGCCGTCGCGGCGCCGCCGCAGGAGCTGGCGGGGGAGCCCGGCCAGGCCCTTGGGCGCGAACACCACCACGAGCACGACCACGAGGCCGTAGCCGAGCTGGGCGTAGGCGGAGGCGTCCAGCAGCGCCTCCCTGACCAGGGAGAGCGCGACGGCGCCGACGACGCAGCCCAGGATGCTGCTCCGGCCGCCGATGATCACCATGGCGAGCAGGAGGAACATGTTGGCGATGTTGAAGGACTCGGGCGCGACGAAGCGGATGAGCCCGGCGTACAGGACGCCCGCGACGCCGCCGTACAGGCCGGACAGCACGAAGGCGGTCATGCGCAGCAGCGGGATCTCCGCGCCCAGCGCGCCCGCCGCGAGGTCGTCGTCGCGCATGGCGCGCAGCCTGCGGCCCAGCGGCGAGTGGGTGACCAGCAGGGCGAAGGCCAGGACGAGCGCGAAGACGATCAGCTCGACGTAGTAGAAGAGGTAGCCGCTGGACAGGTCGACGCCGAACATGGGCGGCACCGGGAGGTCGCTGATGCCCTCGGCCCGGCCCGCGACGGTGGCGTTGGTGACCCAGTTGGTGAAGGCCAGCGCCAGGCCGAGCGTCACGATGCCCAGGTAGTGCGACTGCATGCGCAGCGCGGGCACGCCCACGAGCGCGCCGAAGACCACGGCGGCCACCACCGCCAGGACCGCGGCCGTCCAGTAGCCGAAGCCGGCCTGCGTGGTGAGGATGGCCACGGTGTAGGCGCCGACGCCGAAGAAGGCGACCTGGGCCAGGTTGATCTGCCCGGCCACGCCCATGGTCAGGCCGAGGCCGACGGCCAGGATGGCGAAGATGATCGCCACGTCGGCGACGTGCATCGAGTAGCCGCCCAGGCCGTAGGGGAGCAGCCACGCGGCCACGGCGACGGGGACGAGCCAGGCCAGAGGTCTCATGCGCGGTTCACCGTGGCCTCTCCGAAGATGCCGGTCGGGCGGATCATGACCACGACGGCGAACACCAGGAACGTCACCAGCTCGGAGTACTCCTGGAAGTTGCCCGCGGCGAACGAGTCGAGCAGCCCGAAGGCCAGCCCGCCGACGATCGCGCCCGGCATGCTCCCGAAGCCGCCCAGCATGGCGGCGGCGAAGCCCTTGATGCCCAGGGTGCCGCCCATGGTCGGGTTGACGTACAGCATCGGCCCGACCAGGCTGCCCGCCAGCGCCGCCAGGCCCGCGCCGATGGCGAAGGCCATGGCGTTGCTGCGGCCGACGTGGATGCCGACCGCGGTGGCGGCCTGGTGGTCCATGGCGACCGCCTGCATGGCCGCGCCGCGCTTGGTGCGCTGCAGGAACAGCGCCAGCAGGCCGGTCGCGGCCGCCGCGACCGCGATCACGAGCACGTTGTACGTGGGGATGCGGACGCCGGCCAGATCGATCGGCTCGGTGGCGACGGGGGAGGGCACGGCGTGGCCGGTGGCCCCCCAGACGAGGACCGCCCCCGCCTCCAGGACCGCGCCGAAGCCGATCGTGCCGATCAGCATCAGCGTGAAGTCCTTGTTCTCCAGGGGGCGCAGGAAGCGCTCGATCACCAGGCCGATGAGTCCGGTGACCGCGATGGCCACGACGATCGCGACGGCGAAGGGGAGCCGGCTGGCCAGGTAGAACGTGGAGGCGGCGTACGCGCCGATCATCACGACGCTGCCGTGCGCGAAGTTGACCAGCCCCATGGTGCGGTAGACGATCGAGAACCCCATCGCCACCAGCGCGTACACCGCTCCGAACGTGACCCCGCCGATCAGGGTCTGGAGGAATACCTGCACGTCAGCTCGCGGCCTCGGGCACGACCTTGCCCTCCTTGACCAGGCCGATCTTGGTGGTGTGGATGCCGACGCCGTTGGCGTCGTAGTCGTAGTCGCCCAGCAGCCCGGCGCGCTTGACGCCGCGGATGGCGTCGGCCAGCTTCTGCCCGCCCTCGCCGTTGGTCCGCTTGAGCGCCTCGATGAGGATCGACGCGCCGTCGTACGCCTTGGCGACGTGCATGCGGGCCTCCTCGTTGTAGGCGGCCTTGTACTTGGCGGCGAACGCCTTGATGGCGTCGCTGGCGTCGTTGCTCAGGTAGGGCGAGCTGACGATCGAGCCCTCGGCGTTCTTCAGCCCGGCCGTGGTGGCGTACACGTCGGTGCCCATCGGGGCGCCGCCGGCGAAGACGGCCTTGAGCCCCAGCTCGCGGGCCTGCTTGGCGATCAGCCCCGACTGGACCTCCTCGGCGCCGATGAACAGCACCTCCGGGTCTTTCTCGCGGATCTTGGCGAGGTTGGCGTTGAAGTCCTTCTGGTCGGGGGTGACGACCTCGTCGGCCAGCGGGGTGACGTTCCTGGTCCTGAGCGCGGCGAGGAAGGCGTCGTGCTCGCCGCCGCCGTACGCGCCGTTGTTGCTGATCAGCGCGATCTTCTTCTGCCCCTTGTCGTCGACCAGGTACTTGGCGAGCGTCTCGTCGAAGGTGACGCTGGTCGGCGCGTTGAGGAACAGGAACGGGCTCTTCAGCTCGGCCAGCTTGGGCGACTGGCCCGAGGTGATGTTCGGGATCTTGGCGTCCTTGAGGATGGGCGCCATGGCCAGGGTGACCGCGCTCTCGGCGGTGCCCAGCATGGCGATGTAGCCCTCGCCGGCGATCTTCCTGGCCACGTTGGTGCCGACGGTCGGGTCGCCCTGGCTGTCGAACAGGTCGAGCTGGATCTGCCGCCCGTTGACGCCGCCGGCCTTGTTGGCCTCGTCGATGGCCAGCTTCACGCCCTTGTGCTCCCACTGGCCGAGCGAGCTGAGCTGGCCGCTCTGGGCGTTGACGTTCGCGATCTTGATGGGGCCGGTGGCGCCGGCTCCTGACTGGTTCGACTGTCCGGGCGGGGCGCAGGCGGCGAGCAGGAGCAACGCGGCCGCGGCGATCGGAAATCTCACGATTCACCTCTGGGGGTAGGTGAGAGAGCTAATTCACGGACTAGTACGTTCGTTATAGCGCCGCACGGATGCGGAGGAAATATCGAACGCGCAACGGTTTCAGTCGGAGAACATCCCCTGATAGATGTCCTTGATGTTCCAGTGGCCGGGTGTCGGCACCGGTTCGTTCACCATCGGGACGTCGATGACCGCGGGACGCCGGTTCGCGACGGCCGCGCGCAGGGCCGCGCCGAGCTCGGCGGGCGTGGTGACGGTGTGGCCGTCGGCGCCGCACGCGACGGCGAGCGCGGCGAAGTCCGGGCTGTAGGGCCGCCCGGCCGGGTCGGTGAAGTCGCAGCCGTGGCTGCGGCCGAAGTGGGCCGCCTGCAGGTCCGAGATGGTCCCGTGCGACCTGTTGTTCATCACGACGAAGATCACGGGGGCGCCCTGCTCGACCGCGAGGGGCACGGCCGGCAACTGCGCGCTCATGCCGCCGTCGCCGATGAGCGCGACCACCGTCCGCTCCGGCCGGGCCAGCTGCACGCCCACGGCCGCGGCCGGGCCGAACCCCATCGTGGAGGCCCCGCCGGGGGTGATGAAGCGCCCCTGCGGCGGCAGTTCGTAGCACTGGGCGACGCCGTTCTTGTTCCAGCCCACGTCGGTGACCAGCACCGCGTCGGCCGGGATCGCGTCGCGCAGGTCCGCCAGGATGCGCTCGGGCCGCAGCGGGAAGTCCTCGCTCCGGCCGCGCTCCCTGCTCGCGGCGAACAGCCCGGCTCTGGCCTCGCGGATCCTCGCTCGCAGCTCCGGCCGCTCGGCCGGGGGATGGGCCTTGGCGGCCTCGGCCAGTGCCCTGACCGCCAGCCCCACGTCGGCGACCGCGCCGATGGCGACCGGATAGTTGCGGCCGAGCTCGGCCGGGTCGATGTCGATCTGGATGAGGGTGGTGCCGCCGGAGAAGTCCCACGTGAAGCGGGGATCCCAGGAGCTGGCGTCGGTCTCGGCGAAGCGGGTGGCCAGGGCGAGCACGACGTCGGACTCGCGGGCGTACGCGTTCGTCAGCTCCAGCCCCCAGAAACCGGTCATGCCCAGCACGAGGGGATGGGCGTCGGGCACGGTGCCCTTGGCCATGAGCGAGTGCGCGATGGGAATGTCCAGATGCTCAGCGAGCGCGATCAACGCCTCGGCATCTTCGCGGAGGCCGCCGCCGACGTAGAGGAGCGGGCGGTCGGCCGCCGCCAGCGTCGCGGCGATCAGTTCGGCGGTGGCCTCGGGCAGGCCGGGCGGCGCCGCGCGGCTGATCGGCGGGTACGGCGCCGCGGGCCGGGAGAAGACGTCCATCGGCACGTTGACGAGCGTGGCTCCCGGGCGTCCGGACAGCGCCGTCCAGAAGGCCCGTTCCACGGCCCTGCCCAGGTCCTGGGCGCGGTGCACGTTCCAGGCCCGCTTGACGAAGGGGCGGAAGACCGACGCCTGGTCGCCGTCGGCGTGCAGGTTGATCTCCTGGTGCGGGTGGCGGCCCCGGTAGTAGGAGGGGATGTCGCCGGAGATCACGACCAGGGGCACCGAGTCGAGCGCGGCGGTCATGACGCCGGTGGCGGCGTTGGTCAGGCCGGGCCCGACGTGAACGAGCAGCACGCCTGGCCTGCCGCTGGCGCGGGCGTAGCCGTCGGCGGCGTGCGCGGCGGCCTGCTCGTGGCGGGCGATGACGAAGCGGATGCGGCTGTCGGCCAGCGCGTCGAGCACCGCGATGTTGGTGTGCCCGCAGGTGCCGAAGACGTACTCGACGCCGAGCTCCTCCAACTGCGCCACCAGGGCATGAGCGGCCGTGGTCATTGATCTCCCCAGATGGTCAGCCCCTTGAGCATGAGGGTCTTGGTCACGGTGAAGTCCTCGATCATCCAGCGGGGCGACTCGCGGCCGATGCCGGAGTCCTTCACGCCGCCGAACGGGACGTGGTCGAGGCGGAAGTTGGAGGAGCCGTTGACGATCAGGCCGCCGACCTCCAGCTCCCGCCAGGCGGTGACGACGCGGCGCACGTCGTGCGTGAAGATCCCGGCCTGCAGGCCGTACGTGCTGCGGTTGCACTCCTCGATCACCTCGTCGAAGCCGTCGTAGGGGAGCACGGCCACCAGCGCGCCGAACACCTCCTCCCTGACGACCCGCGCGTCGCGGGGCGGCGCGACCACGACGGTGGGCGCCATCACCGCGCCTTCGCGGCTGCCGCCCGTGGTGATCGTGGCGCCCGCCCCGGCGGCCTCGGCGCTCCAGCGGACCACGCGCTCGGCCGCGGCGTCGTCCACCATCGAGCCCACGTCGGTCGCCGGGTCGAGGGGGTCGCCCACGGCCAGGGCCTTCACCTCGCCGGTCAGGGCGTCGGCGAACTCGTCGAAACGGGCGCGCTGGACGTAGACGCGCTGGACCGAGATGCAGCTCTGGCCGGAGTTGCTGTAGCCGGTGCGGGCGCAGACCCGGGCCGCCTCGGCGAGGTCGGCGTCCTCGCACACGATGGTCGCGGCGTTGCCGCCGAGTTCGAGCAGCACCCGCTTCGGCCCGGCGGCGTGGGCGACGGCGTGCCCGGCCGCGCCGCCGCCGGTGAAGCTCACCACGGCGATCTCCGGCGCCGCGCACAGCCGCGCGCCCACCTCGCCGCCGCCGTGCAGGACCTGTACGGCCTCGACCGGCATCCCGGCGTCGAGCAGCAGCTCGACCAGCGCCGTGGAGACGGCCGGGGCCTGCGGCGGCGGCTTGACGACGGTGGTGTTGCCCGCGGCGAAGGAGGCGGCGAGCTTGTGGGCCAGCAGGTTCGCGGGCGCGTTGAACGGCGTGATCGCCAGCACGGGGCCCGCGGGGGCGCGCTGGGTGATCGCGGTGTTGCCGACGCCGCGGCCCCAGCCCGCCACCGGCAGCACCTCGCCGCCGATCCGCCTGGCCTCGGCCGCCGCCACGGACAGGGTGTCGGCCACCCGCAGCACCTCGCCGCGCCCGTCCTTGAGAGGTTTGCCCAGTTCGAGCGCCAGCAGGCCGGCGAACTCCTCGCCCCGCTCGCCGATCGCGGCGGCGGCGCGGTCCAGGATGTCCGCGCGGGTGGCCGGGGCCAGCCGCGCGATCGTCCTGGCCGAGCGCCGGGCGTGGTCGAGAGCTGCGGTGACGTCCTCGGCCTGTGCCGTTCTGGCCCGGCTGACGACCTGGCGGACGTAGGGGCCGACGCGCTCGGCCCGCGGTCCTTCGGTGAGCCACCGGCCGGCGACTAAGCAGCCGGCCTCGTGGATTGCGTTCATGACGGCTCCATGGATCCGCTAAGCGGTTCTCTTGAACCGCACTGTGGATGACCTCACGGTATGAGGACCGTGAAGGTTCTGGCAAGACCCTGATCCATACAGCGGATCATGTGGACCATTAAGCGGACCGGATGTTAGCCTGCGGAGCGCATGAGAAGGTGGGCAGCAGGTTCACCTTCTACCCACAAGTGAGGACCCGTGCCTTCGAACCTTCCCGCAGAGTCCGGTGAGAGCGGCGGCGTGCGCAGCGTCCAGCGGGCGTTCGACATCCTGGCGCTGCTCGGCGAGGACCGGCGGACGCTGACCATCCGCGAGGTCGTCGAGGAGACGGGGCTGGCCAAGACGACGGCGCTGCGGCTGCTGCAGACCCTGGAGCACATGGGGCTGCTGTGGAGCACGCCGAAGGGCTACGCTGCCGGTCCCGCCCTGTGGCGCTGGGCCCACCTGGCCCGTTCGGCGTGGGAGCTGCCGCCGGAGACCGTCCAGCTCATGCGCGAGCTGGGCGCGCGGCAGCGGGAGACGGTCAACCTCTACGTGCTGCGCGACGTGCACCGCGTCTGCATCGCCCAGCAGGAGAGCCCGCAGCCGCTGCGCCACGTCGTACGGGTCGGCGACGAGCTGCCGCTGTGGGCGGGGGCCTCCTCGAAGATCCTGCTCAAGGACGCCCCAGAGCGGCTGCTGTCCCGGGTGGCCCGCTCCTCCCCGTACGGCGAGCCCCACGCGGCCACCCTGCGCGAGTGGATCGACCAGGCGGCGCGCGACGGCTACGCGGTCAGCCACGGCGAACGCGAGCCCGGCCTGTCCGCGGTCGCCGTGCCCGTGACGAGCGGCTCGGGTGCGACCGTGGCGGCGCTGACGCTCAGCGGCCCGACGGTGCGCTTCGGCGACGACCGCGTCGAGGCGTTCGCCGCGGACCTGCGGGAGGTGGCCAAGCGCATGTCGGAGCGCGGCTTCGACCACCCCCTCGCCTGAGCGCCGTCAGTAGACGACGATCTTGCCGGTGTTCTGCGGGAAGATCGCGTCGTTGAAGAAGTACTCGCCCGCGGTGCCGAACGTGTGGGTGAACGACTGGCCGGGCATCAGCACGCCGCTGTCGAACTCGTACTCGAAGAACGACACGGCGGCGTGCGCGAACGCGTTGCCGGCCGGGTTGACGAAGGTGACCGTCGTACCCTTCGGCACCCGCAGGTGCTGGGGCGACATGGCGTTCTGGGCGACGGTGTTCTCGCTCGCGCCGGGCCGCTGGTTCGCGGCGTCCCAGATCCGGCCGAGCGTGACGGTGGTGCCGGCGACGGCCCCGGCAACGGCCGGCGCCCTGATGTCGTTGCGCTTCCTGGGCGGGGTGGGCGTGGCGGCCGGGGCCACCTTGCCGCCCAGCTTGAACGCCCACAGGTGGTCGCCGCGCGGGATGTCCGGATACGGCAGCCCGTTGCCGCCGGCCAGGACCGCGATGTACTGCTCGCCGTCGATCTCGTAGCTGATCGGGCTGGTGTGCACGCCGGCGCCGCACTGGAAGCTCCACAGGATCCGGCCGTCGGTGTCGTCCATGGCGTGCAGCAGCCCGTCGGGCCCGCCCTGGAACATCACCCGGCCGCCGGTGGTCAGGATGCCGTTGCCGTGCGCCAGCGACCACTCGCGGTCGAGGGTCCACACCGGCTTGTTCGTGCGCGGGTCCACGGCCGCGATGCCGCCCGCGAAGTACTCGCCCAGCGGGCGCGAGGTGTTGACCCGCCCGTCGTGGGTGTTGGAGAAGCCGGAGTTGATCAGTCCGTAGCCGACGTAGATCCAGCCCGTGTGCGGGTTGTACGACAGGTGCGCCCAGTCCGCGCCGCCGCCCGCGCCGGGGAAGATGATCGTGGCCCGGTCCCAGTGCGGCGTGTAGAGGCCGCCCCAGGCGTAGAACGGCACCGGCCTGGTCGCCTTGCCGAACTCGGGCGCCTGCGTGATGAACGGCTCCCCGCCGGGGAAGGGCTGCGTCGGCGCGGTCTTCTGCCGGGCGTCCTGCGGCACGGGGCGTTCCTCCACGCCGTGCAGCGGCTCGCCGCTCTCCCGGTCGAGGACGTAGAACATGCCGGCCTTGCTTCCGTAGACGACGGCCCTGCGCAGCCGGCCCTTGACCTTGATGTCCACCAGCACCGGCGCCATGACGTTGTCCAGGTCCCAGATGTCGTGGTGGACCGACTGGAAGTGCCACCTGCGTTCGCCGGTCTTGGCGTCGATGGCCACGATCGAGTTGGCGAACAGGTTGTCGCCGCCCCGGCCGGAGCCGTCCAGGCGCGGGTAGGAGCCGCCGAACGTCCAGTAGATCAGGCCCAGGTCCGGGTCGACGGCCGGATGGATCCACGGCACCGCGCCGCCGGTCTTCCAGGACTCGCCCTCCCAGGTGTCGTTGCCGAACCGGCCCTCGCCGGGGCACGCCCAAAAGGTCCAGGCGACCTCGCCGGTGGCGGCCTTGAGCGCGTACGCCCGGCCGCGCGCGCCGCCGGTGCTGCCCTGCATGCCGACGTAGATCAGCCCGTCGTGGTAGACGACGGCGCCGGCCAGCGTGCCGGTCAGGCCGCCGCACTGCCCGTTCTGCGGGTCGCAGCCGCCGGTGTCGCCGCCGCCCTCGTCGTCGGTGATGAGCTGCCGCTGCCAGACGACCCGGCCGGTGTCCTCGGCCAGCGCGTACACGATGTTGGCGCCCGAGGTGGAGTAGACCAGGCCCTCGCCGAGGGCGACGCCGCGCATGTTGGTCTGCCTGGTGCCGAGGTTGGTCTTCCACCTGATCGCGCCGGTCCTGCCGTCCACGGCGAAGACGTTCTGCTGCGTGGTCTGCACGTACAGGACGCCGTTCTCCACGACGCAGGTGCTCTGCTGGTGCGCCGCGGTGCTGCCGCCCTCCAGGTTGACGTGCCAGGCGCCGCCCAGGCGGCTGAGGTTCCTGGCGGTGATCTGCCTGAGCGGGGAGTGGTTGTGGTTGCCCAGGTTGCCGCAGACCTTGGGGAAGTCCTTACCGGTGACGCCGAGGGCGGCCGGCTGCCGTTCCGTGCTCGCCAGTGCTGGTCCGGCGGCGGGTTCGGCAGTGGTCGCGGCGGTGGTCAGCGCCGCGGCCGTGCCGATGAGGAAGTTACGTCGTTCCACTGGCACCACACACCTTCAGCGGTCCGCTACATGGACCTATTGATCCATATGACGGACGCACCATAAGCCTCGGCCGATCGTGAAGGCAAGAGCTTGTCCTCGCGTCCGGCCCTGGTTACGCTCGAACCTCTTAGTGGACCATCTGATCCGTCTAGTGGATCGAGGCATGAGGTGCCCATGCGTACCAGACTGTCGATCGCCGCCCTCACGGGTGCGGCGGCACTCCTGCTCACCGCCACCGCGCCCGGCTCGGCCGCATTGTCCACCGGTGAGGGGGCGCGGAGTCTCGGCGATCCCGACTACGGCGTGTGCCGCGGCACCGACCCGCGCTGCTACCACGACTGGGGCAACTTCGACCCCGCCAAGGGCTACCGGCTGCTCGTCTACAGCCGCACCGCCGGGCCGCGTCACGCCCACCTCGGCACCCCGCTCGGCCCCGGGCTCAACCCGCCGCTCAACGACGACAACGTCGCGGTCAAGGCCGTGATCGAGCTGGGCCAGGACAACGGCTTCGCCGTCGACTACACCGAGGACGTCACCCAGCTGTCCTCGGCGGGGCGGCTGCTGGCGTACAACGCGGTGATGTTCCTCAGCACCACCCGGGACACCCTCGACGACGCCGCGCAGACCGCGCTGCGGCAGTACGTCCGGGCCGGCGGCGGGTTCGTCGGCGTGCACAACGCGTTCGGCACCGAGTACAACTGGCCCTGGTACGAAGGGCTGCTCGGCAACGCCAACTTCTACGACCACGCCGCCAACCAGCCGGGCACCGTCGTCACCGCGGACCGGCGCGACGTCTCCACCCAGGGGCTGCCGCAGCGCTGGGCCTTCACCGACGAGTGGTACAACCTCGTCCCGTTCCCCACCCGCGTCCGCGTCCTGGCCAGGGTGGACGAGAGCACGCTGGCCCGCGGCGTGCGCGGCGGCCTCGGCCACCCCGGCCACGGCGGCGACCATCCGGTCAGCTGGTGCCAGTACTACGACGGCGGCAGGGCCTGGCTGACCACGCTCGGCCACGACGTCAAGGCGTGGACCGACGAGCCGGTGGACGGTGACGAGTACTTCGTCCGGCACCTGCTCGGCGGCGTGAAGTCCGCCATGGGCATGGCGCCCTTCTGCCGCTGAGCAGGCGCCGGCGGGTCACCAGGCGACGGGGAGCTCGTAGACGCCGTAGACCTGGCCGTCGTGCTTGAACGGGATCTGGTCCAGGTCCGCCGCCAGGCGCAGGGACGGGACGCGCCGGTAGAGGGTGCTGTAGGCGACCTGCAGCTCCATCCGCGCCAGCGGCTGGCCCAGGCACTGGTGGACGCCGAAGCCGAAGGCCACGTGACGGCGGGCGTCGCGGCGGATGTCCAGCTCGTCAGGGTCGGGGAAGACCGCGGGGTCGCGGTTGCCGATGTCGTTGGCCAGGATCATCCCCTCGCCCGCGCGGATGACCTGGCCGGCGATCTCGATGTCTTCGAGCGCCACCCGGCGTCGTCCGCTGTGGGTGATGTTGAGGTAGCGCAGCAGCTCCTCCACCGCGCTGGCGACCAGCCGCGGGTCGTCGTTGTGGCGCAGGAGGGCGAGCTGGCCCGGGTGCCGCAGGAGGGCGAGCGTGCCGAGGGCGATCATGTTGGCGGTGGTCTCGTGCCCGGCGATCAGCAGCAGCACGCCCATCTGGGCGGCCTCCTGCCGGGTCATCTCACCGGCCTTGACCCGCTCGGCCAGCTTCGACAGCAGGTCGTCCGCCGGGGCGGCGAGCTTCTCGCCCATCAGGGAGTCCAGGTACTCGAACAGCCTCGAACTCGCGGCGGCCCGCTCCTCGGGCGTCGCGCTGCGCCTGATGACGGTCTTGCTGTTCTCCTGGAAGAAGTCGTGGTCGGAGTAGGGCACGCCGAGCAACTCGCAGATCACCAGCGAGGGCACCGGCAGGGCGAACGCCTCCACCAGGTCCACCGGGTTCGGGCCGGCCAGCAGGTCGTCGATCAGCTCGTCCACGATCTTCTGCACGGCCGGGCGCATGGACTCCACCCGCCTGACGGTGAACTGGGCCTGCACCATCCGCCGCAGCCGGGCGTGCTCGGGGTCGTCCATCATGATGAAGCTGATCGCCCCGCCGCCGACCCGGGGCGCCTGGATCGGGTAGCCGGGGCGGGTGGCATCGGCGCTGACCCTGGGGTCGGCCAGCAGCGCCCGCTGCTCGGCGTACGTGGACACCAGCCACGGGGTGCTGCCGTCCCACAACCTGACCTTGGCCAGCGGCCCCTGCTCCTGAAGGGTCCGCAGGGGCGGCGGCGGGTCGAACGGGCAGCCCTCGGCTCTGGGCATCGGGAACTCGTGGATCTCAGTCATCGCCGGCTTCCTTCGCGTGAGGTCGTTCGGGGGTCGAGAGCGTGATGGGTGCGGTCCACAGCCCGACGGTCGCGTCGATCAGCCCGGTCGCCGCGTCGTGCCAGCCGGCACGGGGCGTGGGGGCCTCCTCGGCCAGCGCGCGCTCGCGCTCGGCGCACATGTGCACCATGAGGTGGCTCGTCATGGCCCTGCGTTCGGCCCGTACGTCGGGCGGCAGTTCGGGCAGGCACCGCTTCAGCTCGCCGATGATCTCGACGAGCGCGGGCGAGCTCAGCGCGTCGTCGACCATGATGCCGCGCAGCACGGGGTCGGTCATCACCTGCGCGCCGAACCGGGCGAACCAGGTGGGGTTGCCCAGCTCGGCCAGATGCTCGGTGACCGGGCGCACCAGGCATGCCACCCAGTCGCGCACCTCGTCGGACCCGGCCGTCTCCGCCAGCCTGCGCCGCCGGATGCGCTCGATCCGCTCGGTGTGCTTGCGCACGATCGCGCGCACCAGGTCGGTCTTCGTGCCGAAGTGGTAGCCGACGGCGGCGTTGTTGCCCTGCCCGGCCGCCTCGCTGACCTGCCGGTTGGACACGGCGAACACCCCGTGCTCGGCGAACAGCCGCTCGGCCGCCGTCAGGATCTGCTCGCGGGTCTCGCCGGCCCGCTCGGCCCGCACCGTCATGATCAGGGGATGGCTCTCACCGCGTCCTTGACTCACCATGACCTCCCGAGTCGACCCCCTCCATGCCAGCCAACCAGGTGCGGAGTCGTAAGTCAAGCGACTGAATTAACTCGTGACCGGGCGCGCGGGCGAAAGTGTCGGCCACGCTGGTTAATGTCCCCGCTGTGGATCACTGGGCAGAGATCGAGAAGCTGATCGTGGACCGCCGGGCCGACCGGCTCGCCGAGCGGGTCAAGGCGCTGGACGAGCAGGCGTGCAAGGAGGTCGCGGCCCGATTACCGGAGCTGCTGAAGGAGCTGCGCGCCCGGTTCGACCGGTGGGACGACGGTCTGGCCGACTACGGGAGCGTGTTCCGGGTGGCGGGCGCGGCCACCTTCGGCGGGGCGGCGGCCGTGGCGTCCTGGCTCTACCGGCGCGACTTCGCGCCGCAGTGGGCCGGCCCCGACGCCGACGTCGGCCTCGTCCTGGCGGTGCTCGCCGACCGGCCCGCCGCCTGGCGCGCCGACCTGGCCGAGCGGCTGGTGCTGCGCCTGCGCGGGTCCGACGACCGCGGCATGGAGCTCGCCCTGGCCCTGGTCCGCGAGGCCGGCATCGAGCCGCCGCCGCACGACCCGCTGGTGGCCGGCTGGGTGGCTCGCGAGCCGTCGCCGTCCCTGCCCGGCGACCCGCTGCTCGGCCACCTGCTGCCGCGCCTGTTCGAGGCCCAGGGGGTCGGCCGGGTGCTCCAGTGGGAGCGGTCGCCGCAGGAGGGCTGGCTGCGGGCGCTGCTGGAGGTGGCCGCGTCGGGCCAGGTGCGGCGCGAGGCGCTGATCGACGGCTGCGTGCGCCGCTTCCTGCTCGGTGGCACGCCCATCGACCTGCGCTTCTTCGTGCGCCTGCACGAGGCGCTGGACCCCTCGCCCGCCGAGGGGGCCGCCCGCGCCCGCGACTACCTGCGCCTGCTGCCCGCCTCCCCGGGCCCTGTCGCCGAGCTGGCGGTGAAGCGCCTGCGCGCCTGCGGCGATCTCGGCGCCGACGACCTGGCCGAGGCGTGGGGGTCGCTGCTGTTCCGCGCCGAGCGCAAGCTGGTGCGCGCCGGGATATCGTGGCTCGACCGTTCCGTACGGCGTTCGCCCGAACTCGCCGGCCTGGTCGCCGCGCCGCTGGCCAGTGCCTTCGCCGCCGACTCGGCCGAGCTCCAGGAGAAGGCCGTCGAGCTGGCCGTGGCCCACGCCGGCCGCATGACCGAGGAGGGGCGCGCCACCGTACGCGAGGCGATCGAGCTGCTCCCGCCCCACCTCGGCCTGCGGGCCGCCGCCGCCTTCGCGGGCGGCAGCGTGGCCGAGGCCGAGCCCGTGTTCGTGCCGCCGCCTCTGCCCCCGGCGCCCGAACGCGCCGTCGCCTTCCCGCCTGCGATCGAGTCCATCGAGGAACTCATGACGGAGGGGGCCCGCTCCTGGCAGGCCTGGGAACGGCGGCTGGCCGGGTTCGTCGCGCTCGTCGGCCGTGACCGGGCGGGCGTGGTGGCGGAGCTGCGCCCCCGGCTGATCGGCGGGCCCGGCTGGACCTACCGCCAGGAGACCTGGGAGCGGGTCGACCAATGGTTCGACGGCGCCGCGCATTCCCTGACCGGGACCGCGTCCGCCCAGCGCGCCTGGTTGCGCTACATGCCGACGAGCGGGCCGGCCGCCCCGCTCCGGCTCCTGCTGCATCGCGCGGCCGAGATCCTGCGGGCCGTCGAGGAGGACACCCTCCCGCCGCTGCTGCTGGCCACGCCCACGCACAGCACCGGGCACGTGGCCGCGGCCGAGCTCGTCCGGCGGCTGGAGGAGATCGAGGCGGCCGGGGCCAAACCGCTGGCTGCCGACCTCCAGCAGGCGCTGCTGCGCCTGCCGCGCACCCCGGATCTCGAGGCCATGCGGCGGGCGGCGCGGCTGACGTCCGGCGCGGGCCGGATCGTGGCCGGGTGGACCTGCCCGGAGGTCGCGATCGAGCTCGAGTGGCGGTGCAACGGCGAAGGCGAAGGCCATGACTGGCACGATCGGAGCCACGAGCACAACGTACGCCTGGTGCCGTCGGCCACCGTCGAGCCCACCGGGCTGCCTCTGGTCGACCTGATGCTCAGCGTCCCCGAGCACTGGGGCGACTCCGAGCACCGGGAGTGGTGGCCCTCGACGCTGCCCTCCCACCGCGAGGTCGCCGCCGCGTACCTCATGCCGCACGTGCTCAGGCGCTACTGGGAGCACGACACCGTCGGGCCGGAGCAGGCCCGCGAGCTCGCCCGCGCGGAGGGACCGGTCGGGGCGGCGTTCGCGGTCGTCCTCGCCCGGGTCCTGGGGGACCCGCGGATGCCCGAGTCGGTCGACGTCCTGCTGGAGACCGCCGCGCGGGACGAGCTGCCCGCAGAGGAGGTCGGCCGCCAGACCGGGCTCCTCCTGGCCGGCGGCGAGGTGCGGATGATCGACATGATCGCCGCGCTGGAGGCCGCGGCCCGGCGTGGCGCCCACGCGTACGTGTGGCGGATCGCCTCCACCGCCCTGCCCACCCTGTTGCCCGCGCCGGGCGAGCGCCCCCGCAACGGCCTGGCCGGCTTCGTCGCCCTCGCCGCCGCGACGGCGGACTGGTCCGGGGCGCGCGGCGAGATCCCCGAGGTACGCGCCATGGCCGCCCGCAGGGGCGGCAGCGGCCTGCTGCGCGAGATCCGCCGGCTGCACGACCTGCTCACCGCCGACGACGGCCAGGAAGGATGACCATGGCGGCCAGACGATCCCGAAAGAACAGACACTGGCGGACCCGGCACGACGAGGGCCACGCCCTGCGGTTGGAGATCGGAGACCTCGCCCGCGCCGCCGCCGAGCCGGGCTGGACGCGGCTGGAGGTCCGCCGCGCCCAGGTCGGCCCGTACGCGCGGACCACGCTCACCCGCGACGGCCGCGAGATCGCCGCCGAGGGGTTGGACGAGCCGTTCCAGCGCCTGCGCGAGCTCTCCTACAGGGCCGATTCCGGCACCTGGTTCACCTGCGAGCTGGCGTTCTCGGCCGGCAGCCGGGGCTACACCGGGCGCGTCGACTCCTCCGCGCCGCCGTTCGAGGACGTGCCCGCGCCGGCGGCGCTGGCGGAGCTGACCACGTTCCCTCGCGCGGAGACGCCCGGCTGGCTGCTGGCCGCGCTTCCGACCGCCGTGCCGATCGGCATGCCCACGACGTACGGCGAACACTACGACCGCCGCCACAACCCATGGGGCGACGACCGCTCCGATCGCCGCCCACCACCTCCGCCCCCGATCCACGGGGACGTCGCCTACGTCCCGGCCGCGGCCATGACCTGCCGCGACTTCGGCCAGGGCGACGAGCACCGCCGGCGCGTGGTCTTCCTGGCGGAGTCGGCCGACGACGAGTCCGAGCACCTCTACGTGCTGGGCTACGAGGAGGTCTACTGGGTGGCCCGGCACGGCATCCGCGGCACCGGCGAGGGCGTGCGCTCCATCACCCTGGACGGGACGGCGCTCCGGTTGGAGCTGACTCCCGAGGCGGCCGACGCCCTGGGGACCGAGACCACCTTCGAGGCCCGCCTCGAAGTACCGCCCGAGACGATCGCCGAACTGTGCGCCGCCCTGGGCGCCGTGCTCGGCCCCATCGCCCAGGCGCCGGAGCTCATCGGCTTCTGAACCCGGCCGGTCCGGCGCCGTCAGCCGGTGGGAGCCTGAGCCGCGCGGGCCTCGGGCGTGGTGAGGGCGTCGAGCAGTCCGGGGAACGCCTCGTCCATGTCGGTCCGGCGCAGGGCGTTCATCCGGGAGGTCCCGACGTAGTACTGCCGGATCAGGCCCGCCTCGCGCAGCACGTTGAAGTGGTGGGTGGCGGTGGACTTGCTGACCGGTATGTCGAAGTCGCCGCACTTGATGTCCTCGCCGGTGGCGTCGAGCTGCGTGACGATGCTCCGGCGCACCGGATCGACGAGGGCCTCCAGCACCTGCTGGAGGCCGAACTGCGACACCTCGGGGTGCGGCGGTGTACGTCCCATGAGCCAATGGTACGGCACTCATCGAAGTTTGACGCCCATCGTACTTCTCCCTACAGTGGGCCGCGTTCGCGGCGAGAGAAGGACGGTGTCATGGCGAGGACTGTGCGGTTCCACGAGGTCGGCGGGCCCGAGGTGATGCGGCTGGAGGAGGTGGAACCGGGCGAGCCGGGGCCGGGCGAGGTGCGGATCCGGGTGGACGCGATCGGGGTCAACCGGGCGGAGGCGCTGTTCCGGAGCGGCCGGTACATCGAGCCGATCAAGCGGTTTCCGGCCGGGCTCGGCTCCGAGGCCGCCGGTGTGATCGAGGCGCTCGGCCCGGAGGTGACCGGGTTCGAGGAGGGCCAGGCGGTCAGCGTCGTGCCGAACTTCTCCTACAACGACTACGGCATGTACGCCGAACGGGCTATCGCGCCGGTGAGCGCGCTCGTGCCGCGCCCCGACGGGGTGGACGCGGTCTCCGGCGCCGCGGTGTGGATGCCCTACCTGACGGCCTACGGCGCGATGGTGGAGGTCGGCGGGATGCGGGCGGGTGACGTGGCGGTGGTGAACGCGGCCTCCAGCGGCGTCGGCCTGGCCGCGATCCACACGGCCGGCCGCGTGGGCGCCATGCCGATCGCCGTCACCCGCACCCGCGCCAAGAGGTCGCGGCTGATCGAGGAGGGCGCCGCCGAGGTGATCGTCTCGGACGAGGAGGACGTGGCGGGCCGCATCCTGGCGCTGACCGGCGGCCGGGGCGCGGAGTACGTCTTCGACGCCGTCGCCGGACCGGGCGTGGCGGAGCTGGCCAGAGCGGTGGCGGCCGGAGGGACGCTGTTCCTGTGGGGCGCGCAGAGCGGGCGGCCGACGCCTTACCCGGGGTTCGAGCTGGGCATGCCGGCGCTGAACCTGCGCACGTACACGGTGCACGAGATCACCAGGGATCCCCGGCGGATGCGCCGCGCCGCGGCGTTCGTCGCCTCGGGGCTGCGCGGCGGGGCCTTCCGCGCGGTGGTGGATCGCCTGTTCCCGCTGGAGGAGATCGTGGAGGCGCACCGGCACATGGAGTCGAACACCCGGTTCGGCAAGATCGTCGTCACGACCTAGTTGCCTCTGTACCTACTAGTATGTACGCTCATGGGCGTGGACATGAGAGAGCAGCTGATCGAGAGCACCCGCGAGCTGCTGTGGGAGCGCGGATACGTGGGCACCTCGCCGAAGGCGATCCAGCAGCGGTCCGGGGCGGGCCAGGGCAGCATGTACCACCACTTCCGCGGCAAGCCCGACCTGGCGCTGGCCGCGATCACCCGCAGCGCCGAGGAGATGCGCGCCCGCGCGGAGGCGGAGCTGTCCGGGCCGGGCGGCCCGGTCCGGCGGATCACCGTCTACCTGCGCCGGGAGCGCGACGCGCTGCGAGGCTGCCCGGTCGGCCGCCTGACGCAGGACCCGGACGTGATGAGCGATCCCGACCTGCGCCGTCCGGTCGAGGAGACCTTCTCCTGGCTGCGGACCAGGCTCGCCGCCCTCCTCGCGGAAGCGCGGGCGAGCGGCGAGTTCGCGGCCGGGCCCGACCCGGCCGCCACCGCCACCGCGCTCGTCGCGGTGCTGCAGGGCGGATACGTGCTGGCCCGCGCCGCCGATGACGCCGAAGTGTACGCGCAGGCCGTGGACGGCGCGCTCGGCCTGCTCGCCGGGCACGTCCGCTGAACGGCACGAAGGGAGCACCCGCATGAGCGCCATCAGCCGCGAGCACCTGCTGACCGGAGATCTGACCGGCCGGCCCGGGCGGATCGACCGGGTGGAGACGCACCGGGTCACCCTGCCGCCGGGGGCGGCGAGCGGCCCGCACACCCACCCCGGCGGCGTCGCCGGTTACGTCACCGGCGGCCGGATCGTCTACGAGCTCGACGGGCACCCCGCGCAGGAGCTTCAGGCCGGGAGCGCCTTCTTCGAGCCCGCGGGCGCGACCGTCCGCCGCTTCGACAACCTCTCCGCCGCCGAGCCGGCCACGTTCGTGGCCAGTTACCTGCTCACCGGTGACCAGCCCCTGATCGAATCGCTGTGAAAGAAGGAATCAATGCCCTTCGTTCGTATTGACGCGCTCCGTGCGGACCGGCAGCGGCTGGAGGCCCTGGGCCGGGCCGTGCACGACGCCCTGGTCGAGGCCATCGGCATCCCGCAGGACGACCTGTTCCAGGTGCTCACCAGCCACGACGGCACGCGGGGCACGTTCCGTTACGACGACGGCTACCTCGGCATCCGCCGGGACGACGACCTCGTGTTCGTGGCCGTCACCATGCGCGCGGGACGCACCGCCGACCAGAAGCAGGCCCTCTACCGCAGGATCGCCGAGCTCGCCGAGGAGTACGCGGGCACCGAGCCGCGGAACGTGTTCGTCACGATCACCGAGAACACGCTGCTCGACTGGTCGTTCGGCGAGGGTGTGGCCCAGTACGCCGCCGCCGGCGCCTGACCAGAGCTCGCCGCGTCGCCGCCGGCGCACGTGCACGGGCGCGGCGTCGTGGTCCTCCAGGGCACCGCGGCCGGTCACGTGCGGGTCGTGAGGGCGAGGACCTTGACGTTGGGCATCGCGGGGCTGGTGAACGAGACCGTCGCGCGGGTCGCGTCCACCGGCACGGACACCCGCCAGATGCTCACCTTGCGGCCGTCGGCGGTGCCGTTGACGTTGTAGCGGGTGTCGGCCGTGATCGCCGCCTCCTCGCCGAAGTGAGGTGACGCGCTGGCCCAGTCGGTCACCTTCAGCGGGGCCGTGGAGATCGTGCCGTCCGCGTAGGCGATCGTGAGCTCGGTCTGCTGGTCGCCGTTCACGGCCGTGACCAGCAGGTCGAGCGCCTGGTAGCGGCCCGGCGTGAGATAGGTGCGCTGGCCGCGCAGACTGTGGAAGTTGCCCGCCGCGCCCTTGGTCTCCGGGACCAGGTAGGAGCCGCCCGACACGGTGCGCAGGCCCGGCCCGGGCAGCTGCTCGGCGGGGAAGCTCCAGCCCTTGCCGTCCAGGTTGCCCTGGGCCTTGGCGTCCGTGGTGGCCACGCCGTCCACGTCGTACTGGAGTCGCTGGGCGCACGAGGAGCCGGACGGCTCGCACGCGGCGGGCAGGTTCGGGATCGGGGTTTCGGCGGCGGGGACGCGGTCGACGGGGAGGTCGCCGGAGCCGGTCGCCCACGAGGTGTCGGGGGTGGCGCCGACGTCGACCACGACCTCGCCGCCCCGGTTGAGCAGGGACTCCGGGAGCCAGGAGCGGGTGTACGCCTTGCCGTTGACCCGCACGTCCTGGACATAGACGGCCTCGGGCGCGGCCCCCGGGGCGCTCACGGTGATCGTGCGGCCGTTGCCGCGCTTGATCCACGCCTTCGGGAACATGGGGCTGGACAGCAGCATCTCGCCCCGGCTCGGCGTCTGGGGGTACAGGCCGAGCGCGGCGAAGACGTACCAGGCGGACATGGTGCCGAGGTCGTCGTTGCCGGGCAGGCCGCCGGGCCCGGTCCGGTACACGAGGGAGGCCATCGCGCGCACGGTCTCCTGGGTCTTCCACGGCTGGCCGAGCGCGTTGTAGAGCCACGGGACGTGGATGCCGGGCTCGTTCGTCGGGTCGTAGCGGAAGCCGTCGCCGCCGGTCGCCCACGAGCCGTCGGCGCGGTGGAAGAACGTGTCCAGCCGCCTGGCCGCCTGCTCCTTGCCGCCCATCGCGGCGGCCAGCCCGGAGACGTCGTGCTGGACCATCCAGGTGTAGGTGGCGCTGGTGCCCTGCGCGAAACCGGCGTCGGAGGTCGCCGAGAACGGCCACAGCCAGCTGCCGTCGGCCTTGCGCGCCTGCTGGTAGCCGCCTTCCGGGCCGGCGGACGGGTTGAACGTGTTACGCCACCAGCTCGCCCGCGGCATCAGCAGGTCGCGCTCGGCGTCCCGGCCGAGCCGGCCCGCCCAGTCCGCGAGCGCGAAGTCGGCGGTCGCGTCCTCCAGCGTCTCCGCCGCGCCGCCCCAGCAGTGGCAGGTGTCCTGGGGCGCGTAGCCGAGCCGCAGGTACTCGGCCAGGTTCGGGCGCTGGCCCTCGCACTGGCCCGGGCACCCCCTGTCGGACAGGCCGGACGGGTGCGGCACGGTCGCCTGCTTCACCAGGGAGTCGAAGGCCCCGCGTACGTCGAAGTTCCGCACGCCGAGCGCGTGGAAGCCGGCGAGCGCGGGGGCCGACGGGTCGCCGGTCATCACGTGGGTGGGGCCGTTGACGTGCACCCAGCGGTCCCAGACGCCGCCGTTCTGCCGCGCCAGGTTGTACAGGGACTGGGCGTAGTCGCCGGCGACCCGCGGTTCGAGCAGCGCCAGCAGCTGGGTGTGCGCGCGGTACTGGTCCCAGCCGGAGAAGTTGCCGTACTGGACGCCCTGCCCGCGGGCCAGCCGGTGCACCTTCCGATCGCTGCCGAGGTAGGTGCCCGCGACGTCGCTGGTCACGTTGGGCTGCAGGTAGGAGTGGTACATCGCGGTGTAGAACGTGGTCAGCAGGCCCGCCGGGCCGCCGGCCACCTCGACCGAGCGCAGCCGCTCGTTCCAGGCGCGGGTCGCCCGGTCCGCCACGGACGCGACGCCGTCCCGCCCGGAGATCTCCTCGGCCAGGTTCTGCTCGGCCGCCGCCAGGCTGGTGTAGGAGATGCCGACCTTCATGCGGACGTCGGTGCCGTCGAAGGTGACGTACCCGCCGGAGCCGCGGCCCGCGCGGTCGGCGCCCGTGGCGTAGCCCTCGCCGCCGCTCGCCGTCGTCGTGCCGGGGCGCAGGTCTCCGTTCACCCAGGTGCCGGTGCCGGAGAAGGCGCGGTCGAACGAGGCGGCGAAGTGCAGCCGGTAGTAGCTCTTGCGGTTGTTGACGCCGCCGTTCGCCCGGCGGCCACAGAAGGCGCCGGTCAGCACCGAGCCGGTGACCCTACGGCCGGCGGGGTCGATCGTGATCTCGGCGTCCTCGCTGCCGTTGAGCGAGTTGGACACCCGGAACAGCAGGCTGGCCGGCACGCCCTCCGGGAAGGTGAACTCGCCCACGCCCGCGCGGGTCGTGACCGCGAGGTCGGCCTTGACGCCGGAGTCCAGCGTGACCGTGTACCGGCCGGGCCGTGCGCTCTCGTTGTCGTGGCTGAACGTGCTCGCGTAGACGGCGTCCGTCGTGTCCGCGGTCGGCGACGACGTGACCGCACCGGCGAACGGCAGGATCGGGACGTCGCCCGCGGCCCCCGGATGGCAGCCCGCGCCGTTGACGTGGGTGAGCGCGAAGCCCCGCACGCGGGGCGTGTTGTAGGAGTAGCCGTTGGCGCCGGCGGCGTTGGTCTGGTCGCCCGCCGTGTTGGTCGGGCTCCACGAGATCATCCCGAACGGCAGGACGGCGCCGGGGTAGGTGTTGCCGCCGTTGGCCGACCCGATCAGCGGGTCGACATGGCGTACGGGATCGGTGACCTTGGCGGGGGCGTGGGCCGCGGCCGCCGGGACGGCGACGATCATGCTGAGCACCATGCTGAGCACCATGCTGAGCACTGTGCTGACTACTGGGCCGATGACTGCGGCGGCCGGCCACGAACGGGGAGAGAACACGTCGTGATCACATCGGCTCACACTAACTGAGCCATGAACACTCCCGTAAGACCAAAAGTCCGGACAAATAATCCCGAGAGTCAGTGCCCCCGCACCTGTGGCCAGGACGTCGGCTTCGGCGCCGGTCACGCCGCACCGCCTTTCTCGAAGAAGCCGACCTCGCCGCGTTCCATGAGGACGATGAGGCTCAGCAGCGCGCCCCAGGTCTGGAACGGCTCGCTGTTCGGCTTGTCGCACGCGCCGCCGTGGCTGCTGGAGTAGTTCTCGTGCACGTGGCGGTGCTGGTTCCATTCCTTGAGCACGAGCCGGGAGCTGCCTTCGGCCAGCCACGCGGCCGCCGGCCGTTCCCCGGCGCGCAGCAGCCCCAGGTAGACGAGGAAGTTCACGGGCGGCCACGCCCGTCCCTCCCAGTAGCTGTGCTCGCCGACGTCGATCGGCTCCCCGCGGGGCGAGGTGGGCAGCAGCCATTCGCCGCCGAAGCCGTCGTCGGTCATCAGGTGCCCGGACACCATGCGCCGGGTCCGTTCCCCCGCGCCGAGGCCGGCCAGCAGGGGATAGAAGCTCATCGTGGACAGCCGCTCGGTCGGGAGCCCGGTGTCGGTGCGCCTGCTGCGGTAGATGCCGCTCGGCTCGTCCCACAGGGACTCCATCGCCGCCACGACGGCCGCGTGCCGCTCGCGCAGCTCCGCCGCGGCCTCCCGCTCGCCGAGGACGTCGGCGAGGTCGGCGAGCGCCTCGCAGTCGGCCGCGTACAGGCTGTTCATCCCCACGTCGTGGGCGGCGAGTAGGCTCTTGACCTGGTCGAAGGGCACGTCGTCGAAGACGGGGTGCCCGTCCCAGCCGGTCTCGCAGGTCGCGCCGAAATGCTGGTGGATGCGCGGGATGTCCTGCGGCGAGGGGAATTCGGGGTCGAAGTACGTCGAGCCGGCGCACAGCAGGTCGCCGTCCCGGCGCACCCGCCACCACCAGCGGTTCCAGGACAGCAGCGGCGCGAAGCACTCCTCCAGGAACCACCGGTCGCCGAACCTGCGATAGAGCTCCCGGGTCACCAGCGAGCCCACCGGCGGCTGGGACCCGTCGTAGGTCCTGCGGCCGGTGCCCTGCTCGACGTTGGGGACGAAGCCCTCCGGCGTCAGGGCCCGCAGCATCTCGACGGTGTTGACGTAGGCGAGCTCCTTGCTCGACACGGCCGCCAGCAGCGCGTTGAAGAACGCGTCCCAGCAGAACAGGGCGTAGCCGCCGCGCTTGCCGACGTTCCAGAGCCGGCTGACGGTCGTGATCACCCGGGACTTCGCGGGTTCGTAGATCGTGTTCCAGGAGATGGCGTCCCGGACGATCTCGCGGTGCTGCGCCAGGGGATCGGTGCCGGCCGTGCCCATCCCGGCCGAGGCGCGGGCGACGATCTCCGCGATCTCCGGCAGGTCGCGGGCGCGGCCGGTGCTGATCCCGACCGCGCCGGTCAGCTCCATCGCCAGGTACGGCCCGTCGACGTCGGTGTAGGGGTCGTCGACGTGCGGGGCGGTGCAGAAGACCCGGACGGTTCCGCCGGGCCCTTCGGCTGTGATCCGGTCGCCGTCGCGGGTGACGGAGCCGGGCCGGTTCCACAGGTAGGCGACGCCGGCGGTCAGCAGCGCGCTCCTGTGCTGGTCGGCCGTGGGCGTCACCAGCACGACCAGGTCGTCGCCCGCGTGCGCGGTCTGCACCCGGATCGTGATGCCCGCCCACGTCACGGTCGTCTCGGTGTAGCCGCCGTCGTAGGCGTGCCGGCCCAGGGTGACCGTCTCCGCGCCCTCGGTGCGGCGGCCGATCTGGGCGGCGCGCAGCGACGTGCCCCGGTAGTACTCCTTCAGGCCGAGGGACAGGCCCAGGGCGTCGGGGAGCCGGACATGGGTGAGCACGCTGCGCGTGTCCCAGGTGTTCCAGCCCCGGGCGAGCGAGGCCTGGATGTCGGCGTAGTTCGTCATGTCTCCTTCAGGCAGTCAGCCGGGGGATCCACACCCGCATGGCGTGCGGGCCGCGGTTGGCCCAGGCGTAGTAGGGGATCAGCGTGATGTCCAGGGGCCTCGCCGGCGGGACCGGCTGCCCGTGGGGCCGGTAGGGGGACTCGGCGGGCCCCCGCGCGAGCGCGCCGCCAACTCGTAGCGTGACCACGCCGCCGAGCAGGTCCGGCCGGTGTTCGGGCCGCGGCGCGGTGGCGGGGTCGATGCGGACGTCCTCCAGGATGACGCCGGACGGCTGGTCGGGCTGTTCCATCGCGTAGACCAGCGGCCCACGGGTGACGGCGACGCACCCCCGCGTGGCGTCGATCCGGTCGTCGGCCACCATGAGCCGGGCGGGCATGGGCATCCGCAGCAGCACCCGGTCGCCGGGCCGGAACACCCGGCGGACGCGGGCGTAGCCGCCGGCCGGCACCGGTTTGTCGTCCACGGTGGCTCCCTCCGCCCAGTCCGGTACGCGCAGCGCCAGCTCGACCTCCCGCGCGGGCGCCTCGCGCACGGTCACCGTGACCAGGCCGTCCCACGGGTACTCGGTGTCCACGTCCACCGTGAGGTCGCCTGAGGTCAGCGTGCTCTGCGCGTACAGGTGCACCTGGAGCCCGTCTTCCGTGCCGGTCGCCAGGTACGCCGGGAGGCCGGCCAGCGTACGCATCACGTTGGGCGGGCAGCAGGCGCAGTTGAACCACGGGCGGCGGCCGTGCGCAGGTGACCGCTGCACATCACCCCGCGCGCCGGTCCGCCGGTGGAGCGTGTTGACGTAGAAGTAGTCGGCCTCGGTCAGCGACACCGCGGGCAGCAGCGCGTTGTAGAGCAGCAGCTCGATCTGGTCGGCGTACGCGGACTCGCCGGTGGCCAGCAGCAGCCGCCAGGCCCACTGCATCGCCCCGATCGAGGCGCACGTCTCCGCGTAGGCCCGGTCGGGCGGCAGCTCGTACGCCTCGCCGAACGCTTCGCCGTCCCAGCGCGAGCCGACGGCGCCGGTGATGTGCTGCTTCCGGCGGCGCATCGTGTCGTACAGCCGGCGAACCGTGTCCAGCAGCTCGGCGTCGCCCGTCTCGACGGCGACGTCGGTGGCGCCCGCGGCGAAGTAGACGGCGCGCACGGCGTGTCCCTCCACCGTCTCCGCCTCGCGCACGGGCACCCGGTCGGAGTAGTGGGCGGGGTCGCCGTAGTGCGACGGATCGAAGCCCGGCTTGCCGGCCCGGCCGTGCCCGCGGGCCTCGACGAAGTGGCGGGCCAGGTCCAGGTACCGCCGCTGGCCCGTCTCCCGATACAGCTCGACGAGCGCCATCTCCACCACGGGGTGGCCGTCTGTCTCCTCCCGCAGGCCGGGCCCGAACGTGCCGGCGAGATGGTCGGCCAGCCGGGTGGCGACCCCCAGCAGCTCCGTCTCGCCGGTGGCCCGGGCCGCGGCCACGGCCGCCTGCATCAGGTGGCCGGCGCAGTAGTGCTCGTGGCTCATCCACAGCCGCGCGTACCGCTCCTCGCCGCGGACCTGGATGGCGGAGTTGAGGTAGCCGTCGGCGCATTGGGCCGCCGCGATCGTACGGCTGAGCGTGCGCAGGTGGTCCAGCAGCGCGTCGTCGGGGCTGCGCGCGCACTCCCAGGCGACGGCCTCCAGCCATTTGTAGACGTCGGAGTCGCGGAAGCTCGCACCCTGGGCCGCGCCGGTGGCCTGGCCCGCGGCGATCCGGAGATTGCCGATGTTGCCCGCTTCGACCAGCCGTTCACGGCCGAGCGGGATCGCGGCCCGGTTGGCCTCCAGCCGCCCGGCCCAGAACCCGCCGGCCACGCGGCAGGCCGAGACCGGCAGCGGGCGCAGGGCCACCGCGGCGGCGGGGCTCGGTACGGCCGTCATGCGGGCGCCTGCCGGCGGAACCGGACGGCGTCGGCGATGACCACGCCGTTGGCCGCGTCGCTGAGCTCGACATATCCCTCGAGGCCGGCCCGGAAGGAGAAGGTGCCCAACGACGTCCACTCGCCCATGCGCGGGTCGGGCACGCCGCGCACCTGCTGGTCGACGGCCACCGCGGTCGTGCCTCCGGCGTGGTGGACGACGTACGGGGCGTTGGTCGCCCGGTTGGGGTCGGCCGCGTAGGCGACGAGCACCTCGTACCGGTCGTCGCCAGGAAGCGCCGGTCGCCACCGCGCGGTGTTGGCGCCGGTGCCCTTGGCGTGCGTCAGGTAGTTGAACCCGTAGTAGCCGCTGACGCCCCTGCTGCTCGGCCAGGTGCCGGTGGTCTCGAAACCGAGCCCGCCGTTGTCGACGGTGACCTCCTCGCGGACGTCCGGCGCGGCGGACACCCGGATGAAGCTCAGCTGATCGAGCGAGATGGCCGTGCCACCGCCCCGGCCGGCGCCGGCCAGCGTGAAGCGGATGGTGTGCGGGCCGGGCAGCAACGCCATCCGGCCCAGGAGAGCGACGTCGTAGCCGTCGGCGCGGAACGCCGTCAGATCCAGCGTGGAGTTGCGTGGCGCCTTCCCGTCCACGGTCACCGTCACGAGGCCCCCGTCGCCGGACCGGAAGTAGCGCAGCCACAGCTCGTTCCGTCCGCCGGGGGCGAGGATGAAGGGGTACTCGATGTAGTCCCCGGCCGCGCCGGGGGTGAAGACGGCGCGGGCGCCGCCGCGCGCGGTGGCCTCGTCCACCACGGTCACCGTTCCGCCCGAGCGGCGGGCCCGCTCGGCCGGGCGGCCCAGGTCGTACGTCCGCTCGGTCAGCTTCGGACCGGTGGCCAGGCTGTCGCGGCCCTGCGTCAGCCACTCCAGGTTGAACCGGGCGGCGGCCACCCGCCGCGGACTGCCGTCGAGGTCGCCGTCGCAGCCGTAGAGGAGCACGATCGTGCCGTCGGACAGGCGCGCCAGGTCCGAGTAGTATCCCCGGCCCGGGTTGACCGATCGGCTGTACCTGAAGGAGTGGCCGTCGTCGTAGCTCACCGCGACGGTCATGTTCCAGCGCATCGGCGAGTCGGGCCGGCTGAACAGCACGCGGTTGACGTCCCGGCTGCCCGGTCCGCCGGTGTAGCGGATGAGGCCCGTGTCGACGCCGTTGAAGAGCGCGGGGCTGAAGTCCATCCTGGGCGGCGACCAGGTCACGCCGCCGTCCTGGCTGACCGCGATGTCCCGTGGCCAGTCGTTGCCCGAGCCGGGCCGGCTGTTCATCAACACCGTGCCGTCCGTACGCTGCACCAGCCTGGCCTCGCCGACGACGGGGTAGCCGTCTCCCATCGGCACCTCGCCGCCGGCCTGCCACGTGACGCCGTGGTCGTCGCTGTAGACGGTGGAGGCGCCGTAGTGGCGGTCGGTGGTGGGGACGCCGGTGATGATGGTGCGGTGGGAGACGGTGAGGAGCAGCCGGCCCGAGTCGAGCTGGATGCCGTGACCGGGCCCCGGGCCGTGCATCGCCCAGTTGTACGGGAAGTGGTCGAAGAGTCCGGCCAGGCTGCGCCGCTCGCTCCAGGTGACGCCGCCGTCCTTGCTGGAGATGACGTACACCGTGCTGGAGTCGGCGGAGCAGCTGGTGTTCTCCGGTAACTGCTCGCAGAGCCCGTGGAAGAGGAACACCTCACCGGTCTCGCGGTCCACCACGAAGGTGGGGTTGGACCACGACTGGCCGTCGACGGACGGCTCCACCGCCTCGGATGGGGTCCACGTCTGTCCCTTGTCGGTGCTGCGGCGCACGAGCAGGTCGTGCGGTCCGGCGTCGCACACCTTGTGCCGGCCTTCGGTGCAGGCCAGGATCGTGTCGTCGGGCAGGACGGCGAGGCCGTACACGTGATAGCTGGCCAGCGGGTCCACGGCGGAGTCCCACAGGGTGGCCTCGGCGAAGAACGGTTCGGCCGCGTTCGATGAGGCGGCCGCGGGGGAGGGCAGGGCGGCCGCGGCCGCGCTCGCGGCGAGCCCGAGGGTGAAGGCCCGCCGGCTGATGGGCATGGTCATGCGACTCTCCTCGGGAGGAGCTTCCTGCGGACAGGACTGGGGGGTGGCTCAGATCGGTTGCGGGTCGTGGGGGCGTACGAGGTCGTGGATCCGGGCCAGCGCGGCGCGCAGCCCGGCGAGCTCGGCCTCGGTGAGGGGCAGGAACGGCGCCGCGGCGTGCGGCGGGCAGAGGCCCAGCAGGTGCAGCGCGGTCTTGATCACGACCACGCCGCTGGCTCCGGGCCGGACTCCGAAGAGCGCGGCCAGCCGGTCGACGTCGTGCTGGAGCGCCGCCGCGGTGGCGTGGTCTCCGTGGCGGCCGGCCTTGAGCAGGTCGACGCAGACGGCCGGCGCGAGCATGCCCACGCCCGGCACCAGCCCGGCGGCCCCGGCGCGCAGCCCGTCGGCGAGCTGCCGTTCCACGCCCTGGGCCACCTGGAAGCCGGGCCGCTCCCCGGTCAGGGCGCAGAACTCGGCGAACAGGGCGGCGTCCCCCGAGCTGTCCTTCAGGCCGACGATCCCCGGCTCGTCGAGCAGGCGGCGCATCACGGACACGGGGATGGGGTTACCGGTGTAGCCGGGGCTGTTGTAGACGACCACGGGGCGGCCGTGGCGGGCGGCGGCGCGGAAGTGCGCGTGCAGCTCGCTCTCGGTGTGCCGGAAGTAGGTCGGCGCGAGCACGACCACGGCGTCCAGGTCGAGGCCGTCGAGGCGCTCCATGCGCTCCAGGGTTTCCCCGGTGCCCGTGCCGGTGGCGGCCACCATGATCCGGGCGGACGCCCCGACCAGCTCGCGCCACATGACGGACACCTCCGCCGCGTATGTCCGGACGGCGCCCGCGGTCAGCAGCGGGCCCTCGCCGTTGGTGCCGGCCAGCATCAGCGTGGTGACGCCGGCGTCGGCGAGGTGCGCCAGCAGCGGCCGGACGGCCGGCGGGTCGGGCCGCCCGCGCGGGTCGAGCGCGGTGACGAGCGGGATGATCATTCCGGCGACCGGATGGTCGGAACGGTCGATGTCGGTGGCCATGGCACCTCCCTCGGCGAACGCTCCGGACGGTATCGGCGATCCGCGCGGGACGCCAGATGCTTATAGGTATTAGCATTTCGCCACTGTTTCCTGCGTTCTTTGTTGCCCAGGTCCATTGACACCTCACAAAAACGAGAGCCAGACTTTGCGTCCATCGCGTTAGGCGTATTAGCAGGAGGCCCGGATGAGTCGCGGACCGGTGCGGAGGCCGACTCAGGCCGACATCGCGCGCCTCGCGGGAGTCAGCCAGGCCACCGTCTCACTCGTGCTGAACGAGCGGGATTCGGACGTGCGGATCAGCCCGGCGACCCGCGAGCGGGTGCTGGCGGCGATGCGCGAGTGGGGCTACGTCGCCAATGCCTCGGCGAGATCCCTCGCCGGCGGCCAGAACAAGATCATCGGTGTGTTCACCTTCGAACCGGTCTTCCCGACGACCAGCGTCGACTTCTACTTCCCGTTCCTGCTCGGCATGGAGCAGGCGGCGGCGGAGCTCGGTTACGACCTGCTGCTGTTCACCAGCCTCGGCGGCGAGCGGCAGGTCTTCCGCGACGGGTCGACCCGGTTGTCGCTCGCGGACGGCGCGCTGCTGCTCGGGCGTGACCCGAACGTCGAGGAGATCCAGCGGCTGCGCGACACCGGCTTCCCCTTCGTCTACGTCGGGCACCGGGAGGTGTCGGGCGCGCCGGTCTCCTACGTGGCGGCCGACTACGCCACGGCGACCCGGCAGCTCACCGAACGGCTCTTCGAGCTCGGGCACCGGCGCGTCGCGTACGCCCGCATCGGCGACGGCGACGCGCAGCCCAGCCGGGACCGCGAGAAGGGATTCCGGCGGGCCATGCCCGCCGGTGAGGCCAGGCGGCTCACCGGCCCGGTGTGGACGCTGGAATCCGCCGACGACGTGGCGGGTCTCCTGGCGGAGATCCGGCACGGCGGCATCACCGCCGTGGTGGCCGAGCAGGTCCTCCTGGCGGAGGAGCTGCTGGAGTGCGCGCGACGGCATGAGATGTCGGTCCCGGACGACCTGAGCATCGTCGTGCTCGGCGACTCCACCGGCGCGCACCGCACCGACACGCCCTGGACCGGCCTGGTGGTCCCACGGGAGCAGATGGGCCGGCAGGCCACCCACCTGCTGGTGCGGCTGCTGGAGTCACCCGAGCCGGAGGCCCGCAGAGAGAACGTCGAATGCCCCCTCGTGCCGGGCGCCACCGTGGCCCCACCAAGGAGAGAGCAGTGACCGAACCAGGGAAGCCCACATGATCAGGGTCATCGCCAAACGGCTGCTCGTGGGCGTGCTGGTGATGTGGGGCGCCGCCTCACTCATCTTCCTCATCGTCCGCGTCGCGCCGGGCGATCCGGCGACGATCCTGCTGGGCCCGGACGCGAGCCGGGAGCAGGTGTCCGAGCTCACCGGGAAGCTCGGGCTCGACCGGCCGGTGTTCAGCCAGTACCTCGCCTACCTCGGCGACGTGGCCCGGTTGCGGTTCGGCGACTCCTACCGGTTCGACCGGCCGGCGATGTCGGAGGTGTTCGAGCGACTGCCCGCGACCGCCGACCTGATGCTCGCCGCCACCCTCATCGCCGTGTCCCTCGGCCTCGTGCTCGGACTGGTGGCCGGCGCCCGTCCCGGCGGCGCCGTCGATCGGCTGGTCACCGCCTGCACCATCGCCCTGCAGTCGTTCCCCACCTTCTGGGTGGGCATCATGCTGATCCTGGTCTTCGCGCTGGCGTTGCGCATGCTGCCCAGCGCGGGAGCGGGCACGGCCGCGCACCTGGTCCTGCCCGCGGTCACGCTGGCGCTGCCGTTCACCGCCATCGTGGCCCGCCTGACCAGGACCAGCGTCGCGGAGACGATGGGCGAGCCGTACATCCAGACGGCCCGCTCCAAAGGGCTCACCGAGCAGCAGGTGCTGCTCGGGCACGCGCTGCGCAACTCCCTCATCCCCGTGGTGACCATCGTCGGGCTGCACATGGGCGGCCTGATGGGCGGCGCGGTCGTCGTCGAGAACGTCTTCGCCTGGCCGGGGCTCGGCACGCTGGTGGTGGACGCGGTCTCCAACCGTGACTACGCGGTCGTGCAGGCGGCCACCTTCCTGATCGCGGGCATCGTGATGCTGTTCAACCTCGTCGCGGACCTGCTGTACTCCCAGCTCGATCCGCGCATCAAACTGGACGGTGCGACATGACCGAGCTTGTCGAGGTCATCAACAAGCACAGCACCTTGGTCATGAGACCGACGGAGGAGGGCTCATGACCGACGTCGCCGTCGGCCGCCGGCCCGTGGCGCGCGGCCGGTGGCTGAGCAGGATCCCGTACGCCGTGCTCGCCCTCTACCTCGTGGTCGCGGGGCTGGGCCCGTTGATCATCGACTACAACCCCGTGCGCGTCTCCCTCGACGACCGGCTGCTCGGCCCGGGATCGCGGCTCGCGTCCGGCGGCGTCGCCTGGCTGGGCACCGACGCCCTCGGCCGGGACGTCCTCGCCCAGGTCGTCTACGGCGCCCGCACGTCGATGATCATCGGTGTCGCGACGGTCGCCGTCTGCTGCGTGATCGGCGTGACCGTCGGCATCGTCGCCGGCTACGTCCGCGGCCGGCTGGACACGGTGCTCGCCCGCGGGATTGACATCCTGCTCGCCTTCCCGGCCATCCTGCTGACCATCGTGATCGCGGGCGCCTTCGAGCGCAGCGTCCTGGTGGTGGTGATCGCGCTCTCCGCGACGGCCTGGATCTCCTTCGCGCGGGTCACCCGCGGCGTCGCCCTGTCGGTGCGGGAGCGGGCCTGGATCGACGCGGCCCGCGTGCTCGGCGTACGGCCGGCGTCCATCCTGGTGCGGCACATCCTGCCGCTCACGGCCGGCCCGGTGGTCGCGCTGGCCACGCTGGAGTTCGCTCTCGTCGTGCTGGCCGAAGCCGGGCTCAGCTTCCTCGGCATCGGCCTGCCCAACTCGGCGGTGTCCTGGGGCCAGACCATCGCCAACGGAAAGCAGTATCTCGAAACCGCCTGGTGGATCTCGGCTCTGCCCGGCGTCGCACTGTCGCTGCTGATCATCAACATCGGGATCCTCGGCGACCAGCTCACCGCCCGATACGGACGCGGACACCTCAGGTGAGGCATCGCCCGTCGTCCGGCCGGCGGAAATCCCCTTCCATCACGAGCACCCCCCGAAGAACCATCCCCGGAAGGCGGGAAGTCCATGACCAGACCCCTTGCCTCACGTAGGCCGCGGCTCGCGGCACTGGCCCTCATCGCGGCCGCGGCCCTCGTGCTCAGCGGCTGCAGCGCCGCAAGCGGTGGCGGCGGCACGGGCGACGGCGGTGGCGGCGAGATCACCGTCGCCGGCACCTACGCGATCGAGAGCCTCGACCCGGCCAGTCCCACAGGCGGCAGCGCCACCGGCACCCAGCTGGCGTCCAAGGCGATCTTCAGCCGGCTGTTGCGGCCACGCGCGGACGGCACCCTGGAGGGCGACCTCGCCACCTCGTGGAAGCCGGACAGCTCCGCCTCGCAGTGGACGTTCACGCTGCGCCAGGGCGTGAAGTTCAGCGACGGCAAGCCTGTCACGGCGGACGACGTCGTGGCCTCGTTCAAGCGGATGATGGATCTCAAGAGCACGAACGCGGCCAACTTCGTCGGTTACACGATGACCGCCTCGTCGCCCACCGAGGTGGTGCTGAAGGCGCCGAAACCGGACGCGGCGGTCCCGTACAAGCTCGCCATCTTCTACGTGCTGCCCGGCAGCCTGACGGGCGAGAATCCGGCATTCTTCCAGAACCCGGTCGGATCGGGGCCGTTCAAGGTGGAGAAGTTCGACCCGTCGGGGACGCTCGTGCTGGTGCCCAACCCCGACCACTACGGCGGCGCGCCCCAGGTCAAGCGGGTGACCATCCGCAAGATGCCCGAGCTCGCGGCCCGGCTGACCGCGCTGCGGACCGGCGAGGTGGACCTCGCCTGGGGCATCCCCGACGACCAGCTCACGGAGCTGCAGCGCGACTCCAGCCTCAAGGTCGAGACGGTGCCGAGCACCGCGGTGTTCACCATGTGGTTCAACTCCTCCACGCCCGCGCTGAAGGACGCCAAGGTGCGACGGGCCCTGTGGCAGGCGGTCGACTTCGCGACCATCATCAAGCGGCTGTATCCGCAGACGGGCACCCTGGCCGACGCCCCGGTCTCGCCCGTCACCCTCGGCTACGTCCCCCAGGAGCCCGTGCGCTACGACCCGGACGCGGCCAAGGCCGCGCTGAAAGACGCCGGTTTCGACTTCTCCGGCAAGCTGCGCCTGCAGTTCGCCAACGCCGAGTTCCGGCCGTTCAACCAGGCGATCGTCTCCGACCTGCAGAAGATCGGCGTCCAGGTGGACCTGCTGGAGAAGGAGCAGGCGGTGTTCACCAAGGACCTGCTCGCCCTGAATTGGGACGTCAACTTCCAGCAGCTGTCGAACCCCACGTTCGACGCGGCGAACACCCTCGGCCGGCTGTATCCGTGCGCGGCCAAGCGCAACGGCTACTGCAACCCCGAGCTCGACAAGCTGCTCGCCGCCGCCGGGGCGAGCTCGAACGCCGACGAGCGGGTCAAGCTGTACGGCGAAGCCGGCAAGATCATCTGGCAGGACGCGGTCGGCATGTTCCCGATGGCGGTCAAGTACGCCTACGCCTGGAACCACCGCGTCACCGGCGTCGCACCGGACCCGAACGGGCTGCCCGACTTCGCCGGCGTGCGGGTCAGCAGCTCATGAGCCACGCGCGGACCCCTGTCGAGGCATTGATCGAGGTGGACGAGCTGCTCAAGGTGGACGGGCTGGTCGTCGACCTGCCCGCCGCCGGCGGCTCGGTCCGCGTCGTCGACCGGGTGACCTTCGACATCCCGCCGGCGACGACGGTCGGGCTCATCGGCGAATCGGGCAGCGGCAAGACGATGACCGCGAACGCCGTCATCGGCCTGCTCCCGGACGGCGCGGCGACCGGCGGGGAGCTGCGCTGGCGGGGTGAGGACCTGCTCCGGGCGAGCCCCGCCCGCCGGCGCCGGCTGCGGGGCCACGAGATCGCGATGATCTTCCAGGACCCGCTGGCCGCACTCAACCCCACCCAGACGATCGCCCGCCAGGTGGGCGAGATACTCCGCCGCGCCGGCCGCCCCCGCGAGGAGGTGCGCCGGCGGGTGCTCGAACTGCTGGAGCGGGCGGGGATCCCCGAGCCGGCCAGAAGGATGCGCGGCTACCCCCACGAGTTCTCCGGCGGGATGCGGCAACGGGCCATGATCGCCCTCGCCCTGGCGGGCAGCCCGGCGCTGCTGCTCGCCGACGAGCCCACCACCGCGCTCGACGTGACCGTGCAGGCGCGCATCCTGCGCCTGCTGCGCTCCATCCAGCAGGACGAGGGGCTGGCGATGCTCCTCGTCAGCCACGACCTGCGGGTCGTGGCGCACGTCGCGCACCAGGTCGTCGTCATGTACGCCGGCCGGGTCGCCGAGCGCGGCCCCACCGCGGAGGTGCTGGCCGGCCCGGCTCACCCGTACACCCGCGCGCTGGTCGACAGCGTGCCCGCGGTGCGGACCCGGACCGCGCTGGCGCACCCGATGCCGGGCACGCCGGCCACCCCGGCGAGCCGCCCGCCGGGGTGCGCGTTCCACCCGCGCTGCCCGCTGGCCCGCGAGCGGTGCCGCACCGAGGAGCCGGAGACCAGAGCCGTCGCGCCCGGCCGGTGGGCCGCGTGCCACTTCGCCGAGGAGCTGCTGCAGCGATGAGCGTCGATCTGCTCGAGGTGCGTGACCTGCGGGTCAGCTTCGGCCGGCGGGGCCCGTGGTTCCGGTCGCGCGCCGCCCGCCGCTCCGGGGAGTTCGTCGCGGTCGACGGCGTGAGCCTCACGGTGGCCCCCGACGAGATCGTGGGGGTGGTGGGGGAGTCGGGGTCGGGCAAGACCACGGTGGCCCGCGCGATAGTCGGCCTCGTCCGGCCCGACTCCGGCGCCGTCCTGCTCGACGGCGTGCCCCTGGGGCTGGTCGGGCGGCGCACGACGGCGCAGCAACGTGCCGCGCAGATGGTGTTCCAGGACCCGCGGTCCTCGCTCAGTCCGCGCATGACCGTCGCCGCGATCATCGACGAGGCCTGGCGCACCCATCCGAGCTCGGCCCCGCCCGGCGACCGCACCGCGGCGCTGCACCGCCTGCTGGACGACGTCGGCCTCGACGCGAGCGTCGCCCGGCACCGGGCGGCCGAGCTGTCCGGCGGGCAGTGCCAACGGGTCAGCATCGCCCGCGCGCTCGCCGTCCGGCCCCGGCTGCTGGTGTGCGACGAAGCGGTGTCCGCCCTGGACGTGTCGGTCCAGGCGCAGATCCTCCGGCTGCTGGTCGACCTGCGCGAGCGGCACCATCTGGCGATGCTCTTCATCTCCCACGACCTCGGCGTGGTGCACCAGATCGCCGACCGGATCGCCGTCATGCGCCAGGGCGTGGTGGTGGAGGAAGGGCAGGCCACGGACGTGCTGGGGGCGCCGCGGCATGAGTACACCCGCAGCCTGCTCGACGCCGCACTTGAGCTGTCCGGCGCGGATTCCCCCGAGTAGACGGTCTCGGTCGCGGACGGCGTGGCACGAGCGGCGCGCGCCGGGCTGCGGGACGGCTGGACGGGCGGCCGGCAGCCCTGCGCGCACCGCCCCGGTCATCGGGGACGGCCCGGCCGCCTGAGGGAATCGGCCAGTTCGAGGACCCGTCGCAGGGCGGCGTCCGCGCGGGCGGGGTCGGAGGCGGTCATCCAAGCCCCTTGTCATGGGGCGCCTCCATCCAGATAGTTAGGCAAGGCATACCTAACTTCGCTACGCTGGTGATCCCTCGCGAAAGGAGCCGCCATGGCCAGACAGAACATGTCGAAGACGGCGATCAAGCCGGCCGGGGCGGAGTTGCTCACCCTCCGCGTCGTGCGCCAGGAGCGGATCTCCCGGCACTTCGCCCGGGTCACTGTCGGCGGCGAGGAGCTGCGCCGCTTCACCCCCATGGGCTTCGACCAGTGGTTCCGGCTGTTCCTCCCGGTCGGTGACGACTCGCTGAGCCGGGTGCCGGCCCGCCTCACCGCCATGTCGTACATGAAGCTCCTGACCGTCTCCAAGACGCACCGGCCCGTGCTGCGCAACTACTCCGTACGCGCCTTCCGGCCCGAGCAGCTCGAACTCGACGTCGACTTCGTCCTGCACGGCTCACCCGAGGACGGCACCGCGGGACCCGCCGCCACCTGGGCGCAGACCTGCGCGCCCGGCGACCCCGTCGCGCTGCTCGACGAGGGCGTCGGGTTCAACCCCGGCCCGGCTCTCGGCGAGGTCCGGCTGGTCACCGACGAGAGCGGCCTGCCGGCCGTCGCCGGCATCCTGCGCTCCCTGCCGGCGGACGCGCGCGGCCACGCCCTCATCGAGCTGCCCGACAAGGACGACCGCCAGGACCTGCCCGCTCCGGACGGCGTCACGGTCGACTGGCTCGTCCGCGACTCCGGCGCCGCCCCCGGCGCCCTGGCCCTGCGTACGGCCACCGACCTCGCCCTCCCGTCCGGCCCCTTCTACGGCTGGGTCGTCGGCGAGTCCGCCCTGCCCACCGGGCTGCGCCGGCACTGGGTCGCCTATGGGGTGCCCAAGGAGCACATCATGTTCTGCGGCTACTGGAGGATGGGCAGGCATTAAGGCGGCCCGGGCTCAGTGGTCGTCCTCCGCCTCCAGCCAGAACCCGGACCGCTCCAGCCACAGCTCAAGCAGCGCAGAATCCCCGGAAACCACGATGTTCGGCGCGGGACGCCGGTAGACGAACAGGAGGAGCTCGCTCACCGGCCCGCGGACCGTCACGGAGGCGTCCCCCTGCCCACGCCTCCACACGGGCGCGTCCCCGCCGAGATCGACCAGCCACTCGTCGTTGAAGCTCAGGCCCCGCCCCGGGCCGAGGAGCCCGTGCCCCTCGTACGCCTCCGGCACGCAGCTGAACCCCAGCCACTCCTCCAGCCCTTCGGCGGCCACCTCGTCGTCGACCTGGAAGCCGGCCCCCAGGGCGAGCGCGGCGTCGGCCCGGTGCAGCACGGTCTCGTACAGCGCCCGCCGGGCCCAGAACGCCGGCGTGTCCAGCCCCTGCGGCGTCCACAGCGGCCCCTCGGTCCCGCGCAACGCCTCCACCAGCCGCTCCGCGCCCTCCCCCAGCCAGGGGTCGAGCTCGCCCGCCACCTCGTCCGTGTAGCCGTCGAGGTCGTTGACCAGCTCGTCGGACACCGGCTCCACGGCCCGGGTGGCCGCGACCGTCTCGATCCAGCGATGAACCCCGCCGACATGCCGCGCCAGCTGCCCCAGACACCATCCGGGACAGGTGGGGACGGGGGTCTTCATGTCCGCGTTCTTGATCAGCGATCTCAGCAGCTCGGTCTGCCCGATGATCTCGGCCGGCATCCGGTCGTAGCTCGACAAGGACATGCCCGCCACCCTACGCCTACGGCCCCGGTGGCTCAGGGGTGCGGTTCACCAGGACGCGGGCGAGGACGACCGTGACGGCGCCGGCCAGGACGACGGAGAGCAGGCCGACGCGCAGGCTGCTGAGGTCGGCGACGAACCCGACGAGGGGCGGGGACAGCAGGAACCCTCCGCGCAGCAGCCAGCTGACGATGGTCAGTCCGGCCCCGTCGGGCAGTCCGGGCAGTTCGTCGGCGGTGTGCATGGCGGCCGGGACGAGGGTGGCCACGCCGAGCCCGGCGAGGGCGAAGCCGGCCAGCGCGGCCGGGACCGACGGTACGGCGAGGGCCGCGCCCATGCCTACCGCGGCCAGCGCCCCTCCGGCGCGTGCGACGGTGCGCTGACCGAAGCGGTCCACGACGCGGTCGCCGGTGAGGCGGCCGACGGTCATGGCGACCTGGAGGGCCACGACGGCGAGACCGGCGCTGGCGGCGTCGGCCCGCAGGTCGCCGCTGAGATAGAGGGCGCCCCAGGACGCGCCGGCGTCCTCGACGAGGGCGCCGCACGCGGCCAGCACGCCGAGCGCGGCCAGCATCCGCACGGCGGAGCCCGTGAACGAGCGCCGCTCACCCCGCTGGGCCGGTGCGCCGTCGGCGGGGCGTTCGGCGTCTTCCGGGCCGGGGAGCAGGAACCGGTAGGCGACGAGGGCGACGACGCTGAACAGCGCCGCGGAGATGCTCAGGTGGAGTGCGAGGGGGAGGTCGAGGCCGGCGGCGGCCGAGCCCATCAAGCCGCCCAGGACCGCGCCGACGCTCCACACGCCGTGCAGCGAATTGACGATGGACCGCCCGTAGAGGCGTTGCACCCGCAGGCCGTGCGCGTTCTGCGCGACGTCGACGATCGCGTCGAGGGCGCCCACGACGAACAGGGCGCCGCCGAAGGCGATCCAGTTCGGTGCGAAGGGGACGAACAGCGTCACGACAGTGGTCACGACGATCCCGAACGACGCCACGCGCGCGGAGCGGAACCTGCGGATGGCGGCGCCGGCGAGCAGTCCTGCCAGCAGCGCGCCGATCGGGGCCGCGGCCAGCGCGGTTCCGAAGACGGCGTTGCTCAGATCGAGGTCGGCCTTGATCTGCGGGTATCGCGGGACGATGTTGAAGAACACGGCGCCGTTGGTGAGAAACAGCGCGGCGACGGCGGCGCGGGCCCGGCGGGCCTGGCGCGTGGGCGCGGTGAGGGGGACAGCGGGCATCGGCTCTCCGATCGCGTAGGCGCAGAGGAGGGGATCAGCGCAGGAAGCGGTGGATGGCGTGGCGGATCTGCTCAGGCGTCATCGGGTCGGTCGACAGGGCGCTGTGCAGCACGAGGCCTTCGATGAGCGCGTCGAGCTCCCGGGCGGTGGTGGCGTCGAAGTGGCGTTCCAGCGCCCGGCGGCTGCGCGCCATCCAGGCCTGGGTGACGGCCCGCAGGGCCGGGTTGCGCGCCGCGGCCACGTACAGCTCCACGGAGAGGACGAGGTCGTGCCGCGAGCCGAGCAGGTCGTCCGACACCAGCGTGATGACGGCCTCGACCGCCGCGCCGGGATCCGGGGCGGCGCTCAGCCGCTCGTCGAAGACGCGGGCCACCGAGTCGGCGTGCCGGGTGAACGCCTCGGCGAGCACCTCCTCCAGGGACGTGAAGTGGTAGGTCATCGAGCCCAGCGGCACGTCCGCGACGCGGGCGATCTCCCGGTGCGTCGTCCCGGCGACGCCGCGCTCGGCGATGACGGTGAGCGCGGCGTCGATCAGCCGGTCCCGCCGCCCGGGGTCGTGCCGGCGAGGCCGCCGCGGGGGGTTGCTCATGTCGTGCCGGGCTCGATCGTGCGGATCACGCGGGCGGGATTGCCCACCGCGACGACGTTCGGCGGGAGATCCCGGGTGACCACCGCGCCGGCGCCGACCACCGTGTTCTCCCCGATCGTGACACCGCCCAGGACGATCGCCCCGCTGCCCAGCCACACGTTGTCGCCGATGACGATCGGCCTGGCCGCCTCCCACTTCGCCCGGCGGGGCTCGGGGTCGACCGGGTGCGTCGGCGTCATGAGCTGCACGTAGGACCCGATCTGCACGTCGTCGCCGATGGTGATCGGCGCGACGTCCAGGGCGACGAGACCGAAGTTGGCGAACGTACGGGCGCCGATGCGGAGGTGGCTGCCGTAGTCGACCCGCAGCGGCGGCCGGATCTCCGTGCCCTCGCCGATCGCACCTAGCAGCTCTGTCAGGAGTCGCCGCCGCTCCCGCGGGTCACGGGCCGAGGTCGCGTTGTAGGCGTCCATCAGGTCCATGGCCCGCAGGTTGTGCTCGGCCAGCTCCGGGTCGTCGGCGATGTAGAGGTCACCGGCGAGCATCCGTTCGCGCATCGAACGGCCGTCAAAGTCGGACATCATACGTACAAGCGTACACATCAAATGTACGTACGTACATATCCGGCGGTCCGCCCCGCCGCCCGCGTGGTGGTCAAGACCGCAACCCGCCCGCGAGGGCCAACGTGACCGCCACGGACAGCGCCGCCATCATCGCCATGGCCGTCGTCACCGATGTGACCTGCGCGACCACCCCCGCGAGCGCGGCGCCCACGCCCTGCATGGTGAGCATGCCCGAGGAGTGCAGCCCGAGGGCGTGCCCGCTCATCTCCTCCGGCGTCAGCGCCATCAGACGCTCCTGCAGCAGCAGGCTCGCCGCGTACCCGACCGAAGCCAGCGCCACGGCCGCCGCCGCCACGGGCATCCCCGGCTTCAGCGCGAAGACCAGATACGGTACGGCCAGCAGCAGGCGCAACGGGGCACCCAGGCGTCCCCGCCACCCGGCCGGGACGAACCGGCCCACCAGCACGTCCCCCGCCAGCATGCCCGCCGCCGCGACGGCGAACAGCAACCCCGCGCGCTCCGGCGCGTAGGAGACGAAGAGCGACTCGCTGCCGACGATCAGCCCGTTGGGCACCCACAGCGCGAGGTACACGTAGCGGCGGGGGATCGAGGACCACAGCCGGGCGTTCGTCCGCCAGGTCTCGGCGACCGACGGCCGCCCGGTGACCCGCGCGGGGCGGTCGCCGAGCCCGTACCGGGTGACGGCCGCCTCGGTCAGGTAGAGCGCGGCGCTGACGAGCAGGGCTCCGCGCGCGGAGAGCGCGGCCACCAGCACGCCTCCGGCCGCGAACCCGCAGATCTGCAGGATCCCCACGCTCATGTTCATCACCGACCGGCCCAGCAGGTAGCCGCTGCGCGGCAGGAGCTCGTTGAGCAGCCCCCACCGCACCCCGCCGCCCAGCGAGGAGACCAGCCCGAGCCCCAGCACGACCGCGAAGACCCCCCACACCGGCAGCCCCGGCGCGGCCAGCACCGCCGTGCCCAGGCCGAAGACCACGGCGATGCCCGTCAGCGCGGCCCGGGGTGGCAGCCGGTCGGCGGCCGACAGCAACGCCGTCGCCCCGATCACCTGCGCCAGGGAGGGGCCGAACATGCTCAGCGCGGCCAGCAGCGGCGAACGCGTCGCCCCGTACACGAGCACGCCCAACGCCAGGCCGCTCACCGTCGAGGCCGCCACGTGCGCCGACGACGCCGCGAAGAGGGGCGTGAACTCGGGCGTCCGGAGAAGCTGTCCGTAGGTTCGCATGCCGAGAGCTTCAAGGCCACGCCTGCCTGAGCGTTAAAGTTTCGCCGGGAGGCGAAACCATGGGGTGGTGGCAGCTCAACACCGACACGCTGGCCGGCAGCAGGTTCGTGGTCTCGCCGCTGGCCGAGGCCATCGCGAGCCTGTTGACCCTGGCGGCAGGAACGGCGGCGCATCCAGCCGGGAAAGAGTGGCTAGCCGCCCACGTGCCCGCCTACCGCGAGCGGCTCGACCCCATCACGGCGTCGCTCGTGCGGGCCGCGCTGGGACAGGAGTGGCTCGCCGACTTCTGCACGCCCCCGCCCAGCGGGGATCGGCGCACCTTCGCCGAGGAACTGGACCGCCTCCGGCGGACGCCGCCGGAGGTCGCCCGCGCGGATGTGGCCGTCTCCACGCGCGGCTCGCTGCCCGCCGAGCTCGACCGCTCCGATCTCCCCGAACGCATGGCCGACCTGCTCGAATGGGTATGGACCCGGACGGTGCTGCCCCACTGGCCGCGCCGCCGCCGCATCATCGAGGCCGACATCGTCTCCCGTACGTCCCAGCTCGGCCACAGCGGCTGGGCCGCGGCCCTTGAGGACCTGCGCCCCGGGCTTCGCTGGCTGGGCGACGGCCGCCTGCAGATCAACGCCCGCAACTACCCGCCGCGGGAGATCTCCGGGGCGCGGCTGCTGTTCGTCCCCGTCACCCCCGGCCACGCCTGGGTCGCCTGGGACGAGCCCCACACGTACGCCGTGATCTACCCGTGCTCGGGCGTGCTGGCCGAACCGGACCGGCCGCCGGTGCCCGAGTCGCTGGGCAGGCTGCTCGGCACCGCGCGGGCCGGGGTCCTCGTCCTCCTCGGCACGCCGAAGAGCACCACCCAGCTCGTGGCGCTGACCGGGCAGGGCCTGGGGTCGGTGGGCCGCCACCTGAGCGTGCTCCTCGACGCCCACCTGGTGCGCCGCCGCCGAGCCGGGCGATCCGTGCTGTACTACCGGACGGAGGCCGGGGACGTCCTGGTACGGGCCCAGGGCGAAGGGTGAGAACGGGCTACGGTCATCGCCGTCCGGGGCTGCCTGCTCGCGCCACCGGTCGTCACCCGGCGACCGTACGGCCGAACCACACGTTTCGAGCGCGGAAATAGGTGTCGCCGTCAGGACCGGGCCGCTGGTCGGCCCAGCCGGCATCGCCCTCCTCGATATTGGAGGCATAGGCGCCCATCTGAAGATTGATGATGAGCGTCTGCGGGACATCGACCCAGCCGGGCACCGTGTGGGTGTCCACATAATCCCCGTCGAAATAGTAGTCGAGCTTCACGTCGTTTCCGCTCTTGTACATCCAGACCCGATATCGATAAAACCTGGCGTTGGGGTCGTCGACGGGGACTTCGGAACGGTGGTAGGTCGCGTCTCCGCTATTCGGCTGGTACCAGGTATTGAAGAAGTTGACGGAATCGCCCTGGTCGTTGACGCCGACGTATTCCAGGATGTCGCTCTCCGGCGGCCAGTTCGGCTCCATTCCGGTGGTCCAGAAAGCCGGCCAGACACCGGGTCCGGTCTGCGTCTGGAACTCGCCTTCGATGTCGTATTCGGGGTAGTCGTCGTTGACGATGATCTGCCTCTTGGCGTGGATGGCTCCGGAGCGGTACCACAGGGGGGCGAACGGACTGTGCAGGCTGAGCCCGGGCGACGCGGACAGCCGGGTCGCCTTGAGGGTCAGCACGCCCTGATCGAGGGAGATCTGGCCGGCGTCCATCTGGGCGGCGCCATTGTGGGTGTCGCCGTCCTCCCAGGGGTAGAGATGATTCCACGCCTCGCCGAAAGCCTCCTGACTGTCGAAGGAGGATTTCTCGACGAGGTTCTCCCAGGTGGCCGCGCCACGGCGGGTGCGGCCGGCGGTCGAGGATTCTGCCCGGGCCGAGGACGGGACGAGCGAAAGCCCCAGACTCACCCCGCCGGCTGTCGCCGCCGAGGCCAAGAATTTACGCCGATTGATTCCCCGATCGGACATGTATTTCCTTTCCTGCGCTTCCGGCGCGGGTCCGACAATGCCCAAGACGGCCCTTTACGCAGCTAATGATCATGGTCGGGCGGAATCAGTATGCCTTACGGGCCGCCACATTCGCGATAGATGGGAATAACTAACATCGCGTGGTGGCCGAGGAGGGCCGCCGATCCGGCGCCGACGGGGGCTCGGGCGCACGGTCGCCGCCACGGCATCGGGCCCGGCGACCCGTGGTGGGTCGCCGGGCCCGGCAACCGGTGGTCAGTTCGGGATCGGGCTGCCCTCGCAACCTTTGCCGATCCGGCCCGTCTCGAAGTACCGCACCACGTCGGCGGCGCACTTGGGCACCCGGGTGGTCGAAACGTGCACGTCGTCGGCGACCGTGTAGACGGTGCCGCCGACGGCGCGCCGCGTCTGCAGCGTCCAGTCGTAGACGGACATGAACTCGTACAGGTGCCCCGCCAGCACCAGTGACCCGCTGCCCCGCTTCAACGTGATCTGCTGTGCCGGAAGCGGCCAGCCCTGACACCATCCGCCCAGTCCCCAGGACCGGCCGGTCGCCCGATGGCGCTTCACGAGCTGCTGGTAGGCGCGCCAGGCGGCGTCGAAGTCGGCCCGGCTGCTGTCCTCGTTGCACGTGACGGCCAAGTTCATGGTCATGTTCAGGGTTTCGGGCGCGCCGGGAACGGGCGTCCCCATCATCGGGGCGCCGAGCAGTTCCTTGACGGTGGGCGGGGCGGTGGTGCCCGTCGCCGTCCGCAGTTCGGCCAGCGCCTTGCCCGCGCTCACCCACTCGGTCGAGTTGCGCTTGGCCAGGTCGGCGACGGCCGCGCCGTCGATGGGCCGCTGCACGTCGGTGTAGATCTTGGGGCTCTGGTCGTACGCGCGGACCAGCTTGGTCACCTCCTGGCGCACCTGCCGGGCGGTGGCGCCGAGACCGTAGGTCGCATCGCGGCGGGCCAGCCAGGCGGCCATGCGCCCGAAGTCGCGCTCGGCGGCCTCCGCGCTGTCCTTGAGATGATCGTCAAGGCGGGTCCACGGTGGCGCCACGCTGTCCAGGAAGGCCCGTCCGGTGTGCTCGGGGAACTGGCTGCGGTACACCATGCCCAGATAGGTGCCCCAGGAGAAGCCGAGCAGGTTGAGCGTGCGCTCACCCATGGCGGTCCGCACCAGGTCCAGGTCCTTGGCCACGTTGGCGGTGGTGAGCTGTCCGAGGAAGGCGGGGTCGGAGCGGCCGCACTTCTGGTTGGAGGCGACCTGGCCGTCGTATATCCGCCTGGCCGCCTCCTCGGTCAGCGTGCCCGGCTCCTGCGGGCCACCGAGCGAGAGAGGGCAGGCGACCTTGGTGCTGTATCCCACCCCGCGCGGGTCGAAGCCGATGATGTCGTATCGCTCGTTGAGCTTGGCCATCTCCTCGTTCCTGAGCACGATCCGCAGGACCGGGTCCAGGTATCCGCTGTTGCCCGGCCCTCCTGGCAGGACGGCGGTGGCGCCGAGCCGGTGGGCCTTGTCCGTGGCGGCCAGCCGGGTCACGGCGATGTCGATCTTCCGCCCGCCGGGGTCGCGATGGTTCAGCGGGACGCTGACCGTCCCGCACTGCAGGCGCTTCATCAGGTCGCGGAAGGCCGGAATCTGCCCCTCCGTCACGCGCAGGCTCCGGATCACCTCATCGGAGTAGGCCGGGCAGGATTTCCACTGGACGGACGACGAGCTCGGGCCGGCCTCAACGGTGGCGCCCGCCGTGGAAGGATGCGCCGCCAGCGCCGCCAGCGCCAGTGCCAGCGCCGTCAGTGAAGTTCGGTACGTCATGCGGGTCAGTAGTAGAGCAGCGGTTGTTTCTTCACCGTTTCCCTGAGGACGGTCGCCGATCAACGCTCACGAGCGGGTCGGTGACGGCCCGGTCCGGGACCATGGCGCCGGCGAGGCGCTGCGGGACCCGCACGATCAATCCTCTTCGGCGGGGACGGGCCGCCCGCCAGGTGGAGGCGGGGGTGGGAGGGCGAGGACGGCGCGGCCCCACCGCGCCCGCGTCACCGCGTGCCGGGTCAGAGGCCCAGGCCGAGGAGCACCGTGTGGGCGTTCTCCGGGCCGTGGACGTGCTTTCGCAGCTTCGCCATGGAGGACACCTTCTCCGCCTTGAGAACCTCGACGAGGTGCCGCGCCAGCCGATCGCCGTCCACGTCGCCGGGGCCGCCCGCGTCGAGCGTCCACGAGCGTACGGTCCGCTCGACCTGCTGCGACCAGCCCTGATCCGTGTCCGGCGAGAAGTGCTTGAACCAGCCCTTGACGGTGAGCCGCTCGCCGGAGCGGATGGCGAGGACGGAGCGGTTCCCGCCGAACAGGGTGACGCCCACGTTCCTGCCGGTCGCGCTCGTCTCGGCGGGCAGCGTCCGGAGGAGCGCCCCCAGCAGAGGCGGCAGCGCCGCCCACCGGGCCACCCGCCATCCACCCGGCGTGCTGAGCCCCTCATTGGCGGCGCTCAGATATTCGATGACGAAACCACCCGGCATCTGCGACGGCTCTCCCCACTCGAACGTGGCGTGCCGCCACTCCTCATAGGGCTCCGTCGGCTGCAGGGAGAGCTCCGCGCCGGTCACGGTGGCACGTAATTCGAGCGATCGGGCGCCCGGCCGCCGCCAGCGCAGGAAAGGGGCTCCCCAGTCCGGCGACGCCTCGTACCAGGGGCCGATCGGGCCGTGGCTCCCGACGCTGTCGGCCGGGCCGAGCGCGGCCTCCACCGCCTCGGCGTGCCGCCGGAAAGCGGCGGCCGGCTCGCCTTCCAGGGAAAGGGGGACGGTGAGGCCGCGATATTCCCGGTCGCCCGCGTACCGCCGCTCGTGCTCCGCCACCGGGACCAACCGGCCACGCCCCTCGGCTGCCGGCCCCAGCGCCGCACCGGACCAGTCGCCGGGATCCACCTCGTGCCACAGCCACCCGGCGATGCCGGCGGTGTCGTCCTTCGTCATGGGCGCGATCTTAGGCGGCCTCCGGCAGGAGCGCGCCCGGCCGTCCGAGCCCGGGTGCCGGGCTCAGGTCTTCTCGGGGTGGCGCTGCCGTACGGGCGTGGCCAGCGCGATCAGCGCCAGCAGCAGGCACGACGCCCCGGCGACGACGAACACCGTCGTCGCGCCGTAACGCGCGGCCCCCCAGCCGAGGGCGGCCGCGCCCACCGGCCCGAGCGAGAAGTGGATGGTCCAGAACGCCGACGTCACCCGGCCCAGCAGGTGGGCGGGCGTCACCTGCTGCCGCAGCGACATGGAGTTGATGCCGGCCAGGCTCACGCATGCCAGGTAGAGGGCCATGATGGCGGCCACGCCCCACACGGAGCCGGCGAGCCCGAGGCTGAGGATGGAGAGCCCCGACACGACCTGCGCCCCGATCCACAACGGCCCGAACCCGAGCATCCGCCGCATCCGCGCCACCAGCGCCGAACCGGCCATCGTGCCGACCGCCGCGACCCCCAGCACGACGCCCACCACGGAGTCCGGCTGGCCGAGGTCGTGCTTGAGCCGGTAGATGACGATGTCCGTCAGCCCGAGCGTCAGGAAGATGAAGAACGACAGCAGGATGGTCAGGGTGCGCAGCACCGGGTGCCGGAACAGGAACTCCGCCCCGGCCAGCAGCTCCCGCCACGGCCGCCGGCCGGGCATGGGCTCCGCCGGCTCGACGGCCTCGACGGTGTACCGCGAGGCGCGGGTCAGCAGGACGCCGAGCGCGGACAGCCCGAAGCTGGCGGCGTTGATGGCGATCGCGGCGGTCGGGCCCAGGTGGCCGCTCACCACGCCGGCCAGGGTGGGGCCGAGGATGCCCGCCGCGGCGGCCGTGGCGTACAGCATGCCGTTGGCCTCGGTGACGCGCTGCTCGCCGGCCAGGCCGCGGACCGCCGCCACGTACGTGACCTGGAAGACCATGCCCACGGCCGCCGCCAGCGGCAGCACCGCGTACAGGAGCCAGACGTACTGGCCGAACATCCAGGCCACCGGGATCGCCACATACAGGAAGAGCCGGATGACGTCACAGGCGATGAGCAGCCTGCGCCGGTCGAACCGGTCGGCGAGCACCCCCGCGAACACCCCGGCCGCCACCGACGCCACCCCCGACACGCCGGTGAGCAGGCCCATCTGGGCGACGGAGCCGGTGACGTTCAGGACGAGGAGGGGCACCGCGATGAGCGCGAACGAGTCGCCCGCCACGGACAGCGTCTGGGAGGACCAGAAGATCAGGAAGTCGCGGTCTCGCCACAGCGAGCGCGTCACCGGCCGCGTGTCAGCGCGCATCGGTCACGGCGGGAAAGGGGCCTGCCTGGGGTGATCGGTACGTGCCGAGCCGGGGGAAAATCACGCGGGCCACACTATCCCGCCCGGTTCAGGCCATGCCGCTCAATTTCCGGCAGCCCCGCGAGGACCGGAGGCGCGTTCTTCCACGAGGCGAGTGACCTTCGCGAAGCGGGCCAGCTCCTCCTCCGGAACGTGGCCCGCCGAGATGGCGCTCGTGGCCAGCCGGAAGATGAGCGCGCGCACCAGCAGGTGAAGCCCCTCGCGGCCGGGCAGGACGGCCTCGATGAGCGCCGGTTCCGCCCGGTGGTAGAGCAGCCCGTCCGCGACCACGACGCCCTCGGCGTACCCGACCGGCCGCCAGTACGGCGAGAAGTCGATCACGACGGGTGGCCGACCAGGATGGAAGAGCACGTTCCCGGTCAGATCGCCGTGGACGAGCCGGCTGGGAGCCCGCACGGGACCGGCGAGCTCGGCCAGCCTGCCCAGGAGTTCGCCGGCGTCGGCCGACCGCGGCACGGGCGCCTCGCCCCAGGCGACGCGGTCGGCGCACGCCCAGGGATCGTCGCGCCGGTCGAGCAGGGCCGGGCGCGGGACATGCCGCAGCTCCTGATGGAACGCCCTCCCGGCGGCGATCAGCGGCCCCCACCTTCCGGCAGGACCCTCCTGGCCTTCCAGGAACTCGGACGCCGTCCACCCCTCGACCACATAGGCCCCGTCACGGGAACGAAGCGGTCGGGGGACGCGGAAGCCGGCCGTGGGGGACAGGCCGGCGAACACCCGCGCGGTCCAATCGGCCTCTTCCTCGCTGTCCACGGGTTTCACGACCGCGTTCCCGACGCGGAAGCTCCGGCCCCGGCCACCGGCGAGCGGGCGAACGGGCCCGGCCAGCCCGAAGGCCGCCGACACGCCGGCCGGCGGCTCCGTCATGGTGCTCAAGGTCATGACGGACATCGTGCCGGATCGCCGCCCCGTCGAACCGGCGCGGCTCCTGGACGAGATGGTGCGCGGCTGCTGTCCGCGCTTCGGTGAAGCGAGAGGCGCTGTGGTGAGGGGCGCCGCGAGAGGCGCGGCGCCCCCGCGATCAGTTGCCGCGCAGCACCGTCGTGGCCTTGTTGCCGGCGTAGTCCTCCAGGACCGCGACGACCTTGCTCCCGCTCCCGGACATGGTCACCGTTTCGGCGGCCCGGGTGGTCCGGCCGCGGACGATGTACGGCTTGGCGCCCGACCCGTACGTCGTCGCGAACGACTTCGCCTGCCCATCCTCCAGGATGGTCAGGGTGTGCCAGTCCGGCAGGGCCGGCCGGGAGAAGGTGAAGGTGTTCCCGCTGATCTTCACCGCCGACGCCGGGTAGGGCGTGATCTCGGTGTCGGCGAACTTCCCGCGTACGGCGGTCGCCGTGCCCGGTCCGGCCCGCAGGGTGAGCAGGTAGCCGTCGCCGTTGACGGGCACGCCGGTCAGCGTCGTGCCGGTGCTCGTCGCGGGCACCTCGACCTCCTTGCTGTAGGGGCGGGAGGTGTCGAGGCTCTGGACCTTCAGCGTGACGGGCCGGCCGCTCGACGGGGCGGTCCAGGACGCGGCCAGCGTGCCGTCCGGCTTCGCCGCCGCCGTCACCTTGCCCGGTGCCGTGGCCAGGTCGAACGAGGTGGTCGCCGCCGGGCTCTCGGACCCGTCCGGGCCGATCGCCACCAACCTGATCGTCCCCGAGGTGGCCGTGAAGCGCTTGACGTAGTAGACGTCGTCGTAGATCCCGCCGAGGTAGGTGTCGCCCAGGTAGACGTCGTAACGGCGCACCTTGTCGTAGTCGGCGCGCTTCCAGGACAGGAACAGCTCGCCGGTCTCGGGGAGCAGCTGGGTGATGCGCAGGTCCTGCGGCGCAGCGGGGGTGTGATCCTTGCCGTCACGCAGGGCCAGCGCGCCGAGGTTGACCTGGTAGCCCTGGACGGGGCGGGCGCCGGCGGCCACGACCAGGCCGAGCGCGGCCACGCGCTGACCGGCGTACGCCGACAGGTCCACCGACCGCGTGGTCCAGCCCGTGGTGCGCTGGCCCGAGCCGGTCAGCGGCAGCTGGACCACCTTGGTGGGGTCGGAGGCCAGGACGAGGCCGAGCCGCAGCTCGGAGTCGTCACTGGCCGAGGGCTTGTTGTAGGTCAGGTCGAGGGTCGAGCCCTTGGCGAGCTGCAGGTCCGTCTTGTAGAGCCGTACGGTGTTGTCGCTGTCGAGCGTGCCGCTGAGCACCAGGGAGCTGCCGCCGTTGTAGGCGCCGAGCTTCTGGTACGAGAACCGGCTCGCCGGCGTGTACGCGGGACCGTAGTCGAAGTCGGCGCGCAGCGGCGTTCCGGCCGCGTCGATCCACCACTGCCAGGTCACCGGGAGGTCCTGGAGGTTGATGTTGCCCCACTCCTTCGGGTTGGACAGCCGGCCCTTGGTCCAGGTGGACAGGCCGTGCCCGGTGTTGAAGGAGGTCGCGAACGTGGTGCCGCCGATGACGGAGCGCTCGGCGACGTACTTGGAGATGCCCTTCCAGGTGCCCTCCGGGGTGGTGGCGCCCGTCGAGGAGCCGGTCCACCAGCGGCGCTCCCGGTCGAAGACGTCCCGCTGGGCAGCGTCGTCGGTCTTGTTCGCGTAGTCGGAGGAGACGAAGTCGGCCCCGAGCGTGGCGATCGCGTTCATCGGCGCGCCGCCGGCGTCGAGGTTGTCCTCCAGGTTGTACGGCTGGTTGAACTGGTACTGCCCGGCCTCGACCCCGGCGAAGACGCTCTTGCGCGAGTCCAGGCCGAGCCCGGCGGCGTAGCTCTTGGAGTTGGTGAGCTTGGTCCGGTTCCACCAGTAGTTGAGGAAGATGGAGTCGGACACGTCGCCGAGCCGCGCGTCACGCACGAACGGGCCGTTGACCGCGTTGAACTCGTTCTGGTACGAGATGGCGCCCGTCGTGTTGTCGATCGAGTCGTACCACTGCACGTAGAGGCCGCCGTCGCGCAGCTGCTTCAGGAACTGCTTGTACACCGGGATGTCGGCCGGGGCGACCCGCGACTCCTGGTTGATGAAGTAGCCGTCGAACCCGTAGAACTTCGCGACCTGGATGAGCTTGGCGGCGACCGGGAACCCGCCGGCGGCGTCGCGGGCCAGCAGTTCGGAGTAGGTCTGGTCGCCGCGGTCGTTGTCGGAGAAGAAGATGCAGCCCAGCGAGCGCACCCCGTTCGCGTGGGCGGCGTTGGTGTATCCGGGGTTGGGCAGGTTGAGCATCCCGAACTCGAACCACTTCTCCCGCCAGTCGGCGGTCGGGTCGTAGTAGTTCACCGGGACGCCCTGGGTGGGCATGCCGTGCCAGGAGCCGTAGAAGTCGGCGTACTGCCAGTAGTTGAACAGGTACTGGCTGAACTCGTTGGTGTAGTGGTGGCTCTCGAAGAAGGCGTTGCCGTAGTCGCCGGCCAGGGTCAGCAGCTGGGTGCCGGCGGGCAGCGCCGGGTTGCGCTGCGTGGCGGCGTTGGCGGCGTTGCGCTGCTGGAGCGGCACCTTGGCGCGCAGCAACTCGGCGCCGGCGTCGTCGGCGGGGTTCCAGCGCAGCAGGTCGGTGGTGGAGTAGCCATGCTGGTAGGGCTGGTTCGCGCTGACGGCGCTCTCGCCCGTCCAGGGCAGCGTGTCGCTGGCCGCGGCGCCGGTGGCGGTCAGCGCTACGGCGAGCATCGCCGCCAGGACGGCGGTGCCGGCGCGCGTCACCGCCCTTCTGCGGGTGCGATGTGATCGGGCCATCACGACTCCTCACTGTTGGGAAGGGGGTCGGCCGGTCCGGGGGGACGGACGGCCGGGCGGATGGTTGCGTGCAGGTCCCCGAGGTAAAGGTCGGTACGCGCCCGCCCCGCCGCACCTTCGGCGAAGCAGCGAGCGGCGGGCAGGTCCCAGGCGACGGTGGCACGGTCGCCCGCCGGGACGGTCACCCTGCGGAAGGCGAGCAGCTCGCGGACGCGCGGCAGCACCCCGCCTCCCGTCCGGTGTCCGAACAGCGGCACGACGACCTCGGCCGGGCCGCCGCCGGGGTTGGTGACCTCGACGCTCACCCGGACCGTGTCCGCGCCGGCCTCGGCGGTGAGGTGGCCGAAGTGCACGGGCCGGTAGCGCAGGCCGTGGCCGAACGGGAAGAGCACCGGGTCCGGCGCGTCCCGGTAGACGTCGCAGGCCGGGTGCCGGTCGTTGTAGCGGACCGGCACGGCGCCCGGATGGCCGGGCGCGGTGAACGGCAGGCGCCCGACCGGCTCGTACGCGCCGAACAGCGCGTCGACGATCGCCTGGCTTCCGTGCGGGCCGGGGTAACCGGCCCACAGCAGCGCGTCGGTGTGCGCCAGGACGCCGGTGAGCACATGCGGCCGGCCGGCGACGACGACGGCCACCACGGGGCAGCGGGCCCGCGCCCGTACGGCGGCGACCAGGTCGTCCTGGTCGCCGGGCAGGGAGAGGCCGGCCAGGTCGACGCCTTCCCCGGCGGTCGCCGTGGCCGCCTGGCCGGCGATGGCCCCGTTGGCGGCGAACTCCTCGGTGTACGAGCGGTGGCTCGTCCCGCCGAGCGCCAGGATCACGAGGTCGGCGCCGCTCAGGTCGGCCGCGGTGGGGATGCCGGGCGGGCACACCACCTCGGCGTCCGGCAGGGCCTGCCGCAGGGCGAGGTCCAGGCCGGCGGCCGACCCCGGCGGCAGGGGCGGCACGTAGTCGCCCAGCAGGGCGGTGACGTCGGTGGCGTTCGGGCCGGCGAGGACGACCTTGGCCGGCGACCGGGGTTCGAGGGGGAGAAGGCCGCCCGCGTTGTGGAGCAGGACCAGGGACTGCCGGGCCAGGCGCCGCGACAGGCCGTCGGCGGCGCGCCCGGCCAGGGCGAGCGCCTCCCGGCGAGCCCCCAGAGCGGCCGCACGCGCGCCGCCGTCCATGGGCGTACGGCGGGTACCCATGACGACCGCACGCGCGGGGCCGTCGGGTGCGGTGTCACCGAGCAGGCCGGCGCGGTGCTTGAGGGTGAGCACCCGGCGGCAGGCGGCGTCGACCAGCTCGGCCACCCGCGGATCCGCCATCGCGGCCTCCTCCAGCAGGGCGAAGGACTCGTCCCAGAGCGACAGGTCCACCCCCGCCTCGATCGCGGCCACGGCGGCGTCCGCCGGGTCACCCGTCATCGCGGTCAGCCGGTCCACGGCCAGGCCGTCGGCCATGACGATCCCGTCGAATCCGCATTCGTCCCGCAGGAAGCCCGTGAGCAGCCCGCGGTTGGCGCAGCACGGCACCCCGTCGATGTCGTTGTAGGCCGCCATGAACCCCAGCGCCCCGGCCTCCACCGCGGCCCGGGCCGCCGGAAGGTGCAGCTCACGCAGGTCGCGGGGGCCGATGACGGCGGACTGGCCGTTGCGCCCGCCGACCGCCTCACCCTGGGCGGCCAGGTGCTTGAGCACGATCGCGACCCCGCCCCGGCCCACCGCGCCGCGATCGGCGCCCTGCATGCCGATCACCAGCGCCCTGGTGAGCTCGGCGGCCAGCAGCGGATCCTCTCCGAAGCACTCCTCCGCCCGGCCCCAGCGCGGGTCCCGCAGCAGGTCGAGCGCGGACACCAGGGCCAGGTGCACCCCGCTCGCGGCGAGCTCGGCCGCGACGGCGGCCGCGGCCTCGGCCAGCAGCTCCGGATCCCACCCGGCGGCCACCGCGAGGTTGGTGGGCAGCAGCGTCCCGCCGAGCGCCTGGTGCCCGTGCGGGGCCTCCTCCGACAGCAGCACGCCGATGCCGTGCCCGCCGGCCCGCGCCACCTCGTCCTGGACGAGGGCGGCGACCTCGGCGCGTTCCTCCGGCCGGATGCCGTCGGCCCAGGTACGGCCCGACCAGGCGTCGGCGCGGAAGACCCCGTACAGGGCGCCGAGCCCGCCCCACCGATCGAGCTCGGCGCGGGCGAGGTCGGTGAGCCGGAATCCGCCCCGAGGGTCCCGCTCGACGGCCTGCCAGCCGTAGAGGCGCTGGTTGAGCTGGCCGGCCTTCTCGCGCAGGGACAGCTTGGCGAGCAGCCGCTCCACCGCCTCAGCGCCCGTTTTCTCAGGGCTCGTTTCCTCAGGATTCGGCATGGGCGGCCATCCGGTCGAGGACCTCCTCGTCGCTGACCGAGCTGTAGAAGGTGCGGCCCGTCGGCTCGGCGTGGACGAGCCGTTCGACGCCGCGTGCGCGCAGCGCGGCCGGGTCGCCCGCGGTCGCTGAGGTGACCAGGGCGGGGCGGGCTCCGGCGCGGGCGCGGCCCATCCACGTCTCGAAGACGCCGCCGCCGGGGGAGAGCTCCGCCCGGGACACGGGGACGTCGTCGGCGTCGACGGGGACGACGACGGCCTCGGTGCGCGGGGCGGGGCGCGGCCGGTCGCGCAGCTCCGCGGCCAGCTCGGCGAAGCGCCGGCCGATCGGCTTGACCGCGCCGTCCGCGCCGATCAGGCCGAGGCTGTGTTCCAGGTCGGGGAAGTCGGCCAGCCGGCGCTCCACGTCGTGGGAGCACCACCACGTGACGCCCCACAGGGCGTCGCTGTCGGCCGCTTCCCGCACGGTCCCCTCGCAGAAGCCGGGCGCCTGCTCCTCCGCCAGGTGGTTGAGCGGCGCGCCGACCTCCTGCAGCCACACCGGGCGCGCCGGGTCGAGGGCGAAGGCGCGCGACAGCTCGATGAGATACGCGGCATGGGTGACGCTCTCGTACGACATCGCCCCGTACCCCTGGGCCGTGCCGTTGAAGATCCACGAGTGGATCACGCTCATCTGGCCGTGCCGGCTGGAGTGCGCGGGGGTGAAGGGGTGGTCGTCGGCGTACCAGACGGCGTCGTACTCGGCGTTGAGCCGGAAGTGGCGCGGGTCGCGCGGGCCCTTGCCGTGCAGCGCCCGCAGCCAGGCCGTCACCTGCCGCGCGGTGGCCGGCATCGGGCTCGGGTGCAGGGCGGAGGTGAACTGGTTGACCTCGTTGCCCAGGGTCAGGCCGAGGAAGTTGGGCAGGTCGTGCAGGTGCCCGTCGAGCGCCTCCACCAGCTGGGCCTGCGCGGCGACCGCGTCGGGGTCGGTGAACATGCTGCGCCGGTGCCAGTCCGTCAGCCAGCTCGGCACGAAGTCGAACCCGGACAGGTGCCCCTGAAGGACGTCGACGCTCGCGTCCAGGCCGGCCTCGCCGGCGATCTCCACGACGCGGCGCACGTCGTCGAGGGCGCGGCGGCGGATCAGCGTCCGGTTCGGCTGCAGCACGGGCCACAGCGGCATGACGCGTACGTGATCCAGGCCCAGCCCGGCCAGGGCCGCCATGTCCCGCCGGGTGGCCGCCCAGTCCGGATCCAGCCAGGAGTAGAACCAGTCCTGGGAAGGCGTGTAGTTGACCCCGAATCTCAGCATTTCAACCTTTCAAGCCTCCCGCTTCGAGCCCGCGGAAGAAGTAGCGCTGCAAGATGGCGAAGAACGTGACGATGGGAACCAGGGCGATGATCGTGCCGGCCGCGATGAGGCGCGGATCGTCGTAGAAGGTGCCGCGCAGGCGGTTCAGGCCGACGGTGAGGGTGTAGTTGTCCTCGTCGGACAGGACGATGAGGGGCCACAGGAAGTCGTTCCACGAGCCGACGAAAGCGAAGATCGCCACGACCGTGATGACGCCCTTGACCTGGGGGACGGAGACGCGGATGAACCGCTGCCAGGCGTTGGCGCCGTCGACGATCGCCGCCTCCTCGAACTCGGCGGGCAGGTTGCGGAACGCGTTGCGCATGAGCAGCACGTTCAGGGCGGCCACGATCGTCGGCAGGACGACGCCCAGCAGGGTGTTGGCCAGCCCGGCCGCCCTGACCAGCAGGAACTGGGAGATCAGCACGGTCTCGGCCGGGACCAGCAGGGCCGCGACGCAGATGCTGGCCGCCACCCCGCGCCCGCGGAAGCGCAGCTTGCCCAGCGCGTACCCGGCGCAGGTGGCGCCCACGACGTTGCCGACGACCGCCATGGCGGCCACGACCAGGGAGTTGAGCAGGTAGTGGGGCACCGGGACGCGATCGAGCACCGTCGCGAAGTTCCCCAGCGTGGGATGGCCGGGGAGCAATTCGGGCGGCCGGGTGTAGAGCGCGTCGCCGGCGCCCTTGAGCGACAGCGAGACCTGCCACAGCAGGGGGCCCGCCAGCAGCACGGCCATCAGCAGGAGGATCAGGTAGCGCACGACCAGGCCCGGCGAGAAGCGGCGTCGTGCGGACGGACCGGACATCAGGAGGACCTCTGCTTGCGTTGCAGGACGAGCTGCGCGACCAGCAGCCCGCCGAGGATGACGAACATGACCAGGCTGATCGCGCCCGCGTACCCGGTGCGGGCCTGCAGGCCGGTGCCCTCGCGCTGGATGAGCATGGTCATCGTGAGATCGCCGCCGCCCACGCCGCCCGTGCCGTCGGTGAGCACATAGATCTCGCCGAACACCCGGAAGGCCGCCACCGAGGACAGCACGCCGATGAGCCCCATCGTGGAGCGCACGCCCGGGACGGTGACGTTGAGGAAGGAACGCACCGGGCCCGCGCCGTCCATGGCCGCCGCGTCGTACAGGCTCGGGTCGATGTTCGCCAGCGCGGCCAGGTAGATGACCATGTAGTAGCCCAGGCCCATCCACACCGTGACGAACATCGCGCTGAACAGCAGCAGCCACCGGTCGGTCAGGAAGGGGACCGGCGCGGTGACCGCCTTGAGCGTGCCGAGCAGCTCGTTCACCAGGCCGCGCTTGTCGAGCATGTTCGTCCAGATCAGCCCGACGATGACCGGCGACATGATCACCGGCAGGTACATCGTGGTGCGGAAGAACCCCATCAGCCGCCCGGCCCCGCTCAGCAGCGAGGCCAGCACGAGCGGCAGCGCCACCATGAGCGGCACCACGCACACCGTGTAGAGCGTGGAGTTCAGCAGCGCGGTGGTGAAGCGCTCATCGGTGAACATGCGCCGAAAGTTGTCCAGCCCGGTGAACTCCCCGCTCCTGAGCAGGGTGGAGTCCGTGAACGCCAGCCGCAGCGTGTTCAGGAACGGCACCAGGACCAGGACCACGATGACGGCCAGCGCGGGCAGCAGGAACAGCCACGGGGTCACGCGCCACCGATGGGTGGCCGGCGCGCTGCCCCCGTCGTTCTGGGCGGAGCCGGTCATCCGTGCGCGGCCAGCCGGTCGTTGGAGTACTTGACCGACTCGTCCAGCGCCTGCTGCACCGTCTTCTTGCCCAGCAGCGCCTGGGCGATCTGCTCGCGCAGCGTGTCGGCGTCGGCGGAGCCGGAGAACGCCGGAGGCCACCACACGACCGCCTTCTTGACCTGGGCCGCGCTCTCCAGGCGCACCTTCGTGGCGGGGTCGCCGTCGTCCTTGGTGAAGTACTCGTCGTCCATCGACCCGGCCGAGGAGGGGAACACGGAGGCCTTCTTGGCGAAGGCGAGCTGGTTGGCGGTGTTGGTGACGTACTTGGCGAAGGCCGTGGCCAGCGGCTGGTTCTTGCCGGAGGCGTTCACGACCAGCGACTCGATGTACATGTTGGGGGCGGCGTTGCTGATCCGCGGCCCGATCCCGAGCGTCTTGTAGATGTCGGGCGCGGTGTCCTTCAGGTCGTTGAGGGTGTACGAGCTGCCCGACAGGTACGCCAGCCGCCCGGCCTTGAACTCCTCGACCTCCTTGGTCTGCAGGTTGTTCAGCGCCTCCTGGGTCAGGCCTTTACTGGCGAACAGCTTCCGGAACCGTTCGACGAACTCCGCGCCCTTGGCGTCGTTGTAGGTGAACTTCTTGCCCGCCGCGTCCATGAGGGGCACGCCGTACTCGCCGAACATCTCGATGACGGGCATCCGGGCGATCATCGACACGTCCGAGCAGTTCTTGGCCATGGTCTCGGCCTGGTCGAAGAGCTCGTCGTAGGTGGCGGGCAGCTTGGCCGGGTCGAGACCGCACTTCTTGAACAGCGCCGTGTTGAAGAACGCCGGCCCGGTGTTCAGGTACCACGGGTAGCCGTAGGTCCCGCCGCCCAGCCCGCCGAACGTCATCGCCTGCCACGCCTTGTCCAGGTACAGCCCCTTGGCCTGCGGGTCGGCCTTGTTGAGGTCGAGCAGGACCCCCGCCTGGGCCAGCGTGTAGGCGGCCTCGGGCCCCATGTCCACGACGTCGGGCAGCGCCCCCGCCGCGGCGTCGGCCGACAGCTTGTCCTGGTAGCCCTCGGCGGGCTGGTCCACCCAGGTGATCTTCGTGCCCGGGTGCTCCTTCTCGAAGGCCGCGATCAGCTCGGTGAAGTAGGGCGTGAACTTCTCGTTCTTCAGGTTCCACGTCTGGAACTTGATCGATCCCGCCAGCGCCCCGCCCGAGGCCTGCGGCGTCGCGTCGCCGCCGCACCCGGACAGCAGCAGCGATCCCAGGGCCAGTGTCGCGACGCAGGTCCATTTTCTCATTGGACGTCCTCCTTGAGTGATGCATGAGTGGCGATCCGCAGGGTCGCCACCTGGAAGGGGCCGAGGTCCAGGCGCGCCTCGCCCACGGGACGGCGCGTGCCCGCCGGGTCCATGGCCACGGGCAGGTCCCCGTCCGCGTCGAGCTCCCGTTCGAGCAGGTCGGTCTCCCACACGACGGCTCCCGCGCCGAGCTCCTCGTGGCAGTGCAGCCGGGCGCCCGCCCGTGCCCCCCGCGTCTCGTACACCCGCACGACCAGGTCTCCGGAGCCGTCGTCGGCCTGCTTGACCCAGTCGACGAGGGCGTGACCCGTGAGGAGCTCCAGCCGCACCAGCGGCGCCGGCGCCGGCAGCCCGGCGAGGTCGGGGGCGTTGAACGCGTACGCGGCCTCGACCGCGGCCGGCACGTCCGCGCCGGGCAGCACCGCCCAGCGGAAGGTGTGCGTGCCCGCGTCGGCGCGGGGATCGGGGAAGCGCGCGCCCCGGAGCAGGGACAGCCGGACGACGGTGGAGTCGCCGTCGGCGCGGGCGTCGGCCCCGTACATCGTGTCGTTGACGATCGCGACGCCGAAGCCGCCGTCGTCCACGTGCACGTAGCGGTGCATCGCGGCCTCGAACATCGCCTCCTCGGTCGCGGTGTTCGTGAGCAGGGGGCGTTCGACGTAGCCGTACTGGGTCTCGAACCGCGCGGTCCGCGCCAGGACCCGCACCGGGACCGCGACCTTCAGCAGGCGTTCGCGCTCCTGCCAGTCGACGGTGCACTCGGTCTCGAACCGCCCGGTGCCGGCCCGCAGCCACATGGTCAGCGTGATCGTGGACGTGCCGGTCCGCCGGACCACCTCCACGCCGGCGTCGGGCCCGCCGCGGACGACCCTGCGGCTGGTGACGTCGTCGAGCGGCCGGGGGTGGCGCAGCACGTGGCGGTCCACGTCCCAGGCGTCCCAGCGCACCGGCTCGTCGCGGAAGAGCTGCAGCTCGTTGAGGCGCCGGCCGGGCGGGACGACCTCCCGGCCGCTGCGCAGGTCGAGGAGCGAGACGACGTGGCCGCCGCCGTCCACCACGACCCGCAGCAGGCCGTCGTCCAGTACGGTGGCGCCGGCCTCACCGTCGGTGACCTCGACCGCGGCCGCGCCCGGCTTCGCCGGCGTGACGAACGGCGGTGGTCCGCCTCCGGCCTGCTCGCCGCCCAGCGCCGCGCCGGCCTGCTTGATCAGGTCGTGCAGGCGTTCTTCCAGCGTCTGATAGGTGTCACGGGCCTCGCGGTGCACCCAGCTGATCGACGTTCCCGGGAGGATGTCGTGGAACTGGTGCAGCAGCACGGTGCGCCAGATCTCGTCGAGCTCCGCGCGCGGGTACGGCGCGCCGCGCAGCGCGCTCGCCGCCGCGCTGAGATATTCGGCCGCCCGCAGCAGCGACTCGCAGCGCCGGTTGTGCCGCTTCATCTCCGCCTGGGAGGTCAGGGTGCCCCGGTGCAGCTCCAGGTAGAGCTCGCCGCGGTAGACCGGCTGCAGCGCCCCGGCCTCGCGCAGCTCGGTCTCGGCGTCCTCGAAGAACTCCGCCGGCGGCCTGGAGGCCACGCGTGGCGCGCCCTCCAGATCGGCGAAGCGGCGCAGCCGCTCGGCCATCTCCCGGGTGGGGCCGCCGCCTCCGTCGCCGTACCCGTAGGGGAGCAGCGAATGGGAGGCGATCGCCTTGTCCTTGAACGTGGCGACCGCGTGGTGGAGCTCGCGGGCGCTCACCTCGGCGGCGTACGTCTCCGCGGGCGGGAAGTGGGTGAAGATCCGCGTTCCGTCGATGCCCTCCCACCAGAAGGAGTGGTGCGGGAAGACCGTGGTGTCGTTCCAGGAGATCTTCTGCGTCAGGAACCAGCGGGACCCGGCCCTGCGGGCCAGCTGCGGCAGGGCGCCCGAATAGCCGAAGGAGTCGGGCAGCCACATCTCACGGGGCTCGCGGCCGAAGCGGCTGAGGAAGTATCTCTTGCCGTAGGTCAGCTGGCGCACCATCGACTCGCCGGTGGGGATGACGCCGTCCGCCTCCACCCACATGCCCCCGACAGGGACGAACCGGCCCTGCTCCACGTAGTGCCGCACCCGGGCGAACAGCTCCGGATAGTGCTCTTCGAGCCAGCTGAAGTGCTGCGCCGCCGACATCGTGTAGACGAGGGCGGGGTCGGCGTCGAGGAGGGCGAGCGCGTTGGAGACCGTACGGGCGAGCTTGCGGACCGTCTCGCGCAGCGGCCACAGCCACGCCGTGTCCATGTGCGCGTGCCCGACGGCGGTGATCCGGTGGGCGCTGGCGTGCGCGGGCGAGGCCAGGAGGGGGGCGAGGACCGCCCGCGCCCGCCGGGCGCTCTCCTCGGCGTCCGCCTCGTCGTAGGCGTCCAGGGCCTCCTCGATCGCGCGCAGCAGCCGCCAGTGCCGCGGCTCGTCCGCGCTCAGCTCGGCGGCCAGGCCGCCGGCCACGTCCAGGTCGCAGCACAGGGCGTGGATCTCGGGCGAGAACGCGGCGATCTCCGCGCGGCGCAGCCTGAACTGCTCGAACGGCTCCTCCGCGCCCTTCTCGCCGTGCTCGGTGACGACGAAGGGCGGCAGGCCGAGCAGCAGGGGATTGGCCGCCGCCTCGATGTAGAGCACGAACGAGCCGTCGGCGCCGGCCGGCCCGCCTGCGTCGTCGCGTAACCGGATGGCGGACTGGCGAGGATGCAGGCCCTTGACGATCGTCCCGTCCGGGGTGAAGACCAGCCCCTCGCAGTGACCGCCCACGGAGTGGTCGAACCAGCCCAGGTCGAACACGAGGTCGATCGGCCCGGTCAGGCGCGGATCGACCGTGCCCCGGACCCGGAACCACGTCGTGGACCAGGCCTCACCCCAGGCGGAGCCCAGGGGAAAGGGACGGTAGCCGGGGGCGCTCCGGCCGGCTTCGGGTTCGAGCCCGAGGGCGTGGCGGGCCCGCACCGGCTCCCCGTCGTCCGGGACCGTCCAGGCCTCGACCTCGACATCGCCCAGCCGGGTGTGGAGCCGGGGCTCGATCCGTTCCCGCCGCACGCGGGCGAGCCTCTCTAGCGTGCGGCTGAGGTGGTTGTGCATCTCGTACCTCTCCGTAGCGGAGATATCACAATCGGCCTAATACGTTTTAGTAGGTTATGATCGGCAAGCGACCGCAGACTAATACGTTTTAGGCCCTGCGGTCACCCGGGGGGCTCATCAAGTTTGCATAACGACGGCGATGGAGGAGCGATGCTGCCGAACGACCAGGTTCCGCCCCAGGACCCCGCCGCCGCGCCGGAGCCTGCCGAGCCCTCTCTGGCGGGTGCCGCCCCGGCCCGGTTGCGGAGCACCGACATCGCGCGGCTGGCGGGGGTCTCGGTGTCGGCGGTGTCGCTGGCGTTCAACGCCCGCCCCGGCATCAGCGACGCGACGCGCAAACGCATCCTCGAGGTCGCCGAGGAGCTCAACTGGCGCCCGCACCGGGCCGCCCGCGCCCTCAAGGGGGCCAACAACGACGTGGCCGGCATCGTCATCGCCCGGCCTGCCCGGACGCTGGGCGTCGAGCCGTTCTTCGCCCATTTCCTGTCCGGCCTGCAGTCCCGCCTGTCCAACGGCGGCATCGCCACGCAGCTCCTCATCGTCGAGGACACGCAGGCGGAAGTGGCGGTCTACCGCCGCTGGGCCGCCGAGAACCGGGTCGACGGGCTCGTCCTGCTCGACCTCACGGTCGACGACGTCCGGCCCCAGGTCGTCGCCGACCTGCGCGTCCCCGCCGTCATCCTGGGCGGGCACGGGGGCCCGTTGCCGCTGAGCAGCGTCTGGGTGGACGACCACGCGGCGATGACCCGCATCCTGGAATACCTCGCCGCGCTCGGCCACCGGTTCATCGGGCACGTCAGCGGCATACCGTCCTACCAGCACACGCGCCGGCGCCTGGAGGCCATCGGCGACGCCCGCGAGGCGCTCGGCCTCGAGATCGCCAGCGTGCCCACCGACTACTCCGACACCCAGGGCGCCTCGGCGACCCGCCGCCTCCTGGAGGCGAGCCCGCGCTGCACGGCGATCATCTACGACAGCGACGTCATGGCCGCCGCGGGCCTCGGCGTGGCCACCGAGATGGCCGTGCCGGTCCCCGGCGAGGTGTCCATCGTGTCCTTCGACGACTCCATCCTCACCCATCTGCCGCATCCGCCGATCACCGCCCTGACCCGCGACACGTACGCGCTGGGCATGCTGACGGCGACCGAGCTGCTCCACACGATGGCCGAGCGCCCGGAACCCCGCGCGGTCCAGGCCCCGACCCCGGAGCTCGTCGTCCGCGGCAGCACCGCCCCGCCGCCGCACGCCTGATCGCGTCAGAGCCACCGGTCGAACCGCGCCAGGGTGCGCCTGAGGAGACACCGTCCACGACCAGCTCCGGCGTGAGTTCGCTCATCAGGCTCGCCCTTCGTGATCACGCGCGAAAGTGGGGACTCCCGATGATCTCACCCCCTAATATCCAACTTTATGATCACTCGTCTATTAGCCGGGACGGCCGTCGGCCTGGCGATCTTCTCCGGTACGGCGCTCGCCGCGCCGGTCAAGGGCGCTCCCGAGCTCACTCACAACGACCTCTACAAGGCGGCCGGCCTGCGCACGGCCGCCTGCAAGCTGGACAAGGGCACGAGCGCCGCCTCGACCAGGAAGTACATCACCAAACTGGTCGGCTGCCTGAACACGGCGTGGAAGCCGGCGATCAAGGATTTCACGCCGGTGAAGGTGGAGTTCAAGGCCGCGGACGACAAGGAGTCCTGCTCCACCGGCATGGACGTCTCCGGCTCGTTCTCCGAGATCTGCACCACGACCATCCGCGTCCGCGTGGCCGATGACTGGATCAAGGCCAAGAACGACCTCGCGGTGTTCACGGCCATCACGCGGACGTGGGGCGGGGTCGTGACCGGCCAGACCGGCATCGGGAAGGCCTGGTGGGGGCTCGAGAACGATGCGGACGAAGCCATCATGAACGAGCAGAACCGCCGCTACTACCTGCAGATCGACTGCTTCGTGGGCGTGTCGGCGAAGGCCGTGGGGCGGGCGGTCAAGGACTGGAAGCCCGTCGCCAAGGTTCCGGTGTTCTGGAAGAACCGGTACCAGGGCAAGACCGCCAACCGCCTCTACTGGCTGGCGAAGGGCTACAAGTCCGGCAAGCCGGGCGCCTGCAACACCTGGACGGCGAGCTCTTCCAAGGTCGCCTGATCCGCGTCACCGGCCACCGCCCCGCGCGGTGGCCGTCACCTCAGCGGCTCTCCTTCGCGAGCGCCTCGCGTACGGCCGGGGCGATCTCCTGCGCCCAGCGCCCGAGGGTGACGAGGTCCGGAGAGCCGTGATCGGGGGAGAAGAGCATGAACCCCGATGCGCCGTGCTCCAGCACGGCCCCGGTCAGTTCCTCGGCCCACTGGCCGGCGGAGCCGCCGATCCACCGGCCGTCGCCGTCGCGCGTGGCGGGCAGCGGCCGGTCGGTGATGCGCCCGGGGAAGTTGAAGACCGTCCGGATCTCGCGCGGATCGCGCCCCACGGCGGCCGCCGCCTCGTCGATGACCGGCCGCGACTCCCGGTACCGCTCGCTGAGCCAGTCCGCCGCGTGGCCCGGGAGCCAGCCGTCGGCCACCCGGCCGGTGGCGGCCAGGGATTTCCGGCCGACCGATCCGGTCCACACGGGCGGCGCGGCCACGGGAGCCGGCTCGATCCGCTCCACCCGGTAGTGATGCCCCTGGAAGGTGACCGGCGGGCCGCCGCCCGACAGCGACTTGACCAGGACGATCGCCTCCTCGAAGGCGTCCACGGCGTCGGACGGTGACAGCCGCGGCACTCCCATGTCGGAGATCCGGTCCCACAGCCCGCCCGCGCCCATGCCGAGCACGACGCGGCCGCCCGACAGCGCCGACAGCGACGTCACCGTACGCGCCAGCATGGGAGCCGGCCGGGTCGGCAGGTTGGTGACGTTGGCGAAGCCCGAGAGGCGTCGCGTGCGTCCGAGGACGAAGCCGATGGAGGCGTACGCGTCCAGCCGCCGGCCGATGTAGGGGTGGTCGGACAGGGAGAAGAGGTCGAGCCCGTCACGGTCGGCCTGTTCGGCCATGCGCAGCAGGTCCGGCCCCTCGTCGATGCCGCTGTGCGCGCCGAAGCCGAACACGACTTCTGGTAGGGACAATGTTCTGCCTTTCCTCCGAGGCATGATGTTCGGTATGCGAACTATATTAGTTCGTATACCGAACCGCAAACTACTCCTGGCGGCCGAGCACCTCGCGTACCAGCTCACGCAGCCACACGTGCGCGGGGTCCACGTCGTGGCGGGGATGCCACGCCTGCGACAGTGTCATCGCCGGCAGAACGAACGGGATCGGGAACGTCGCCAGCCCCAGAGCCTCCACCAGCGGCCGGGTCAGCCGCTCCGGTGTCATCCCCACCAGGTCGGACTGCCGCACCACCAGCAGCGACGCCTCGAACGTCGGCACCGAGCCCACGACCCGGCGCGTCAGCCCCATGCCGGCCAGGATCTCGTCCACGGGCCCCTCGTAGCGGCCCCGCCGGCTGGCGATCACGTGCTCGGCCGCCGCCAGCCGCTCCGCCGTGACCGGCCCGTCGAGCAGCGGATGCCCCGGGCGCACGACGCCCACCGCCTGATCCACAATGATCGGCTCGACCCGCGTCTCCGGCGCCGGGTCCGAGATCATGGTCACCTCCAGGTCCGCGCTCCCGTCACGCAGCGCCTGAGCGTCGCCGTGCCCCTCGGGGATGAAGTGGAAACGCACCCCGGGGGCCGACTCGGCCGCCTCCGTCAGCAGCGCCACGCTCATGGCCGTGATCACCGCGTCCGAGGCCAGAATCGTGAACCGGCGTACCAGCGTGGCCGGGTCCAGCCGCCCCGGCGGCGTGAACACCTTCCTGGCCGCCTCCACCAGAGCCCGCACCTCGCCCCGCACGGCCAGCGCCCGCGGCGTGGGCACCATCTGCCGCCCCGAACGCACCAGCACGGGATCGCCCATGGCCTTGCGGATGCGGCCGAGCGTGCGGCTCATGGCCGGCTCCGACAGGCGCAGCCGCCGCGCGGCGGCCGAGACGCTGCCCTCCTCCAGCAGGACGTCCAGCGCGATCAGCAGGTCCAGGCTGGGTTGCGTCTGACGCATATATCACCTGACAAAGATGCATTTGAGGTTAAGTCAGAATCGAGCTTACGGTGAATTCCGCGGGAGGCCTCCGCTCGACTCATCACCCATCTCCACAACCCGGGGGTTTCGCATGCCCGCAACGACGTTAGAAACCGGACATCCCGCTCGCACGCGGATCATGGCCGTGATGGCCGCCGCCGTGATCCTCGCGGTGGCCCTGGTCGCCGCCGTCAACCTCGCCATCCCCACGCTCGCCGCCGGCGAGCTGCGCCCGTCCCCGTCGCAGATCCTCTGGATCGTCGACGCGTACGTCATCGTCTTCGCCTGCCTGCTCATCCCCGCCGGAGCGGCCGGAGACCGGTTCGGCCGCAAGGGGGTGCTGCTGACGGGGCTGGGCGTGTTCGCGGCGGGCTGCCTGCTGGCCGCGCTCGCGCCGGACGTCGGCACGCTGATCGCCGCCAGGGCGGTGAGCGGCGCGGGAGCGGCCATGGTGATGCCCGCCTCGCTGGCCCTGACGGTCGGCGCCTACCCGGTCGCCGAACGCGGGCACGCCGTCGCTGCCTGGACCGCCGCCACCGGCGCGGCCGGGGTGCTCGGCAACGTGGGCGGCGGCGCGGTCATGGAGTATCTGCCGTGGCGGGCCCTGTTCGGCGTGCCGGTGCTGCTGGCAGGCGTGCTGGCCGTGCTGGTCGCCGTGGTGGTGCCGCGCGCGCCCCGCATGGGGGCCGCCCCGCTGGACCTGCCGGGGACGGTGCTGCTCACGGCCGCGTCCGTGGCGCTGCTGGCGGGGGTCATCCAAGGGCCCGAGGCCGGATGGGGGAGCGGGTTCGTGCTGTCGGCGTTCGGCGTGGCGGTCGTGCTGCTGTGCGTCTTCGTCGGGCACCAGCTCCGCGCGCCGCGGCCGCTGCTCGACCCGCGCCTGTTCGCGCTGCCGCGGCTGCGGGCGGGGACGCTGGGCGTGGCGGTGGCGTTCTTCGGGCTGTTCGCGCTGTTCTTCGTGAACGCCCGCTTCCTGCAGGAGGTCAAGGGCTTCTCGCCGCTGGTCACCGGCGTGGCCATCGTGCCGCTGGTGATCCCCATGATCGTCCTGTCGCGGCTGTCGGGCCGCCTGCCCGCCCGCGCCGCCGTCCCGGCCGGGCTGGCGGGGATCGTGGCGGGGCTGGCGCTGCTGTCGTTCGCGGACGCGGCCATGCCCTACCCGGTGTACGCCGTCGGCCTGGTCGTCATGGGGGCGGCGATGGGGGTGTGCCTGCCGGTGCTCTCGCACGAGATCATGGCCGCGCTGCCGCGCGAGCGCGCCGGGCTCGGCTCGGGGCTCAACAGCGCCACCCGCGAGCTCGGCAGCGCGGTCGGGGTCGCCGTCATGGGCACGGTGATGACCACGTACGGGACGAGCGCCGGCTACCGCGTCGTGGCGGCCGTGGTCCTGGCCGGCGGCCTGCTGGTCGCGTGGTGGCGCCGGCGGGGCTGAAGCCGGCGTGCGGACGTGGCCCGCCGCGGGGCGCCGCGGCGGGCCGTCCGGCTCAGTAGCGTTCGCTGAGGTTGAGGTTGATCTCGGTCAGTACGGTCGTCGCCTTGGTGTACTTGAGCAGGTTCGCGAGGTCGTCCGGCAGCAGCAGGGTCGCCTGCGCGTGGCGGGCGGCCTGGGCCACCGACTTCAGCTCCAGCGCGGCGGCGACCAGCGAGGAGATCTTCGTCGCCGCGTTGATCCGCCGGTCGGCGAGGTTGAGGTAGGCCGTCAGCAGCTGGGCCCGGAGGAGGTCTGACTGCCTGATCGACAGGGCGAAGACGGCGTTCACCTCGGCCCGGGTGAGTGCGCCGTCCGGAGCCGAGCCGTCGGCGCCGTCGAAGCGGGCGTCGGTCGCCTGGATCCGGGCCAGCACCTCGGGAGTCTGCTGGTCGGGGTGCAGTTGCCAGATCAGCTGGGCCCACGGGTTCCGGGTGGGGGTGACTTCGGTGACGGTGGTGGAGGCGGTCGCGGCGACCGGCTCGTAGACGCAGCCGTTCCCGTTCTGGTACGAGGTCGAGGCGGAGTCGGGGAGCTCGTTCCCGGCGACGAACAGCAGGCTCGGCCGGGCAGTGAACTGCACACTGGAGGTCGCGCCGCCTTCGAGCGACCCGAGCGACCAGGTGAGCGTGGTCGTGCCGTCCGGGTTGGCGGTCACCGACGAGGGCTTGGGCCCCGTGCCCCGGTCGAGGGCCCGGCTGTAGGTGACCTCGGCCGGGAGCGTGTCGGTGAGGGCCACCTGGGTGGCGGTGCCGCTGCCCGCGTTGGTGACCTTCAGGTCGATCGTCATGGCCTCGCCCGCGTTGACCGTCCGCGGCGCGGTCTTGGCCAGGGTCAGCCTCGGGGCGTGCACGGTGGTCTCGGCCTTCGCGGTGTTGTTGGCCGTGTTCGCCTCGGCGCCGCCGCCGGTGTCCTTGGCGGTCGCCGTCGCCGTGTTGGTCAGGACGGTCCCGTTGGCGGTGTCGCAGGGGATCGCGTACGTGAACGTCTCGGCCGTGGACACTCCCGAGCCGAGGTAGGGCACCTGGCGCGTCTGATCCGGGCCGCCGGGCGGGGTGTCGGTCAGGCCGATCGCCGTCGCGGCGCCGGTGCCGACGTTGTCGAGCTTCACCTGGTAGGTGAGGGTGTCGCCGGGCTCGGCGTCGGACTTGTCGACGGTCTTGGTCGTGGCGATGTCGGGGTCGTACTGGTTGAAGAAGGCGATCTCCTGACGCTGCACCGTGGCGAAGTCGAGCTCGTCCGCCGGGCCGCTGCCGGCCCCGGTGCAGGTCGGCGCGCTCACCGGGTAGCTGCTGCAGGCTCGCCCCATGCTGTCGGGCGACTGGTCGGCCCGGAACCTGATGGCCGCCCAGTCGTTGTGATCCGTGAGGGTCTGGCTGTCATTGCCATTGCCGTTGATGTCCACTCTCACGGGGGTCGGCTCGATGATCGGGACGCCGGTGCCAGGGGTGGTGTTGTCGTTCCAGTTGAGCGGCCCGTTGCCGATCCCCGCTCGCCACGGCCTGATGGTGCTGCCCGGGTGGGCGAGGTTGTCGGTCGTCCAGAACGTGTAGTCGGCGCCGTCGCCTATCCCGTTGCCCTCCATGAGCGAGTTCTCGGCCAGCTTGGGAAGCTTTCCGGTCGAATACCCGATGCGGGTCGCCCCGGTCTTCCAGGTCCCGGTGTCGGCGACGAGCAGGGGCGGCGGGCTGTTGGGGATGCCCGACTGGAAGAAGTAGTTCATGACGCTGAGGTAGTTGGGCTTGAAGTTGACCTCGTTGGTGTCGCCGCCGTGGGCCAGGCCGAGCGCGTGCCCGAGTTCGTGCATGAGGGTACCGGCCTGGTCCTGTACGGTGCCGACCTCGGCGTCGTCCCTGCCCGATCCGGGGTTGAGCACCTGCACGTCGGTGACATTCGTGCTGGTCGTGTCGCAGGTGCGGTCAGGCCCCACCTGGACCGCTCTGCCGACCACCCTGTCGTCGCCCACCGGCCTCGTCTGGAGGACGTCGTCGCCGCCGTAGTCGACGCCGAAGTCCGCCACGCATATGGTCCGCCACGAGCCGAGGGTGACGAGGAAGTCCTTGTTGTTGTCCCTTTGGAATTCGCAGCACTCGCCTGAGGTTCCCTGGGAGGTCGAGCTCCCGTTCGCGCGGGTGACGATGAGGTCGTGGCCGAAGATCGCATAGTGCGCGTACGGGAACAGCTCCCGGGGAAGATTCGCGTTGCGGGCGTCGACGAAGTCGGTGTTGTTGATCAGGCCGATGGCCGGCTGTTCGTTGAGTCGCGCGCCCGGGATGTAGACGAAGTCGACGCCGTCAGAGCGTGCTCCGTACGGGCACGGATTCGCCGCTGGGACGGGCGCGTTCTTGAAGGCGTTCTTGACCAAGGTGATCGCATCGTCCTTGGGCCGGTGGGAATGCCTGCCGTCGGCCATGTAGTCGACCTGGAGGATGATCGTCTTTCGACACGGGTCGGCGCCCAGCGCCGGCAGATCGGCGAGGACCGCGCCGCCGCGGTCGCGTATCCCGGACAGCTCGACGACGTCCGGGATGCCGTCCCGGTCGGTGTCGGGAAGATCGGCGTCGACCGTGATGCCGAGCCTGGTCTTCCTGCCGTCGTTGTCCTTGGGGAAACCGTGGTCGCCGTTGCCCTCGACGCAGCTCTGGCCCCTGAACTCGCCGGAGGTGTCGATGCACGGCGTGCTGAAGACGATGCCGTCCCCCGACAGGGAGCGGGAGCGGAAGTCGTAGACGAGGTTCAGTTCGTTGTCCTGGGACTGAGGGCTGATGTCCATCCTGTCGTCGTTGGTGCGCAGGCCGTTGTCCCAGTCCCACATGGCGACGGTGATGTTCACGGTCGGTTTGTCGCCGGGCAGGCCCGACCTGGTGAACACCCAGCCGTTGGGTGCCTCGGGCAGGCCCAGGGGCGAGAACTCGTCGTCCTCGATCCGCGGGCCTTCCTCGAGGGGCCCGTCGGCGATCTGGACTTTCGGGTAGTAGTCCCCCTCTCCCCCGTCTCCGAGAAGCCCGTCGTCCGGGTTCTCGATCTGGCGGAGATAGTCGATGGAGAAGGTCAGGGAGAGGGTCGGGGCCGCCGCCGCGGCAGGCGTGGCCAGTGCCGGGATCGATGCGACGACCAGCGTGCCGATCGCCCCGATGGTGAGCCGCCGGCGCCATAAGGCCAGCCGCCCCCGCCACGTTCTCGGTCCATGTTTGACGCCCACGGTCGTTTCCTCCAGGAGAGTTCGCCTTGCGGAGGATCGTCCGGCTTCTTGCCATGCCCGCGCATGAGTAGCCCCTACTCAGGTTGGGAGGCCCATCGGCGTCGAGATCGCGTTCACCGTCGTGGATCGATGTGGATCTTCGGGCCCGGGCCGGCGTCGGCCGGGCGGTGGCCGGACAGGATCTCGGCGGTTTCGGCGAGGCCGATGGTGGCGGCGACGAGCGGGCGGGCGTCGACCGAGCCGTCGGCGTAGGCGGCGATGGCCCCGGCCAGGCCGGTCGAGCCGCCCAGGATGCCGACGGCGGTGACGTCCTTGAGGAGCAGGTCGCGGGTGTCGAGGGTGCTCGGGGTGCCGGCCAGGCCGATGTAGACCACCCGCCCGGCCGGTTCGACGAGGTCGAGCGCGAGCGCGGGCAGCTCGGGCGCGTTGGAGGCGTCGACGACGGCGTCCCACCGCAGCGCCGGCAGCGACGACCGGGTCCACGCGCCCGTGAAGCCCAGGGATCGTGCCAGGTCCAGCCCTGCGAGATCGCGGCCCAGCAGGTGGACCTCGATCCCCTGAGCCCGTGCGAACAGCGCCCCCAGCAGGCCGATCGTCCCCGTGCCCAGGATCAGCAGGCGCTCGCCGGATCGCAGGCCGGCGCCGCGGACGGCGCGCAGCGCGTTGCCCCCGGGCTCGACCAGCGCGCCCAGCGTGGGGTCCAGCGTGTCGGGCAGCGCGTGCAGCGCCGTCACCGGTACGGCGAGCTGCTCGGCCAGCGCCCCGGCACGGCCGAGGCTGATGCCGATCTCCGACAGTTCGGCGCACACGTGGTGGCGGCCGGCACGGCAGCGCTCGCAGTGCCCGCAGCCGAGCATCGTGTCACCGGTGACGCGGCGGCCCAGCCGGCCGGTGTCCACGCCTTCGCCCACGGCGGTGACGCGACCGCACCACTCGTGGCCGGGGCGCAGCGGATACCACGACCGTCCGGTGTGCAGGTAGCTCATCTCGCCTGTGAACAGCTCCATGTCGGTGCCGCAGACCCCGGCCCGCTCGACGTCCACGATCACCTGCCCGGGCGCGGCGACGGGCGGCTCGACCTCCTGGACCTCGGCCTTGCCCGGGCCGGTCAGGACCAGCGCGCGCACTACCGGGGCCTCGGGACGAGCCGGTCGGGGTGTGGTCGTCCATACGCCATGTTCCGAAGGCTAGACCACCGTTCCGGAAAGTGGAAGTTATCCGCAATGAGAGCTTCCTCCGATGAGTGAGTATCGGCTAATCTCGCAGCAACTTCCAGAAAATAAATCCTCGTTCCGATTATTGAAATATTGGCTGCGGACCGTCGGCCCGGTGCCGTACGAATCCCACGGAAAGGACCTCATGACCTCCTCCCGCACCGCCCTCATCACCGGAGGCGTCAGCGGCCTGGGCAAGGCAGCCGCGCTCCGCCTGGAGAAGGAAGGCGTCTCGATCATCACCGCCGACGTCGCCGAGGGTGCCGACCTCGTCCTCGACGTCACCGACGCCGCCGCCGTGCAGGCCGCCGCCGACCAGGTGGGACCGGTCGACATCCTCGTCAACTCCGCCGGGATCGTCGGCCCCAACGCGCCCCTGTGGGAGATCCCCCTGGACGGCTGGCTGCGCACCTTCGAGGTGAACGTGCACGGCACCTTCAACACCTGCCGCGCCTTCGTCCCGGGCATGCGCGAGCGCGGCTGGGGGCGCATCGTCAACATCGCCAGCATGGCCGGCAAGGACGGCAACCCGAACATGTCGCCGTACTCCGCCTCCAAGGCCGCCGTCATCGCGCTGACCAAGTCCCTCGGCAAGGAGCTGGCCACCAGCGGCGTGCTGGCCAACGTCATCGCCCCGGCCGTCATCGCCACCCCGATGAACGCCACCACCGGCCCCGAGGCCCTGGCCCACATCGCCGGCCTCATCCCGATGGGCCGCATCGGCCGGCCCGAGGAGGTCGCCGAACTGATCGCCTGGCTCACCTCCGACAAGGTCAGCTTCTCCACCGGCGCCGTCTACGACATCAGCGGTGGCCGGGCCACGTACTGACGCATCACGAGGACCCCGACGATCGATGAGCCCACAGCATGGTTGTCAAAGGCGGCGATCGTGATCGACGATTGATCCGTGGAGCTGCAACAGATGCGCTATGTGGTCGCGGTGGCGGAGACCGCGAACTTCACCCGGGCCGCCGAGCGTTGCCAGGTCGTCCAGTCCGCGCTGAGCCACCAGATCGCCCGCCTGGAGCGGGAGCTGGGTGCCCGGCTGTTCGACCGCACCAGCCGCCGGGTCACGCTGACCCCCGCCGGGGAAGCGTTCCTGCCCGCCGCCCGGCAGGCGCTCGACGCCGCCGAACGGGCGCGCGCCGAGGTGGCGGCGGCCTCCGGCGAGCTTCGCGGCCGGCTGGCCATCGGCACCATCCCCACCGTCACGGCGGTCGACCTGCCGAGCGCCCTGAAGAGCTTTCACGTGCGCCATCCGCAGGTGCGGATCACGCTGCGCGTCGGGGCGAGCGACGAGCTGGCCGAACAGGTGCGGCAGGGCGCGCTGGACATCGCGTTCCTCGGGCTGCCGCCGAGCGTGCGGCCGAAGGGCGTACGGGGACGCGCCCTGGCCCGGGGTGAGCTGGTCGCGGTGGTGGCGCCCGGCCACCCGCTGGCCGACGCGGCCGGCGTGGATCTGCACCGGCTGTCGAGCGAGGTGTTCGTCGACTTTCCCGTCGGTACGGCCGCGCGCGCTCAGTCGGACGAGGCGTTCGCCGCCGCCGGGGTCAGCCGTGAGGTCGCCTTCGAGATCACGAACGCCGACCTCATGGCGCGGCTGGTCCGGCTGGGCCTGGGCATCGCCATGATGCCCGCCGCCTTCGCGCCCGAGCTCCCGGGCGTGCACCTCGTCGAGCTCCGCGATCCGCCCACCCGGGTGGAGCACCTGATCTGGAGCCGCCTGCGCCCGTCGCCGCCCGCCGCCGCGTTCCTGGCCGCCCTGGACATCCGGGCCATCGGGGAGATGCAGGAGCCCGAATAGCGCCCTCTGCAGGTCGTCAGGGGGCGGTCAGCGGTTCGGCCTGGTAGGCGCGGTGCAGCAGCCGTACGAAGGACTCCGCCTCGGGCAGGGGCACGGAGCCGATCCGGTGGACGGGCACCCCCGGCGTCCAGGAGTTCATGACCACGGCCCCGGCCAGGTCAGGCAGGTCGGCGAGGGTGAGCTCCCGGGCGCGCTGGGGGATGCCGAGCCGATCCAGCTGACGGCGGACGACGGCCATCGTGGTCCCGGTCAGCATGTCGGCCACGGGCCACACGACGGCGGTGCCGTCCCAGAAGGCCAGGTTCCAGATCGAGCCCTCGCTGAGCCGGCCACGGCGGTCGACGAAGGCGGCGTCGTCGAAGCCCTGTCCGGCGGCCTGGCGGAGGAAGTACGTCTTGGCCACCTCGCCGACGTGCTTCACCCCGGGCAGGACCCGCTCGTGCTCGACCGCCGCCAGCGTCAGCGGCCCCGCCGGACCGGAGGCGGCGGGCCCCGTACGCACCAGCACCTCGGGCTCCACCTCGGCCCCGGCCACGGTGAACTCGCCCGCCGGTGAATACACCGTGGCCGTCAGCGAGACGTCGGCCGGTCCGGCCGGCAGCGCCGCCCGCAGGCGGGACCGCACCCGATCGTCGGGCAACGCCCGGCCGAACAACTCCAGCGAGGCGCGCCGCAGCCGTTCCAGGTGCAGGTCCAGGCCGCGGACCCGGCCTCCGCGCACCTGCATGGCGGTGAAATGCGCATAGCCGGCGAAGGCCAGCGGCGCCAGCTCCTCGGCGGTCACGGGCCGGCCGTCGCGTTGGGCGGTGAACATCGAAATCTCCCCTTCACGTGGTGGTCAGGGAAGTCGAGCCTGCCGCAGTCCAGCCGGATCGCCCAGAACTCCGCTGGTCCTACTACTGGCAGGGTCAGCCTTGTCCGGCGTCCTGTGCGTACGATCGGGTGTTATGACGGAAATGGCCGATATCGGGGAGTTCTTGCGCAGCCGCCGGGCGCGGTTGAGGCCGGAGGACGTCGGGCTGCCGGTCTTCAACCGGCACCGGCGCGTGCCGGGGCTGCGCCGCGAGGAGCTGGCCCAGCTCGCCGGCGTGTCCGTCGCCTACCTCACGCGGCTGGAACAGGGCAAGGGCAACAACGTGTCGGCCGAGGTGCTCGGCGCGATCACGCGCGCGCTGCGGCTGAGCGACACCGAGCACGAGCACCTCACGCGGCTGGTCAAGTGCCAGGACCGCAGGAAGTACGGGCCGCCGCCGCGACTGCAGCAGGTACGCACCGCGCTCGGGCAGATGCTCGCCTCCCTGGAAGGGGTCCCGGCGTACGTGACCGGGCCGCGTTCGGACCTCCTGGGCTGGAACCCGATGGCGGCGGCCCTGTTCGGCGACTGGGACCGGCTGCCGTCCCAGGAGCGCAACTGGGCGCGGCTGGTGTTCCTGGAGCCCGGCCATCGGCGGCTGTTCGCGGACTGGGAGTCGAAGGCGGCCGACGTCGTCGGCGCGCTTCGCCTGTACGCCGGCTGCTATCCCGACGATCCGCGGCTGCTGACCCTCGTGGGCGAGCTGTCGGTGAAGAGCGAGACGTTCCGCCACCTGTGGGCCGGGCACGACGTCAAGGAGAGCAACCACGGCGTCCGGCGCCTGCGGCACCCGCTGGTGGGCGAGCTCACGCTCTCCTACGAGTCGTTCCGCCTGCCCGACGACCCCGAGCAGTCCCTGACCGTCTACCACGCCCCGCCCGGCTCCGCCGCGGCGGAGAACCTGCGGTTGCTGGCCAGCTGGGACGCGTCCGTCAGCACTCGATGACGTTGACGGCCAGGCCGCCGCGCGAGGTCTCCTTGTACTTGTCGAGCATGTCGCGGCCGGTGTCGCGCATGGTCTTGATGGCCTTGTCCAGCGAGACGAAGTGGCGGCCGTCGCCGCGCAGGGCGATGCGGGCGGCGGCGATCGCCTTGATGGAGGCCACCGCGTTGCGCTCGATGCACGGGATCTGGACCAGGCCGCCGATCGGGTCGCAGGTCAGGCCCAGGTTGTGCTCGATGCCGATCTCGGCGGAGTTCTCCACCTGCTCCGGGGTGCCGCCCAGCACCTCGGTCAGCCCGGCCGAGGCCATCGAGCAGGCCGAGCCCACCTCGCCCTGGCAGCCCACCTCGGCGCCGGAGATCGAGGCGTTCTCCTTGAACAGCACGCCGATCGCCGCCGCCGTCAGCAGGAAGCGCACCACGCCGTCGTCGTCGGCGCCGGGGACGAACCGCATGTAATAGGTGAGCACCGCCGGGATGATGCCCGCGGCGCCGTTGGTGGGCGCGGTGACGATGCGGCCCCCGGCGGCGTTCTCCTCGTTGACCGCCAGCGCGAACAGCGACACCCAGTCCATCGCGTGCAGCGGGTCCTTCTCCGGCGCCTCGGCCAGCAGGCGCCGGTGCAGCCCGTGGGCGCGCCGGCGCACGCGGAGCCCGCCGGGCAGCACGCCCTCGGAGGCGATGCCGCGGCGGACGCATTCGCTCATCACCCGCCACAGGTCCAGGATGCCCGCGCGGATCTCCTGTTCGGTGCGGCCGAAGGCCTTCTCGTTCGCCAGCATCAGCCCGGAGATCGACAGCCCGGTGCCGGCGCAGTGCTTGAGCAGCTCCTCCGCGGTCGTGAACGGGTAGGGCAGGACCGTGTCGTCCGCCTTGACGCGGTCGGCGCCGGTGGCCGTCTCGTCGACGACGAAGCCGCCGCCGACCGAGAAGTACACCTTCTCCCGCAGGACCCCGCCGTCGGCCCCGAGGGCGGTGAAGCGCATCCCGTTGGGGTGGCCGGGCAGGGAGATCCTGCGCTCGAAGACCAGGTCCTCGCCGACCACGAACGGCACCGGGTGCGTGCCGCAGAGCGCCACGGTGCCCGACTCCCGCATGGCCAGCAGCCGGGCGTCGACGGAGTCCACGTCGACCAGCTCCGGCTTCTCGCCGGACAGGCCGAGCAGCACGGCCTTGTCGCTGCCGTGGCCCTTGCCGGTCAGCCCGAGCGAGCCGTACAGGATCACCCCGACCCGGGCGACGGAGTCCAGCAGCCCGTCCTGGCGCAGGCCCCGGACGAACCTGTGCGCCGCCGCCATCGGCCCGCCCGTGTGCGAGCTGGACGGCCCGATGCCGATCTTGAACAGGTCGAAGACCCCGATGCTCACGTCACGTACTCCGTCGCCGCGTCCAGCAGCCACTCCGCCAAGTAGGCGGCGAAGGACGAGCGCACCAGCACCAGGAACCCGTCCTCCCGCGGCACGAGCACGACCTGCGCCCGCGCCAGCACGGTCTGCGCGCACCGGCCGGGCCCGAACACGCTGGGATGCAGGTCGAGCGCGCAGCCGTGGGCGAGCAGGTCGCGCGCCCTGGGCCCGCCCACGAACAGGGTGGTGCGCTGCGCCGAGACGTCCACGATCGATCCGTGCCGCTCGCCGAGCGCCTTGCGCAGCAGCTCGGGCCGGTACCCGGGCGGGGCGATCACCAGCCACTCGTCCGGCCCCAGCCAGGCCGCGGTGACCTCGCCGGAGGTCACCGCCGTGTTGGGCTCGACCGGCAGCGGGACGCCGAGATCGGTCCCGGGCTCCACCCGCACGTTGACGTGCGTGAGGAAGGGGACCTCCCGCAGCGTCAACGCCCCGCTCCGCGAGGCCGCCTCGAAACGGCCGGCGAACGCCGCGGCCGGACTCCTGCGCTCAACCATCGCGACGCGCTCCTTCCGGGTCATAAAGGACGTGGGACGTGACGGTCACCGGCACCATGGCGTCGCCGACGGGCGCGTAGAGCCGCTCGCCGTGCCGCGACTGCCCGCCCTTGAGCAGGGCCAGCGCGAACGTGCGGCCGAGCGCCGAGCTGCGGTAGCTGGAGGTGACGTGGCCCAGCATGGGCACCGGCGGCTCGGGCAGCTCGGCGGAGGCGACCAGGTGGGCGCCCTCCGGCAGCAGGAAGCCGTGGTCGTCGGGCAGCAGCCCGACGAGCTGCTTGCGGTCGGGCCGGGAGGTGTCGGCCCTGGCGTGGGAGCGCTTGCCCACGAAGTCGGGCTTCTTCTTCGACACCACCCACGACATGCCCAGGTCCTGCGGCGTGACGGTGCCGTCGGTGTCCTGGCCGACGATCGGGTAGCCCTTCTCGGCCCGCAGCACGTGCATGGTCTCGGTGCCGTACGGGGTGACCCGGCCGTCGGACATGATCGCGGTCCACAGGCGGAGCCCGTCCCAGGAGGTCACGTTGATCTCGTAGGCCAGCTCGCCGGAGAAGCTGATGCGGCACACCCGGGCGGGGATCCCGGCCACCTCGGCCTCGCGCCAGGTCATGAACGGGAAGTCGGCCGCCGAGACCGCCAGGTCCGGCGCCAGCGACGCGAGCACCTCGCGCGAACGCGGCCCGACCAGCGCGACCGTCGCCCACTGCTCGGTCACCGAGGTGAAGTGCACCCGCAGCGACGGCCACTCGGTCTGCAGCCACTCCTCCATCCAGTCCAGCACCGCGGCGGCGTTGCCGGTCGTGGTGGTGACCAGGAAGTGGTCGGCGGCCAGGCGGATGACGGTGCCATCGTCGAAGACCATGCCGTCGGCCCGGCACATCACGCCGTACCGGATCGAGCCGACGGCCAGCGAGCTCATCAGGTTCGTGTAGATCCGGTCGAGGAACTCGCCCGCGTCCGGGCCGATCACGTCGATCTTGCCGAGCGTGGAGGCGTCCATCGCCGCCACGTCCTCGCGGGCGGCGCGGCACTCGCGCAGCACGGCGGCCTCCATGTCCTCACCCGGGCGCGGGAAGTACCACGGCCGCTGCCACTGCCCGACGTTCTCGAACAGCGCCCCGTGCTCGGCGTGCCACTCGTGCAGCGCCGTCACCCTGACGGGGTCGTGCAGCGCCCCGCGGTCGCGCCCGGCCAGCGCCGCGAAGCTCACCGGCGTGTACGGCGCCCGGTAGGAGGTGATCCCGGCCTCGCCCACCGGCACGCCCAGCGCGTGGGCAACCACGGCCGAGGTCAGCAGCCCCGACGTCTTGCCCTGGTCGTGCGCGGTCCCGGCGGTGGTGTAGCGCTTGACGTGCTCGACCGAGCGCAGCCCCGCGCCGGTGGCGCGCAGCACGTCGGCCGCGGTGACGTCCCGCTGCAGGTCCACGAAGTGCCCGCCCCACCATCCGACAGGGTCGTCCGCCGGCACCAGCCAGTACGGCATGCCGCCGGGCCCCGGGGGCACCGGCCCGCCGTCCCCGGCGCCGTCGATCAGGCAGCCCTCCAGCGTGAACACGCCCCTGGCGGCCCCGGCCACGCGGACGTCCTGCCGCGAGACCCCGGGCACCAGCGCGGCCAGGTCCTCGTCGTAGCGCAGCGTCCCGCCCGACTGGCTGAACAGGTGCACCACCGGGTTCCACCCGCCGGACACCAGCAGCAGGTCGGCCTCGATCTCGGTGCCGCCGGCCAGGACGGAGGAGACCTCGCCCGCGCCCCTGGCGGCCTCGACCGCCTGCCCGGCCAGCACCTCGATGCCGCGCCGCCGGGCCTCGGCCAGCGGCCCGGGGGAGGGGCGCACGTCCACGATCGCGGCCACCTCCAGGCCCGCGTCCGCCAGGTCGAAGGCGGCCTCGTACGCGCTGTCGTTGGTGGTGAAGACCACGGCCCGGCGGCCGGGCAGCACGCCGTACCTGACGGCGTAGGTGCGCGCGGCGCCGGCCAGCATGACGCCGGGCAGGTCGTTGCCCGCGAAGGCGATCGGCCGCTCGTGCGCGCCGGTGGCCAGCACGACCCGGCCCGCCCGGATGCGCCAGATCCGCTCCCTGGCCACGTGGGCGGGGGCGGCCCCGCCGAGGTGGTTGGTGCGGCGCTCGACGGCCATGAGGTAGTTGTCGTCGTAGTAGCCGAAGACAGTGGTGCGGCGGAGCACCGTGACGTCCGGCAGGCGCTCCAGATCGGCCGTCACAGCGGCCGCCCACTCGTGGCCGCTGACCCGGCCGTCTCCGGAAGACACTTGCTCGGTGCCGCCCAGCAGGCTGCCGCCCGGCCGGGGCTGTTCGTCGGCCAGGATCACCCGGGCCCCGCCCCCGGCCGCGGCCCGGGCGGCGGCCAGCCCGGCGGGGCCGGCGCCGACCACCAGCACGTCGCAGTGGGCGTGCACGGCGTCGTAACGGGCCGGGTCGGGCCCGTCGGCCAGGCGGCCCCGGCCGGGCAGGCCGCCGGCCACGAGCCCGTCGTACAGCTCGACCGTGGTGGCCGGCTGCATCGGCTCGGGGAAGGGCCACTCGATCTGGACGAGCGCGTTGGGCTCCTCGCTGCCCGCGGCGAAGATGCCGCGCGGGCGGCCCAGCTTCACGCTGGTGGCGGTCTGCCGGACGCCGTTGGCCAGCAGCGCGGAGGCCAGGGTGTCGCCGGGGTGACCGGTCAGCTCGCGGCCGTCGAAGCGGAAGCGCAGCGTGCCGCCGCGGTCGATCAGCCCGCCGGTGGACAGCCTCATCGGGCCTCCAGGATCTCGTTGGTGGCGGTGTCGCGGACCAGGTTGAACCAGCGGCGACAGCCCGCCGCGTGGCTCCACCGCTCGGCGAAGGGGCCCTTGGGGTTGTCGCGGAAGAACAGGTAGCGCGCCCACTCCTCGTCCGACAGCGCGGCCGGATCGGCCGGGTAGGCGACGTGGGCCTGCCCGCCGTAGTGGAACTCGGCCTCGTCGCGAGGGCCGCACCAGGGGCATGGGATCTGCAGCATCGGCGGCTCCTCAGTGCGCGACCGCGGCGGCGCCGTGCTCGTCCACGAGCGCCCCGGAGGTGAATCGGTCAAGGGAGAAGGGGGCGTTGAGCGGGTGCGGCTCGTCGTTGGCCACCGTGTGCGCGAAGCACCAGCCCACGCCGGGCGTCGCCTTGAAGCCTCCGGTGCCCCAGCCGCAGTTGATGTAGAGGTTCTCGACCGGGGTCAGGCCGACGATCGGCGAGGCGTCGGGCGAGACGTCCACCACGCCGCCCCAGGTGCGCAGCACGTGCGCGCGGGCGAAGATCGGGAACAGCTCCAGCGCTGCCGCCATCTGCCGCTCGATGATGTGGAAGGCGCCCCGCTGCCGGTAGGAGTTGGCCGCGTCGATGCCGGCGCCCATGACCAGCTCGCCCTTGTGCGCCTGGCTGACGTAGACGTGCACGGCGTTGGACATGACGACCGTCGGGTGCACGGGTTCGAGCAGCTCGGACACCAGCGCCTGGAGCGGGTGGCTCTGCAGCGGCAGGTCGATTCCCGCGGTCTTGGCCACGACCGAGGAGTGCCCCGCCGCGCACAGCGCGACCCGGCCCGCCGCGATCGTGCCCCGGGTGGTCTCCACGCCGGTGACCCGGCCGTCGCTCACCTGCAGCCCGGTGACCTCGCAGTGCTCGATGAAGTCCACGCCCAGGGCCGCCGCGGCGCGCGCGTACCCCCAGGCGACGTGGTCGTGCTTGGCGATGCCGGCGCGGGGCTGGAAGGTGGCGCCGAGCACCGGGTAGCGCACGTGGGGCGAGATGTCGACGATCGGGCACACCTCGCGGACCTGCTCGGGGTCCAGCCACTCGGCGTCGACGCCGTTGAGCCGGTTGGCCTCGACGCGGCGCACGCTGTCGCGCACGTCCTGGAGGCTGTGCGCGAGGTTGAGCACGCCGCGCTGGCTGAACAGCAGGTCGTAGCCGAGCTCCTCCTCCAGGCCCTCCCACAGCTTGAGCGCGTGCTCGTAGATGCCCGCGCTCTCGTCCCACAGGTAGTTGGAGCGGATGATCGTGGTGTTGCGCGCCATGTTCCCGCCGGCCAGCCATCCGCGCTCCAGGACCGCGATGTCCGTGATGCCGTGGTTCTTGGCCAGGTAGTAGGCGGTGGCCAGGCCGTGGCCGCCGGCTCCGACGATGATCACGTCGTAGGAGCGCTTGGGCTCGGCGGCGCGCCACAGCCACTCGGGGTGCTCGGGCAGGTTCATCGGGCCTCTCCGTACAGCGGGTGCTTGCCGGCCAGGACCTCGACCCTGTCGCGCAGGAACGACAGGTCGGCCTCCGGCGTCAGCGCGGTGGCGATGATGTCGGAGACCTCCGCGAAGTCGGCCGCCTCGAATCCGCGCGTGGCCAGCGCCGGGGTGCCGATCCGCAGGCCCGAGGTGACCATCGGCGGGCGCGGGTCGAACGGCACGGCGTTGCGGTTGACCGTGATCCCGGCCGCGTGCAGCCGGTCCTCGGCCTGCTTGCCGTCCAGCTCGGACTCGCGCAGGTCGACCAGGACCAGGTGCACGTCGGTGCCGCCGGTCAGCACCTTCACGCCCGCGGCCGCCGCGTCGGGCGCCAGCAGCCGCTCGGCCAGGATGCGCGCGCCCTCCAGCGTGCGGCGCTGCCGCTCCCCGAACGCGTCCCCGGCGGCGACCTTGAAGGACACCGCCTTGGCCGCGATCACGTGCTCCAGCGGGCCCCCTTGCTGGCCGGGGAAGACCGAGGAGTTGATCTTCTTGGCGAGCTCCGCGGTGGACAGGATCACCCCGCCGCGCGGGCCGCCGAGCGTCTTGTGCGTGGTCGTGGTCGTGATGTGCGCGTGCGGCACGGGGGAGGGGTGCAGCCCCGCCGCCACCAGCCCGGCGAAGTGGGCCATGTCCACCATCAGGTACGCGCCCACCTCGTCGGCGATCCGGCGGAAGGCCGCGAAGTCCAGGTGCCGGGGGTAGGCCGACCAGCCGGCGATGATGAGCCTGGGGCGGTGCTCGCGCGCCAGGCGCTCGACCTCGTCCATGTCCACCAGGTTGTCGCTCTCGCGCACGTGGTAGGCGACCACGTTGTAGAGGCGGCCGGAGAAGTTGATGCGCATCCCGTGCGTCAGGTGGCCGCCGTGGGCCAGGTCGAGGCCGAGGATGGTGTCGCCGGGCTCCAGCAGCGCGGCCATCGCCGCGGCGTTGGCCTGGGCGCCGGAGTGCGGCTGCACGTTGGCCGCCTCGGCGCCGAACAGCGCCTTGATCCGGTCGATGGCGATCTGCTCGATCACGTCGACGTGCTCGCAGCCGCCGTAGTAGCGCCGGCCCGGGTAACCCTCGGCGTACTTGTTGGTGAGCACCGAGCCCTGGGCCGCCATCACGGCGGCGGGCGCGAAGTTCTCGGAGGCGATCATCTCCAGCGTCGAGCGCTGCCTGGCCAGCTCGGCGCCGATCAGGGCGTGGACCTCGGGGTCCACCACGTCCAGCGGGGTGTCGATCATATGAGGTCCTTTCCCTAACCGCGCAGCCGGGTCATCGCCGGGTCGAAGAGCGGCTCCTCCGCCACGACGGCCGGGACGCGCTGGTCGAAGTAGCCGATGTGCAGGGCCTGGCCGGGGTTCGCGAGCGCGGCGGGCAGCCAGGCGTAGGCGATGCCGCGGCCGACGGTGTAGCCGTAGGCGGCGCTGGTGACGTAGCCGGCGACGCGGTCGCCGTCGTAGACCGGCTCCTTGCCCATGACCACCTCGTCGGTCAGCAGGCAGGTGAGCTTCCTGCCGACCGACTCCTTGCGCTCCAGCAGCGCCCGGCGGCCGACGAAGTCGCCCTTGTCCAGCTTGACCGCGAAGCCGAGGCCGGCCTCGTACGGGTCGTGCTCGAAGGTCATGTCGGTGCCGAAGGAGCGGTAGCCCTTCTCCAGGCGCAGGCTGGTGAAGGCGCCCCGGCCGCCGGCCAGCACGCCGTGCTCCCCGCCCGCGGACCAGAGCGTGTCCCAGAGCTTGAGCCCCATGTCGGCGGTGGTGTAGATCTCCCAGCCGAGCTCCCCGACGTAGGACAGGCGCAGCATGGTGACGGGCACGTTGCCGATGAAGCCGCGGGCGCCGCGGAAGTACTTCAACGCGGTCAGGTCGATGCCGGTCAGCGGCTGGACCAGGTCGCGGGCCCTGGGGCCCCACACGCCCAGGCAGCAGGTGCCGGCGGTGATGTCGCGGATGAACACGTCGGCGGGGCGGTGCCGCTCCAGCCAGTCCAGGTCCAGGTTGCCGTTGGCGCCGACCTGGAAGCGGTCGGGGCCGAGCCGGGCCACGGTGACGTCGCTGCGGATGCCGCCGTCGGTGTCGAGCAGCAGGCAGTACGTCACCGAGCCGACCGACTTGTACACGTCGCCGGTGGTCATCCGCTGCAGGAACGCCAGCGCGCCGGGGCCGCTGATCTCCAGCCGCTTGAGCGCGCTCATGTCGTACAGCGCGACCGCCTCGCGGGTGGCCTGCGCCTCGGCGCCGACGATCGGCGACCAGTACTGCGCGGCCCACGGTCCGGGCGTGGGGAGGTCGCGCCCGGCCGGCAGCGGCGCGTTGGCGCCGTACCACTGCGGGCGCTCCCAGCCCGAGGCCTCCAGGAAGACGGCGTCCAGGTCCCGCTGGCGCGGGTGGAAGGGGCTCACCCGCAGCGGGCGCGGGTGCTCCATCGGCTGCAGCGGGTGGATGATGTCGTAGACCTCGACGTAGTTCTGGCAGCCGCGCTCGCGCACGTAGTCGGGCGCCAGCTGGTGCGGCTCGAACCGGTTGACGTCGCACTCGTGCAGGTCGAACGAGGAGCAGTGGCCGTCGACCAGCCACTCGGCCATCGCCCGCCCGACGCCCGCGGAGTGGGTGACCCAGACCGCCTCGGCCACCCAGAAGCCCTCGACGTCCGGGGACTGCCCCATCAGCGGCAGGTGGTCGGTGGTGAAGGAGAACAGCCCGTTGATGCCGGACTCGACCTCCGCCTTCTGCGTGTCGGGCAGCAGCGCCTGGGTCTCCTCCCAGGCCACGGCGAAGTCGTCGGGCGTGAAGGTGAGCACCGACGGCATCACCTCCGCCTCGTCCACCGAGAGGATCTCGTCGGCGCTGATCGGCATCGGCCGGTGGCCGTAGTAGCCGATGCCGAGCGTGTCGTAGCGCTCGCGGTAGTACAGGTCGGCGTCCTGGTGGCGGAGGATCGGCCGGGTCGCCTCCTCGGTCTGCCCGGCCAGCCCCGGCACCTGCCCGGTCCAGGCGAGCTGGTGGGCCAGCGGGGTGAGCGGCAGCTCCATGCCGACCATGCGGGCCACCCGCGGGCCCCAGATCCCGGCGCAGCACACGACCACCTCGGCGGGCAGGTCGCCGTGGTCGGTCACCACCGCGCACACCCTGCCGTCCTGGGTCCTGATGTCGAGCACCTCGTGCCGGGGCAGCACCCGCACGCCGCGCTCCTGCGCCCTGGCCAGCTGGGCGTCGACCGCCTTGACCGCCTTGGCCAGCCCGTCCGTCGGGATGAACAGCCCGCCGAGCACCTTGGCCTCGTCCAGCAGCGAGTGCTTGGCGACGCACTCCTCCGGTGTGAGCAGGTGCGCCTCGATCCCCCACGCGACCGCCCAGCCGTGCCTGCGGCGCAGCTCGGCCAGCCGCTGCGGGCCGGTGGCCACCTCCAGCCCGCCGACCTGCAGGAAGCTGTCGAGCTCGACGAACTTCTCCGCGGTGTAGCGGGCCATCTCGGTCATCGTCTTCGAGCCGTTGATCTGGAAGACCAGGCCGGGGGCATGCGACGAGGAGCCGCCGGTGGCGGGCACGTCTCCCTGGTCGACGACGGTGACGTCGGTCCAGCCTCGGGCGGACAGTTCGTCGGCCAAGGCGGCGCCGACCACGCCCGCGCCGATGATGACCACGCTCGGGCCCGTCATAGCCACCTCCGTTGTTGCGTGATATGCAACCAAACGCGCTTTCCGCAACAAGCGTCGCTCGCCGCATTCCGGGTGTCAAGGGGTGTTCTGTCTTATTCCGTACGGCTTTCGAGGGATCTATCCAGGCGCTGGGCGCACACGTGCGCCCGGCCCGATCGCGGCAGGACGATCGGGCCGGGCGCGGCGGACGGCAGGTCAGGTCGTGGGGAGCCAGGCCTTGACCTTGTCCGGGTTGGCGGCGACCCACTTGGCGGCCGCCTCCTCGGGAGTCATCTTGTCCTCGGCGATGTACCGGGCCACCAGGTTCTGGTCGTCGTTGGTCCAGGTGAAGTTCTTGACCAGCGTGTAGGCGGGGCTGCCGGAGTCCGCGAACTTCTTGCTCACGATCTTGTCCAGCTCGTACGGCGGGTAGTCGCAGGCCACCTTGGCCGCGTCGGCGTCACACCCCTTGGTGTACGCGGGCAGATTGACCTTGACCAGCTTGACCTCCGACAGGAACCACTGCGGGTCGTAGAAGTAGCCGATGAGCGGCGTCTGCTGCTTCTCCGCCTGCCGGAAGGCCTGGATGAGCGCCGTCTCGCTGCCCGCGTAGACGACCTTGTAGTTCAGATCGAGGTTCTTGACCAGCGCCGCGTCGTTGGTGACGAAGGACGGGTCGCCGTCGAGCAGCTGGCCCTTGCCCCCGGACTCGGAGGTCTTGAACAGCGAGGCGTACTTGTTGAGGTTCTTCGAGTCGGTGATGTCGGGGTACTTCTTGGCCATCCACGGCGGCACGAACCAGCCGATGACGCCCTTGTTGCCGGTCAGCCCCGCCGAGACGGCGACCTTCTGCTCGTCGATGTACTTCTTCTTCAGGTCGTCGTGGGCCCAGTTCTCCACGACCGCGTCGACCTCTCCGGTGGCGAAGCCCTGCCAGGCCACCTCCTCCTTCAGGTCCTTCTTCACCACCTTGCAGCCGAGGTTCTTCTCCGCGACGAGCGCGATCACCGCGGCGTTGGCCTCGTAGCCCACCCACGGGTTGACCGCGAGGTTGACCGTGCCGCACGTCTTGCCGCCTCCCGCGGCGGCCTGCTGGGTTTCGCCGACCTTCGCTCCGCTGCACGCGCTGAGCAGGAGGCCGCCGCCGGTCACGAGCGCGAGCGCCCTGATCCTGCCGCTTCTCGAAATCGCCACTTGGTCCTCCTGTGTTTCCTGTCCGTCACTTGTGCTGAAGCCCTCCGTGGGCGGCTGCGTCCGCCCGCTGCGTGGCCGCGCGCATGACCCGGTCGAGCACGATGCCGAGCACCACGATCGCGATCCCGGCGGCCAGCCCCTTCCCGCGGAGCTCGTGCTGGGAGAACCCGGCCACCACGTCGTAGCCGAGCGCCCCCGCGCCCACCAGGCCGCCCACGACGACCATCGAGAGCACGTAGATGAGTCCCTGGCTCGCGGCCAGGGTCACGCCGCTGCGCGCCATCGGCAGCTGAACCTTGGAGATCAGCTGCCAGGTGCCCGCCCCGGCCGAGATCGCCGCCTCCACCGTGGTGGGCGAGACCCGCCTGATGCCCTCGGCCACCAGCTTGATCGACACCGGCGCGGCGAAGACCACGGCGGCGATGATCGCGGTGAACCGCGTCGGGCCGAACAGTCCGAGGATGGGCACCAGGTACACGAAGGCGGGCATGGTCTGCCCCGCGTCGAGCACGGGGCGCAGCAGGGTGTCGGCCTGGTCGCTGCGGCCCATCCACACGCCGAGGATCATCCCCAGCACCATCACCAGGATGGTCGCGACCAGCGTTGAGGCCAGCGTCACCATGCTGTCCTGCCAGAGCCCGAGCAGCAGCACCAGCAGCAGCCCGATGGCGGTGAACAGCGCGGCGCGGGCGCTGCCCACCAGCAGGGCCACGGCCACCGCCACCAGGCAGACCAGCCACCAGGGCGAGCCGGTCAGCAGGGCCTCGAACGGGTTGAGCAGCCCGTTGGTGAGCGCGTTCTTCAGCGCGTCGGTGTAGGTCACCAGGCTGTCCTGCACCCAGGCGCTGACGGTGTCGGCGGCATTGCGCACGTACGAGCCGATGTTCGCCTCGACGGGGAAGTTCGCGGCCCAGACGTAGGTGTAGGACTGGTAGGCCAGCACGGCCGCGATCCCGAACACGCCCGCCACCTCGATGCGGCGCCGGCGCGCGGTCCGCAGCCGGCCCGCGCGGCGCTGGACCTCCACCCGCCGGCTGGCGGCGGAGGTCACCCGGTCGAGCACCACGGCCATGATCACGATCGCCAGGCCGGCGTTGAAGGCGGTCCCGACGTCCAGCGTCTGCAGCGCCTTGAGCACGGTCTTGCCCAGGCCGGGCGCGTCGATCAGCGCCGCGATGGTGGCCATGGACAGCGCGGCCATGATCGTCTGGTTGACACCCACGATGATCGTCTGCCTGGCCATCGGCAGCCGCACGTGCCGCAGCGCCTGCGCGGGCGTGGCGCCGAGCGACGTGCCCGCCTCCATTGTCTCCGGCGAGACCTGCCGGATGCCGTGCGCGGTGATGCGGATGGCCGGCGGGACCGCGTAGATCATCGTGGCCACGGTCGCGCTGGCCGGGCCGATGAGGAAGAACAGCGTCAGCGGCGCCAGATAGACGAACGTCGGCATCGTCTGCATGAAGTCGAGCACCGGCGTGACCAGCCGCTGGAACCGGTCGCTCAGCCCCGCCCAGATCCCGAGCGGGATGCCCACGGCCAGCGACAGCACAACCGCCGTCAGCGTGAGGGCGAGCGTGTCCATGCTCTCCTGCCACAGGCCGAGCAGCCCGAAGGACAGGAAGCCCGCGGCCGTCAGCGCCGCCACCTTCCTGTTGCCGTACAGCAGGGCGACGGCCGTGGCGATCGCCACCACGCCGAGCCAGCCCAGCACGGGCAGAGGGCGGCCGAAGGACGGCTGACTGATCAGCGCCTGGACGAAGGTCACGGCGTCGTCCAGGAAGAGCCGGATGTAGTTGATGAAGTAGAGGAAGAACGGGTTGCTGTTGCGGCTGTCGTCGATGACGTCCATGGCCTGGCCGAGGTCGCGGTGCAGCGGGGTCAGCTCGGCGCCGCCCAGCTGCTGGGTGTCGCGCCCGCCGAACACCGCCCAGCCCACCACCCAGACCGCGATGACCAGGGCCAGCAGCAACCGGCGGTCGGGCAGCTTGTGCAGCCTGGCGGCGACCGCCGTGACGGCCGCCATCAGTGCTGCCCTCCGGCGATCACTTCGAGGATCTCCGCGCTGGTGACCACGCCGAGCAGGGTGCCGTCCCCGACCACGCGCACCGGGCGGTCGGCCGACAGCACGGCGTGCACGGCGTCGCGGATGACCACGTCGGGTCCGAGCTCCGGGCCGTCGAGCGGCTCGTCGACCAGGGGCGGGCGCATGATCCACGACAACGTCAGCACGTGCGAGCGCGGGACGTCGCTGACGAAGTTGGCCACGTACTCGTCGGCGGGCGCGCCCACCACCTCGTCGGGCGTGCCGACCTGGACCAGCTCGCCGTCGCGCATGATGAGGATCCGATCGCCCAGCTTGAGCGCCTCGCTCAGGTCGTGGGTGATGAAGATCATCGTCTTGCCCACCTCGTGGTGCAGGCGGATGACCTCGTTCTGCATCTCGCGCCTGATCAGCGGATCGAGCGCGGAGAACGGCTCGTCGAACAGCAGCATGTCGGGGTCGGCCGCGAGCGCGCGGGCCAGGCCGACGCGCTGCTGCATGCCGCCGGACAGCTGGTCGGGGTAGGAGTTCTCGAAGCCGGTCAGCCCGACCAGCCCGAGCACCTCGCGGGCCCGCGCGTAGCGGTCCTTCTTGGGGGTGCCGCGGATCTCCAGCCCGAAGGCCACGTTCTCCAGCACGCACCGGTGCGGCAGCAGCCCGAAGTGCTGGAAGACCATCGCCATCCGGTGCCTGCGCAGCTCGCGCAGCTTGCGGGCGTCGGCCGCGCGGATGTCCTCGCCGTCGAGCACGATCTCGCCCGCCGTGGGCTCGATCAGCCGGGTCAGGCAGCGCACCAGGGTGGACTTGCCCGAGCCCGACAGGCCCATGACGACGAACACCTCGCCCCGCCGGACCGAGAAGGAGACGTCGCGGACCGCGGCGACGCAGCCGGTCTGCTCCTTGAGCTCCTTGCGGCTCAGGGTGCTGCCGACCACGCGGTCGGCCTTGGGGCCGAACACCTTCCACAGGCCTCGGACGTCGAGAATGGGGGGTGCCTCGGTGTTGAGTGGTGTGCTTTCGGTCAGTGACGGGACGGTCATGACCACCTCTTCGTCGTCGGAGCGTCAGTTCTCTGGGAACCACCGCTGTGGGCGCGGGCGGATGTTCTGCCAGACGTGCTTGATCTCGCGGTACTCGTCCAGGCCGGTCGGGCCGAGCTCACGGCCGTTGCCGGACTGCTTGAACCCACCCCACTCGGCCTGCGGCACGTAGGGGTGGTAGTCGTTGATCCACACCGTGCCGTGCCGCAGCCGGCCCGCGACCCGCTGCGCCTTGCCGGCGTCCTGGGTCCAGACCGCGCCGGCCAGGCCGTACTCGGTGTCGTTGGCGAGGCGGACGGCCTCGTCCTCGGTCGTGAAGCGCTCGACGGTCAGGACGGGCCCGAAGGACTCCTCGCGCACCACGCGCATGCCCTGCTTGCACCCGTCCAGGACGGTCGGCCGGTAGAAGTGTCCGGGCCCGTCGAGGCGGCGGCCGCCGCAGCGCAGCACGGCCCCCTCGGCGAGACCCGCCGCCACGTACTCCTCGACCTTGGCCAGGTGCGCGGCGGAGATCAGCGGGCCGGTGTCGGCCTGCGGGTCGAAGGGGCCGCCCAGGCGGATCTGCTCGGCCCGCCGTACGACCTCGTCGACGAACGCGTCGTGCAGGGAGTCCTCCACCAGCAGGCGCGCGCCCGCCGAGCAGACCTGGCCGGAGTGCAGGAAGACCGCGGTGAGCGCGAAGTCGACGGCCGTGTCGAAGTCGGCGTCGGCGAAGACGATGTTGGGGTTCTTGCCGCCCAGCTCCAGCGCCACCCGCTTCACGGTGGCCGCGGCGGCGGCCATGACGCGCCGCCCGGTGGCCAGACCGCCGGTGAAGGAGACCATGTCCACGTCCGGGTGCTCGGCCAGCGGCGCGCCCACCTCCGGGCCGGTGCCCAGCACGAGGTTGGCCACGCCGTCCGGCAGCCCGGCCTCTGCCAGCGCGCGCATCAGCAGGATGGCCGTGCTGGGGGTCAGCTCGCTCGGCTTGAGCACGAAGGTGTTGCCCGCGGCCAGCGCCGGTGCGACCTTCCACGTGGTCTGGAGCAGGGGGTAGTTCCACGGCGTGATGAGGCCGCAGACGCCGATCGGCTCGTGGACGATGCGGCTGATCGCGTCGTCGCGGCCGGTGTCGACGACCCGGCCCGCGTCGGTGCCCGCCACGCCGGCGAAGTAGCGCAGGCTGGCCACGCAGTCGTCGATGTCGTACTCGCTCTCCACCAGGCGCTTGCCGGTGTCGCCCGACTCGGCGTGGGCGAAGGCGTGGCGGTCGCGTTCCAGCAGGTCGGCTACCTTGGACAGCAGCGCGCCGCGCTCGCGGGCCGGTGTCGTGGGCCAGGGGCCGCTGTCGAAGGCGCGCCTGGCCGCCGCGATCGCCGCCTCGGTGTCCGCGGCGGTGCCCTCGGCCACGGTGGCCACGAGGCTTCCGTCGGCGGGCGAGTGGATGCGCCGCTGACCACCGGCGAGTGGCCTGGTCCACACGCCTGCGATGTAGAGCTCGGTCATCGACACACCTTTGATCGTTGCGTATCGCGCAAGGCGCTGCTCAATGAGGAACAGGATTGACTTGTCTTCGAGTGTTCGTCAAGGGTTTGCCGGAATCACTGGCCAAATAAATACGTTGTGATGAGGTTTGACCTTCTCGCCCCTTGACGTGGTCAGCTCCATGCCCTCAGTCTGTTGCGTATCAATCTCTTCTTTGCGTAATGCGCAACACCGGGAGGGTGTGATGTCTCCACGTCCCGATCCTGGCCGCGAGTTCATCCTCACGGTGTCCTGCTCCGACAAGCCGGGCATCGTGTACGCGGTCAGCAGCTTCCTCGTCCAGCACGGTGGGAACATGCTGCAGAGCAAGCAGTTCAACGACCGCAAGGGCGGCGGCTTCTTCATGCGGGTGCACTTCGCCGCGCATGACGAGATCGAACGGCTGCGCGAGGGGTTCACCTACGTCGCCGAGTCCTTCCAGATGAACTGGCAGCTGAAGGACGCGGCCACGCCCACCCGCACGCTGGTCATGGTGTCCAAGTTCGGCCACTGCCTGAACGACCTGCTGTACCGCCGCCAGGTGGGCGCGCTCAACATCGAGATCCCCGCGATCGTCTCCAACCACCCCGACATGGAGGCGCTCGCCGCCTCGTACGGCGTGCCCTACCACCACGTGCCCGTCACGGCCGCGACCAAGGCCGAGGCCGAGGCGCGGATCCTGGAGCTGGTCGAGGAGTACGACGCGGAGCTGGTGGTCCTGGCGCGGTACATGCAGATCCTTTCCGACGACCTGTGCAAGAGGCTGGAGGGGCGGGCCATCAACATCCACCACTCCTTCCTGCCGGGTTTCAAGGGCGCCAAGCCGTACCACCAGGCGCACGAGCGCGGCGTGAAGCTCATCGGGGCGACCGCGCACTACGTCACGGCCGACCTGGACGAGGGGCCCATCATCGAGCAGGACGTGGCCAGGGTGGACCACGAGCTCGACTCCGAAGACCTGGTCGCGGCCGGCCGGGACGTGGAGGCGCAGGTGCTGGCCAGGGCCGTGAAGTGGCACAGCGAGCAGCGCGTCCTGCTCAACGGCAACCGCACCGTGGTCTTCCGCTGATCACCACGAGGAAAGGGCGGTGGGGGGAGCCCCACCGCCCTTTCCTCATGCCCGGTGACGGTAGAACTCGGTCGTCTGCGGCGGCAGCGGCGTGTTGCCCAGGATGAGGTCGGCCGCCTTCTCCGCCAGCATCATGACCGGCGCGTAGATGTTGCCGTTGGTCACGTACGGCATGGCCGAGGCGTCCACCACGCGCAGCCCGTCGACGCCGTGCACCCGCATCGTGTCCGGGTCGAGCACCGACATCGCGTCCACGCCCATCCTGGCCGTGCACGAGGGGTGCAGGGCGGTCTCGCCGTCCCTGGCCACCCAGTCCAGGATCTCCTCGTCGGTCTCCACGGACGCTCCGGGCGACACCTCGCCCGTGCTGAACTCGGCCAGCGCCGGCGCCCCGAGGATCTTGCGGGCCACCCGGACGGCCTCCACCCACTCGCGCTTGTCCTGATCGGTGGACAGGTAGTTGAAGCGCAGCGCGGGATGCTGCCGTGGATCCGTGCCCTTGATCTTCACCGAGCCGCGGGCGTCGGAGTACATGGGCCCGACGTGCACCTGGTAGCCGTGCCCGCCCGCCGGTGCCGAGCCGTCGTAACGCACGGCCAGCGGCAGGAAGTGGAACATCAGGTTGGGGTAGTCGACGTCGTCGTTGCCGCGCACGAAGCCGCCCGCCTCGAAGTGGTTGGTCGCGCCCGGCCCGCCGCGCAGGAACAGCCACTGCGCGCCGATCCAGGGGTGGCGCCACTTCTGCAGGTTCGGCTGCATCGAGACCGGCCTGCCGCAGCCGTGCTGGATGTAGACCTCGAGGTGGTCCTGAAGGTTCTCGCCCACGCCCGGCAGGTCGTGCACGACGTCGACGCCGAGCGCGCGCAGCTCGCCGGCGTTGCCGATCCCGGACAGCTGCAGCAGCTGCGGCGAGTTGATCGCGCCGCCGCACAGGATGACCTCGCCCGCGCGGACCCGGCCGCCGTCGAACTCGACGCCGACGGCCCTGGTCCCCTCGAAGATGACCTTCGTCACCAGCACGCGCGTCTTGACGGTCAGGTTGGGCCGCTTCATGACCGGGTGCAGGTACGCCCTGGCGGCGCTGAGCCGGCGCCCGCGCCGGATGTTGCGGTCGAAGCGGGCGAAGCCCTCCTGCCGGTAGCCGTTCACGTCGTCGGTCAGGGGATAGCCGGCCTGCTGCACCGCCTGGAAGAACGCGTCGTACAGCGGCGTGCCGGCCGCCCCGCGCTCCAGCACCAGCGGCCCGCCGTGGCCGCGCCACGGGGTGTCGGGGTCGGCCAGGCAGTTCTCCATCCGCTTGAAGTACGGCAGGCAGTGGGCGTAGTCCCAGCTCTTCATCCCGGGATCGGCGCCCCACCGCTCGTAGTCCAGCGGGTTGCCGCGCTGGAAGATCATGCCGTTGATGCTGCTGGAACCGCCGAGCACCTTGCCGCGAGCGTGGTAGATCCGCCTGCCGTTCATGTGCGGCTCGGGTTCCGACTCGTAACGCCAGTCGTAGAAGCGGTTGCCGATGGGGAACGGCAGGGCCGCGGGCATGTGGATGAACACGTCCCACGGGTAGTCCGATCGGCCCGCCTCCAGGACGAGCACCCGCGTGGCAGGGTCCGCGGAGAGCCGGTTCGCCAGCGCGCTGCCGGCCGAGCCGCCTCCGACGATGACGAAGTCGTATTGATTGGACGTCATGGTGCCTCGTCTCGCTCGCGCGTTTCGCCAAATCGTAGCGCTATACGCATTGCGTTTCACTACTCGCAACAGGAGATCTTTTGAGCTTGTATTAGACGGAGTTCCCTCTAGCACTTAGAGTTTCGCTATGGGCAACGATTCGGGCAGTGGGGGCGTGCAGTCGGTCGATCGGGCCATCAGCGTGCTGGAGATCCTCTCCCGGCGGGGCGAGGCGGGGGTCAGCGAGGTCGCCGCGGAGATCGACGTGCACAAGTCGACCGCGTTCCGGCTGCTCGGCGCGCTCGAAGCGCGCGGCCTGGTCGAGCAGGCCGAGGAGCGCGGCAAATACCGGCTCGGGTTCGGCATCATCCGCCTGGCCGGCGGGGTCAACACTCAGCTCGACGTCACCCAGCGGGGGCGCCCGGTCTGCCAGCGCCTGGCGGAGGAGATCGGTGAGACGGTCAACATTGCCGTGCTCCGCTCCAGCTACGCGGTCAACCTCGACCAGGTGCGCGGCGGCTCGGCGGTCACGGCGTACAACTGGGTCGGGCAGATCACGCCGCTGCACGCCACCTCCAGCGGGAAGGTGCTGATGGCCCATCAGGACGAGCGCCAGCGCCGGCGGGTGCTGTCCGACGGGACCCTGGAGTCCTTCACGCCCCGCACCGTCACCGACGTCGCCGTGCTGGAGGAGCAGCTGGTCGAGATCAAGCGGACGGGCTACGGCTACTGCCTGGAGGAGCTGGAGGAGGGGCTGAACGCCATGGCGGCGCCCATCCGCTCCTACCACGGCGACGTCGTCGCCGCGGTGAGCGCCTCCGGCCCCGCCTACCGCTTCACGGCCGAGCGCATGCACGAGCTGGCTCCCGTCCTGATCGAAGGGGCCGACGAGATCAGCCGCCGCCTCGGGTACGCCGGCTGAGCCGGATCACGATGCTCTTGGAGGTCGGGGTGTTGGAGGTCTCGGCCACCGAGTCGAGCGGTACCAGCACGTTGGTCTCCGGGAAGTAGGCGGCGCAGCAGCCGCGGGCGGTCGGGTAGGCGATGACTCTGAAGCCCTCGGCGGTGCGCTCGCCGTCGGGCCACTCGCTGACCAGGTCGACCAGGTCGCCGTCGGCCAGGTCGCGCTCGGCGAGGTCGTCGGGGTGGACGAAGATCACCCTGCGGCCGTTCTTGACGCCGCGGTAGCGGTCGTCGAGGCCGTAGACGGTGGTGTTGTACTGGTCGTGGCTGCGTACGGTCTGCAGCAGCAGCCGCCCCGGCGGCACCCGCAGGACCTCCAGCCGGTTGACGGTGAAGTTGGCCCTGCCGGTGGCGGTGGGGAAGCGGCGCTCGTCCCTGGGCGCGTTGGGCAGCGCGAAGCCGGCCTCGGCGCGGTCGTTGAAGTCCTCGAAGCCGGGGATCACCCGCGAGATGCGGTCGCGGATCGCGGCGTAGTCCCCCTCGAACTCCGCCCACGGCTCCTCGCCGAACAGCTCGCGGCCCAGCCGGGCGACGATCGCCACCTCCGGCAGCAGGTCCGGCGAGGCGGGCGCGAGCCGGCCACGCGAGGCGTGCACCAGCCCCATCGAGTCCTCGACGGTGACGAACCCGGCCGGGTCGCGCTCGGTGCGGCCCAGCGTGGGCAGGATGAGCGCCCGCTCGCCGCACACCGCGTGCGAGCGGTTGAGCTTGGTGGAGACCTGCACGGTCAGCCTGGTACGGCGCAGCGCCGCCTCGGTGACGCGGCTGTCGGGGGTGGCGCGGACGAAGTTGCCGCCCATGCCGACGAAGACCTTCGCCTCGCCGTCGCGCATGGCCCGGATGGCCTCGACCGTGTCCAGCCCGTGGCGGCGGGGCGGCTCGAAGCCGAACTCGGCGGCCAGCGCGTCCAGGAAGGCCCGCGAGGGCTTCTCGTAGATGCCCATGGTCCGGTCGCCCTGGACGTTGGAGTGGCCGCGCACCGGGCACAGGCCCACATTGCCGCGCAGCAGCTGGAAGTTGACCACCTCGCGGATGGTGGCCACGGAGTTGCGGTGCTGCGTGAGCCCCATGGCCCAGCACACGACGACGGATCCGGCGGCCCTGACGTCGGCGGCCGTCTCCTCCAGCTCCTGGCGGGTCAGGCCGGTCGCCTCCAGCACCTCGGCCCAGTCCAGGCCGGTCAGGTGCGCCTTCCAGTCGTCGAAGCCGCTGGTGTGCTCGGCGATGAACGCCTCGTCGGCGGTGTCGAGCAGCAGCAGCGACAGCGCCTGGAACAGCGCCAGGTCGCCGTTGAGCCGGATCTGCAGGAACCGGTCGGCCAGCGCGGTGCCCCGGCCCAGCCCGGAGGGCCGCTGCGGGTTCTTGAAGCGCAGCAGCCCGGCCTCGGGCAGCGGATTGACCGCGATGATCCGGGCGCCGCCGCGCTTGGCCTTCTCCAGCGCGGTGAGCATGCGCGGGTGGTTGGTGCCCGGGTTCTGGCCCACCACGAAGATCAGGTCGGCGCGGTGCAGGTCGTCGAGCGACACGGTGCCCTTGCCGATGCCGAGCGTCTCGGTGAGCGCGGCGCCGCTGGACTCGTGGCACATGTTGGAGCAGTCGGGCAGGTTGTTGGTGCCGAACCGGCGCACCAGCAGTTGGTAGGCGAAGGCCGCCTCGTTGGAGGTGCGGCCCGAGGTGTAGAACACCGCCTCGTCGGGGCCCTCCAGCGCGCGCAGCTCGTCGGCGATGATGGCGAACGCCTGCGCCCAGCCGATGGGCTCGTAGTGGTCGGCGCCCGCGGGCTTGATCATCGGCTCGGTGAGCCTGCCCTGCTGCCCCAGCCAGTAGTCGCTCATCCCGGCCAGCTCGCTCACCGGGTGGGCGGCGAAGAACTCGCGGGTGACCCGCCGGGTGGTGGCCTCCTCGGCCACCGCCTTGGCGCCGTTCTCGCAGAACTCGGCCGGGCTGCGGTGCTCGCCCTCCGGCCAGGCGCAGCCGGGGCAGTCGAAGCCGCTCTTCTGGTTGACGCGCAGCAGCGTCAGCGCGGTACGGCCGGCCCCCATCTGCCGGTGGGCGATGCGCAGGGCGTTGCCCACCGCGGGCAGGCCGCCCGCCCAGTCCTTGGGCGGGCCGACCGTCAGTCCCTCGTCGTCGTGCTCGCTCACCTGAGGCGGTCCTGGACCCAGTCGTGGAAGAGACCGATGTGGTGCTCGCTGGGCACCAGCACGCCGCCCCTGGCGTACGTGCGCGAGCCCATCTGCGGCTGGCAGCGCTCGCACGCCTCGAAGTCCTGCTCGTTGACCCGGTGGAACAGCTCCACCGACTTGTCCAGGTCCTTGCCGCCCGCCACCACCGCGGGCAGGTAGAGCCAGTCGCACTCGACCACCGTGCGGTCCACCGCCAGCGGGAACATGCGATGGACGATCACGTGGTCGGGCACCAGGTTGATGAACACCTGCGGCTTGATGGTGATCGCGTAGTAGCGTCGGTCCTGTTCCTCGCTGACGCCGGGGATGCGATCGAGACCCTCGGACCCGTCGACGGTGAATCCCTGGACGTCGGTGCCGAACTCGGCGCCGTGGCCCACGAAGTACTGAGCCGCGTAGCCGTCGGCGAACTCCGGCAGCACCTCGGTCAGCTCGGGATGGATCGTGGCGCAGTGGTAGCACTCCATGAAGTTCTCGATGATGAGCTTCCAGTTCGCCTTGACGTCGTAGACGATCCGGCGGCCCACCTCCAGACTGGCCACGTCGTAGTTGTCGATCAGCTCCAGCGAGCCGAGCCGCTCGGTCACCGCGCCCAGCACGTCCTGCTCGAAAGAGGGCGGCTCGTCGGCCAGGCACACCCAGACGTAGCCGAGCCACTCGCGCACGTGCACCTTCACCAGGCCGTACTCCACCCGGTCCAGGTCGGCCATCTTGGTCAGGTTGGGTGCGGCGACCAGCTTGCCGTCCAGGTCGTAGGTCCAGGCGTGGTACGGGCACTGGAAGGCCCGCTTCACCTCGCCCGACTCCTCCGTGCGCAGCGTCGCGCCGCGGTGGCGGCAGACGTTGAAGAAGGCGCGCACCGCCCCGTCGCGGGCCCTGGTGACGAGGATGCTCTCGGAGCCGACCTGAACGGTCTTGAACGAGCCCGGCTTGGGCAGGTCGGCCGAGCGCACCGCGCAGAACCACATCGACTCGAAGATCTTCCGCTGCTCCGCGGCGAAGATCTCGGGGTCCACGTAGTAGCGACCGGGGAGGGTGGGGATCACGCTTGACGTGGTGGTGGTCACGGGCAGTACTCCTCTGAAATGGCCGGGTCAGTGCCCTCGGCGGATCCAGTCCTCGAGCTGCGGAGCCTCGGCCCCGATGCTGGTGTCCTCACCGTGTCCGGTGTGCACCACGGTCTCGCCGGGCAGCGTCAGCAGCGTCCGGCTGATCGACGAGATGATCGTCGGGAAGTCGCTGAACGACCTGCCCGTCGCGCCCGGGCCGCCGTTGAACAGCGTGTCCCCGGAGAACAGCACGCCCAGCTCCGGCACGTACAGGCACACCGCGCCCGGCGCGTGCCCCGGCGTGTGCAGCACGTGCACGGCGGAGCCGCCCACCCGCAGGAGCTGCCCGTTGGCCAGCCGCCCGCCGGGTGTGGCCGTCCGGTGGGTGAGCTTCCACAGCTCCTCGTCGTCGGGGTGCAGCAGCACGGGCGCGCCGGTCAGCGCGGACAGCTCGGGCGCGGCGTTGACGTGATCGTCGTGCGCGTGCGTGCACGCGATCGCGGTCACCCGGCGCCCGCCCACGGCCTCGGCGATGGCGGAGGCGTCGTGGGCGGCGTCGATGACCAGGACCTCCTGATCGTCGCCCACCAGCCACACGTTGTTGTCGACCTCCCACGTCCCGCCGTCCAGGCTGAACGTGCCCGAGGTCACCAAGCGCTCGACCCGCATTACTGCGCCTCCTTGGCCGTGCTCCGCCCGGCGACGCTGTGATGGATGTCCTCGCTCCGCTGCGGATCCATCACAGCACCACCACGGACCGCAGCACCTCGCCGCGGTGCATCTTGGCGAAGGCGTCCTCGACCTGGTCGAGCCCGATGGTCTCGCTGACGAACGCGTCGAGGTCGAACCGGCCCTGCAGGTAGAGGGAGATCAGCATGGGGAAGTCGCGGCTCGGCAGGCAGTCGCCGTACCAGCTGGACTTCAGCGCGCCGCCACGGCCGAACACGTCGAGCAGCGGCAGCTCCAGCGTCATCTCCGGCGTGGGCACGCCGACCAGGACCACGGTCCCGGCCAGGTCGCGGGCGTAGAAGGCCTGCTTGTAGGTCTCCGGCCGGCCGACCGCGTCGATCACGACGTCCGCGCCGAACCCGCCGGTCAGCTCCCTGATCGCCTCGACCGGGTCGCCGTCCTTGGCGTTGACCGTGTGCGTCGCGCCCAGGCCGCGGGCCCACTCCAGCTTCCTGCCGTCCACGTCGACCGCGATGATCGTGGTCGCGCCGACCAGCCGAGCGCCCGCGATGGCCGCGTTGCCGACGCCGCCGCAGCCGATCACCGCCACCGAGTCGCCCCTGCCGACCCCGCCGGTGTTCACGGCGGCGCCGAGACCGGCCATCACGCCGCAGCCGAGCAGGCCCGCCGCGGCCGGGGAGGCGGCCGGGTCGACCTTGGTGCACTGGCCCGCGGCCACGAGCGTCTTGTCGGCGAACGCGCCGATGCCCAGCGCCGGGCTGAGCGGCGTGCCGTCGGCCAGCGTCATCTTCTGGGCGGCGTTGTGCGTGGCGAAGCAGTACTGCGGGCGGCCGCGCAGGCACGCCCGGCACGAGCCGCACACGGCCCGCCAGTTCAGGATCACGAAATCGCCGGGCGCGACGTCGGTGACGCCCTCGCCGACGGACTCCACCACGCCGGCCGCCTCATGGCCGAGCAGGAACGGGAAGTCGTCGCTGATGCCGCCCTCGCGGTAGTGCAGGTCCGTGTGGCAGACGCCGCAGGCCTGCACCTGGACCAGCGCCTCGCCGGGCCCCGGGTCCGGGACCAGGATGGTCTCCAGGCTGACCGGCTTGCCCTTGCCCGTCGCGACGACCCCGCGTACTTCATGAGCCATGATTCACTCCTGTTCTCAGCCGACCTGAACCGGCGCCGTCTCGAGCTGCCGCCGCCAGCGGGTGAACAGCCGTACCTGGTTGACCCCGAGGACCGCGACCGGGCGGTCGCCCTGCCGGTAGACCGCGAGGAAGCTGTGCGCGGCCGGATCCCCGGCCTCCACACTGACCGTATCCGCGTCTGCGGCGTGCCCGATGAACTGGATCTTCACGTCGAACTGGTCGGACCAGATGTAGGTGGGCCGCCGCGCCTCCGTGCGGGCGGTGCCGCCGGACAGCAGCGTGGCCGCCGCCACCGAGGCGCGCTGCCGGGCTCCCGTCCAGTGCTCGACCCTGTGGTGCCTGCCCTGGACGGGGTCGAACCAGGCGGCGCAGTCGCCCACGGCCACGACGCCGGGGACCGAGGCGCCGCCCGCCTCGTCGCACAATACGCCGTCGCCCAGGTCGAGGCCGCTGCCCTGGAGCCAGCCGATCGTGGGCGCGGCGCCGATCCCGACGACCACCACGTCCGCGGGCAGCAGGGTGCCGTCCGCCAGCCGTACCCCGTCCACCCGGTCCTCGCCGGTGAGGCCGGACACGACCGAGCCGGACAGCAGCCGCACGCCGCGCCGCACGTGCAGCGCGGCCAGCGCCTCGGCCATCGGCACGCCGACGACGCGGGCCAGCGGTGCCGGGCCGGATTCGACCAGCGTCACGTCCAGGCCGAGGTCGCGGGCGGTGGCGGCGACCTCGGCGCCGACGAAGCCGCCGCCGATCACCACCAGGCGCCCGGCTTCCTCCAGGTCGGCGCGCAGGGCGCGGGCGTCGTCGAGGGTGCGCAGCGTGTGGACGCCGGCCAGGTGGCCGGCGCCGGGCAGCCGGCGGGCGGTGGCCCCGGTGGCGATGACGATGCCGTCGGCCCGCACCGAGGTGCCGTCGCTCAGCTCGACGCGGCGCTCCCGGGCGTCCAGGGCCACGGCGGCCACGCCGAGCCGCCACTCGGCGTCCAGTTCCTCGCCCTCGCCCTCCAGGGCCAGGTCGGCCTCGGTCAGGTCGCCGCGCAGGAAGTCCTTCGACAGCGGCGGGCGGTCGTAGGGGCGGTGGCGCTCGTCGCCGACCAGCACCAGCCTGCCCTCATATCCCTGGGCGCGTAGCGCCCTGGCGGTCAGCAACCCGGCCAGTGAGGCGCCGACGACGCAGATCGTGTTCACGCCTGCCCCTTGACGGTGACGCCCGGCGGCAGGTTGGGTGGCGCTTCGGACTGCTTGACATAGATGACGCCGTCGTCGACCACCACCTCGTGCGTGCGCACGGGGAGCTTGGCCGGTGGCGCGTCCACCCGGCCGGTGCGCAGGTCGAAACGCGAGGCGTGCAGCGGGCACTCGATCTCGCACCCCTCCAGCCAGCCGTCGGCGAGCGAGGCGTCCTGGTGGGTACAGGTGTCATCGATGGCGAAGATCTCGCCGTCCTCGGTGTGGAACACCGCGATCGGCGGGTCGGCCTCGACGCGAAGGGCCTCGCCTCGAGGGAGTGACGCCAGTGGGCACGCTGGGATCATGCTGTCACCCCGGTTTCGTAAAGAGCAACGTCTAGCGCTATACGCAACAGAGTGAAGGCGGCGCGGGGAGATGTCAAGGATGATTTGTCGGACTTGCGGCCTTGGCGTCCTGTAGAAATCGACAGACCGGTCCGTGGGCCGCCTGGCCGGGCCACCAGGGCGTTCACCGGCTTGCCTGCCTTCCCGCCCCCAGGACGGGGGCCGGCAGTTGCCCGCCCCCGTCCACGACGCCCAGCACCGCCGCGACGGCGGGCTCCGCGAGAGTCTGCGATGAGCTGCCCGCCCCCACCGGTTCGAAGCTCGCCCCCGGTTCAGCCCTGTGGCTTGCGCCAGATGATGCTGTAGCGAAACAGCAGGTGACGGCGATATTCGGAGCCGGGCAGGACCTCGGTGGCCAGCGCCCGCATCTGCGCGTACGTCGCCGGCGGCGGCCACACGATGGGGGACGGGTGGTGCCAGAGGCCCTTCACGGCGCGGTGCAGGGTGCCGACGGCGACACCGGCGAGGTCACGCGGCAGGTCGTTGGGCATGGTGCTGCGGGCCAGGCCGACGACGGCCAGGACGCCGCCGGGGCGCAGCAGGTCGCGCATGCGGGCCAACCCCGTGGCGGCGTCCAGGTGGTGCAGGGTGGCCACGGACGCGACGACGTCGAACGAGGCGGGCTCGAAGGGGTGGGTGAGGAAATCGCCGAGTATGAACTCGACGTCGTCCGGGTGCCCGCGGGCCTGGTCGATGCTGGTCGCGTCGAGGTCGATGCCGGTGACGCCCGGCACGGTCCGCCTGAGCTCGCGGGCGAGCATGCCCTCGCCACAGCCCACGTCGAGGGCGCGCCGGGCACCGTCGGGGACCGCGTCCAGGATGCGGGGGTGGTAGTGGATGTTGTGGTTCCACCGCCTGCCGGTCTTTACTGTCATGTGATCATCCTTCCGGACCCGGACCCGGGGCCTGACAGCGGCGGCGACGGTGAGGCGGCGGGCGGCTCGGTCCCGCGCCCCGGCGCGCGGGTCGTTCTCGTCGACGCCGCGGATCGGCTCCTGCTGTTCTCCAGCCGCAACCGCGACGGCACGCTCCGCTGGTACACGCCGGGCGGCGGCCTCCGGCCCGGGGAGAGCCATCGGGACGCGGCCCTGCGCGAGCTGCACGAGGAGACCGGGTTGACGGAGGTGGCGCTGGGGCCGGAGGTGTGGCGAGGACGCCCCTGGACCACGGAGCGGGACGGCGTCACCTACGAGGTCCGGCAGCGCTACTACCTGGCCCGCGTCCCCGTCCTGGAGATCGACACCACCCGCATGGAGGACTTCGAGAGGGCGAGCGTCACCGGCCATCGCTGGTGGACGGCGCGAGAACTGGCCGAGACCGCCGATCTCCTGCGCCCGGCCGGGCTGCCGCGCCTGTTGGCCGGCCTCCTCGCCGACGGCCCGCCCCGCCGGCCGGTCCTCGTCGACGGCTGACCGAGGGGTCACCCGGCTGGTGGTGCGGCGCGGGCGTCTCATTTGTCGTAGTCGCGGCGTACCGTGCCCACCATGACGGACACGCACGCACCGCTCGATGGCGAGCAATGGCAGCCTGGGGACCTTGTCGTCGATGCCGAGGGTGGTCTGTTCACCCGCGCGAGCGCGCAGGACCAGGACGGAGGCCGGCCGTGGGGGCGTCCGGGTGACGTGGCGCGCCGTCCCGACGGCGGCGTTCAGGTGCAGGACGGCGAGGTGGGGGAGACGGTCCCCGTCCGGCCGCTCACGCTCTTGCTTCGCGACGGACAGCCGGCGTTGCCCGCCGCGCCCGCGAACGCTTCCGCGGTTCTCGGCACCCAGGCCCAGCAGGTTGCGACCTTGGCGGGTGTCGGCGGCCTGTTCCTGGCCGCCACCGCCTTCGACCCCGACGGGGCCGGCGATCCGAGGGCGGCGAGGCTGCGCGCTGACCTGCTCGACACCGTCGTGGTGGTGGACGGCGAACAGGCGCTCGCCGCCATGTTCGGCGGGGCCGCCGACGGGCTGCTGGTCGAGCTGGCGGAGTGGCATCGGCGCAGTGTGGAGGAAAGCGCCTGAGAGGCCGTCGCGGGTCCCTGGCTCGGGTGACGCGCAGGGAGCCCGCGGCATGGCCGTACGGCCCGGACGCGAGGAAAGCGGGAAGGCTAGATTACTTTTCCAGAAGTGAGAAGGAAGCCCTCCCATGGCCTCGCGATCCCCACGCTACCAGGCGGGGATCGGCTCGCGCCGGAAATGGAGCCGAGGAGGCCCGAACGCCGCCCAGGCCGTGGGGCAGCCCCCACCGCGCCCCCAGTGAGGTCTAAACGGGGCAGATCTCCTGATAGCCCACATCGGCTCCCACGTGCTCGCGCCACTCCTCCCGGGTGAGCCGGCGGCCCGCCCGCTCGCACACCGTGCGGACGGCCGGCGCGGGGTCGACCGGCAGCTCCTGGTACGCCCCGTCCAGCCCCACCACGCGCAGGGCCGAGCCGTCGGACGTGAAGGCGAGCGCGGGCATGGGGTCGTCCAGCGCGTACGGATCGAACGCACCGGTGGTCACGGTCCAGGCGGCGCCGAGCTGACGGCCCGCGACCGTGTCGAACAGCGTCACCCTGGTGTCGTGGGCGACCGCCAGGATCCGCCCGTCGGGGGAGAACCGGGCCCCCACGACGTCCCCCGGAACCCTGAACACCTGACCCGTCGTGCGCCAGGTGCGGGTGTCCCACAGGACCACCGCCCTGCTCCCGTACGGCGAGGCGCCCAGCGGGCCCTTCGGCGCGAGCACCATCCACTTCACCGCCGGCGTGCCGGGCCCTTCCGCGTGCGGGAGCACCTTGCGGGAGACCAGGTCGATGACGTCGGCACCCCCCTCGTCGGCGGTGACCAGGAACCTGCCGTCGGAGCTGAAGGACAGCGGGCCTCCGGCGACCGGGCCGAACCGCATGACCTGCGCGCGCCGCGCGATGTCGATGACGACGACGTCGCCCGCGCCGTAGTTGTCGTTGGCGACGGCCGAGCTGAGGGCGAGCAGGCGGCCGTCGGGGCTGATCTGCATGTCCGCCCTGACGTCCGCCGACTCCAGGGCCAGCCGGCCCAGCTTCCGCCCGGATGCCGCGTCCCAGAACGTGGGTCCCGTGGTGAGATCCTCCGAGGAGATCGTGACGACCGTGCGCCCGTCGGGGCTGACCCGCATGATCGGCGCGCCCTTCCTGGCGACGTCGAGCCGCCCGGTCCCGGTGAAGCCCGGCACCGACCAGCCGCGCACGGTGTCGCCCGTCCGGGCCAGCAGCAGGCTCCCCGAGGCGGTGAAGCGCGTCTGCGCGGCGTCGGCCGGCACGACCTGCCGGGGGCCGGTCTGCCGGCTGATGTCGTAGGTGGTCACCTGCCCGGCGTCGTCGAGGATGCTGAGCGTGCGGTTCCCGGGGCCGAGCCGCGGGGGTCCGGCGAGCTTGGAGGCGACGGTGAGCCGCAGGAGCGGGGCCGCGTCGCTCAGCCGCCACAGGGTGACGCGGCCGCCCGCCCAGTTGGCGAAGGTGATCAGGAAGCGGCCGTCGTCGCTGAAGGCGGCTTCGGTGGCCTGGCCGGGGAAGCTGCGCCGGTCACGCGTGCCGGTGGACAGGCTCCACAGCGTCGTGCCCTTCTCCCCGCCGACGGCGGCCCGCGCGCCGTCGGGGCTGATGGCCGTGACCAGTCCCGGCAGGCCACGGGCGGGGAGCCGCTTGCCTGCGGGCGTTCCTCCTCCGGGCAACGTCCGCAGCGCCGACACGGTGCGGTCGCCGGTGATCTCGAGGGCGGCGAAGCGGTCGCCGGGACCGATCCGCGCGCTGCTCACGTAGCCGTCCTGCTGCTCCAGCGCCCGCCGCGCCACGTTCCACAGCCCGACGTACGGGCCGCCCAGGTTGGCGCGGACGACGATGTAGCCCCCGCCGGGGCTGAATTCCAGGCTCTCCGGGCGGCCGTCGTAGCCCGCCGAATCCTCGGTGGTCCAGCGGCCCTCGCCCAGCCGGGTGCCGGTGCGCAGGCTCCACAGCTCCAACCCGCCGCCCCCCGCGAGCGCCAGCGTGTCACCGTCCGGACCCACCGCGGCGGTGACGGGCGCCTTGCCGATCCCGCCGAAGGTCCTGACCGGCCGGCCCGTCGCCACGTCGTAGGCGGTCACCCGGCCGGCGCCCGCGCTGACCAGCGTCCGCCCGTCCGGGGTCAGCGCCCGCCCCTCGTTGGCCGGAGTGGGATCGGTGAAGACCGAGCGCTCCCGCTGGGCGAGCGAGCTCAGCACCGCAGAGCGCGCCTCGGGAACCTGCGCGACGCGGTAGGCCGCCACGCTGAGCAGCATCGCCTTCACCGGATCGGTCGTGCGCAGCGCGTCCGCCTGCAGCGCCACCCGCCGCGCCGTGGCCTGCGCCCGCTCCTCGGCCAGGCGCCTGCCGGCCTCGTCGCTCCTGAGCGACTGCTGCCAGGCGAGGGTGCCGGCGGTGAGCGAGGCCACGAGCAGCACCACCACGCCGGTGGTGACCAGGCGCCGCAGCCGGCTCTGCCGCGCCGACCCGGCCCTGCTCGCCTCGACGAACTCGCGCTCCGTGGCGTTCAGGGTCAGGTGCGTGGAGCCGGTCCACTCCAGCGCGTGGCGCAGCGCGGTGCCGCGGAGGAGGTCCTCGGGGCGGCGGCCGCCACGGGCCCAGCGGCGGGCGGCCTCGCCCAGCTCCCGGTGGCGGCCGAGCGCGTCGCGGTCGCCGGTCACCCACTCGTGCAGCCGGGGCCAGGCGTACAGCAGGGCGGCGCTGCCGATGGCGACCCCGTCTCCCTGGCGGCGGACCAGCGTGGCCCGCTCCAACGCGGTGAGCACCCGCTCGGCGGCCTCGTGCCGTACCTCGAGCAGCTCGTCCACGGTGGCGGTGCGCGGCACCTCGTCGCCCTCGCGGACGTCCACCAGCCGCAGCAGGAGGTCGCGCGCCACCTGGCGCTCGGACGCCGGCAGCCCGGCGTAGAACCGCTCGGCCACCGCCCCGAGCGCCGGGTCGGCGGCCAGCCCGCCGGGAGGCCGCACACCCGCGGCGGCCTGCGCGCCCTCGGCCAGCACCGCGCGCCCGCCACCGCCGAGCAGCGTCAGCAGCAGGCGCTGCGCGGACGGCCGCGCGGCCGGGTCCTTCGACAGCGCCGCGCGCACCAGCTCGCGCAGCCCTTCGGGCAGGACCTCGATATCGGGGTCGTGATTGAGCAGGCGGTTGATGACCGCGATCGTCGTCGGGGCGGTGAACGCGTCGCGTCCCGTCGCGGCGAACAGGACCACCGCGCCCCAGGCGAACACGTCGGCCGCCGGCTCGGCCCGGCCCCCGGAGAAGAGCTCCGGCGCCATGTACATCGGGGTCCCGGCCAGCTCGCCCGTCGAGGTCATCGACAGGCCCGCGGCCCGGGCGATGCCGAAGTCGATCACCCGTGGCCCGTCGGGCCCCAGCAGGACGTTCTCCGGCTTCAGATCGCGGTGCACCACGCCCGCCTGGTGGATGGCGGACAGCGCGGTGGCCACGCCCACGGCCAGCCGGTGCAGCGGGTCACCCGAGAGCGGCGCCCCCTGCGCCACGGCCGCGCGCAGGCTCGGGCCGGGGACGAACTCGCTGACGATGTGGGGGCGCTCGCCTTCGAGATCGTGATCCAGGATGCGGGCCGTGCAGAACGAGGCCACCTGCTGCGCGGCGGTGACCTCCCGGGTGAAGCGGCGGCGCAGGGGAGAGTCGCCCGACAGGTAGGCGTGCAGGACCTTGACCGCCACGCGGTTGGCCGCCTCGTCGTAGCCCTCGTAGACGACGCCCTGGCCGCCCGAGCCGAGCCTGCTCGCCAGCCGGTAGCGGCCCAGCCGCGACGGGTCCCCCGGGCGCAGCGGGTCTGCTGTCATGGTTGCTTAGATGACCGGTCACCGCGGATGGTTCGGCTGTGACAGCGGGTCACCGCTGTTTCCCGAGCCAGGTGGCGGACGGCCAGGCGCCGTCGCCGAGCAGCCGGGCCAGCTCCTCCACGAGGATGTCGGCGACGGCGCGGGCGGCGCGGCCGACCCGGCGCGTGCCCGGGAAGGTGAGCAGCAGCCGGCGGCGCAGGTCCGGGTCGGCGAGCGGGGCGGCGGCGAGCGTCCCCCCGCGCAGGCCGTCCGCGATGGCGATGCCCGGCAGGACGGTCAGGCCCGCGCCGCTGAGGGCCAGCCGGCGCTGCACGGTCATCGAGTTGGTCTCCACGTCGATGCGCAGGGTCAGGTTCTCGCGGGCGGCGGCGCGGTCGACCATGCTGCGTAGCGCGTGCGGCGGGCCGGGCAGGATCCTCAGCCGGTCGCCGACGTCGGCGAGCCGTACGGGGCGGTCCGGGCGCAGGTCCGTGCCCTTCGGGCCGATGACCCACAACGGCTCGTCGAGCAGGGGGCGGACGTCGACGGCGGTCGACGGGCGCACGTCGTAGAGCAGGGCCAGGTCGACGTCGGCCGAGTCGATCCACTGCGCGAGGTGGCCCGCGTAGCCGACCGACAGCCGTAGCCGCACCGCCGGGTGCTCGCCGCCGATGCGGCGGACCAGGGCCTCGGACAGCGGGTCGGCGAGGCTGGGCAGCAGGCCGACGGCGACCAGGCCGTGCAGCTCGCCGGAGGCCGGCCGGATCTGTTCGCGGGCCCGTTCGAGCTCGCGCAGGGCGCGCCGGGCGTGCTCGACGAGGATCTCGCCGTCCGCGGTCGGACGCATGCCGCGGGTGCTGCGTTCGAACAGCGGCGTGCCCAGCTCGGCCTCCAGCAGCTGGATCTGGCGGGAGACCGCGGGCTGGACCAGGTGCAGCACGTCGGCGGCCCGGGTGACGCTGCCGCTGTCGGCGACGGTGACCAGCGCCGTGAGCTGTTTGAGGTCCATGCCGGTGCTCCTGTCGCGGGGGCATGACGTACGGACATGGGGCCATGCCGAATTTCTATTAACCATACTCATCCATCACGTTTCATCATGGATCCCATGATGGAGGTATGGCAGAAAGAGGTCTTCGATGTCCTCAAACAGGGAGGTGTACGGCAGATCGCCTACGTGCCCGACGCCGGTCACGCGTACGCGATCCGGCAGGCCGGCAGCGACCCCGACATCCAGGACGTCGTGCTCACGACCGAGGAGGAGGGTGTCGGCGTGGTGTGCGGGGCCTGGCTGGGCGGGCAGCGGGCGGTGCTGCTGATGCAGAGCAGCGGCGTGGGCAACTGCGTGAACATGTTCTCGCTGCTGGAGAGCTGCCGTTTCCCGTTCCTGGCGCTGGTCACGATGCGCGGCGAGTACGCGGAGTTCAACCCGTGGCAGAGCCCGATGGGCCGGCGTGCCCATGCCGCTCTGGAGCTGATGGGCATCCGCGTGCACCGGGCGGACCGGCCCGAGGAGGCCGGCGAGGTCGTCGGCGCGGCGTTCGACTCGGCGTTCCTCGCGGGGGAGCAGGTCGCCGTGCTGCTGGGACAGCGCCTGATCGGCCGCAAGAAGTGGGAGCGGGACCGATGAGCGGCGCGGTCGACCGCCGGGCCTTCGTGGCCGCGCTGGTGGCGGGCATCCCGGACGCGTTGATCGTGTCCGGGCTGGGATCGGCGTCCTATGACCTGTTCGCCGCCGGTGACCGCGACGCCAACTTCTACCTGTGGGGCGCGATGGGCGCGGCCGTCCCGGTCGGCCTGGGCCTCGCGCTCGCCCGGCCGGACCGGCCGGTGGTGGTGATCACCGGCGACGGCGAGCAGTTGATGGGCATCGGCGGCCTCGCCACCGTCGCGGCCCGCCGGCCGGCCAACCTCACGGTGGTGGTGCTGGACAACGGGCACTTCGGCGAGACCGGGATGCAGCCCAGCCACACCGGCCTGGGCACGGACCTCCTGGCGGTCGCGCGCGGCTGCGGGATCGCGAACGCCCTCCGCGTCACGGCGCACCCGCAGGTGGACGACCTGGTCCGCCTGGTACGGGTCCGGTCGGCGCCGGCCTTCGCCCAGGTCCTGATCACCACGGACGAGCCGCCGCGTGCACTTCCGCCCCGCGACGGCGTGTTCGTCAAGAACCGCTTCCGCGCGGCACTGGGCCTGCCGCCCTTCTAAGCTCCACAAGATCAGCACAGGAGGCAGGACCATGCACACCACTGGGCGCACCACTGGGCACACCACTGGGCTAACCACTGAGGAACAAGCCGTCGTCGACACGGTCCGCGAATTCGTCGAGCGTGAGGTCCGGCCCGTCGCCCGCGACCTGGAACACGCCGACACCTACCCCGCCGAGCTCATCGACCAGATGAAGGAGCTGGGCATCTTCGGCCTGGCCATCCCCGAGCCCTGGGGCGAGGCGCCGGTGTCCATGCCGTGCTACGCCCTGGTCACCGCCGAGCTCGCCCGCGGCTGGATGAGCCTGGCCGGCGCCATGGGCGGGCACACCGTGGTGGCCAAGCTCATCCTCGCCTTCGGCACGCGGGAGCAGAAGGACCACTATCTGCCCAGGATGGCGACCGGCGAGATCCGCGCGACCATGGCGCTCACCGAACCGGGCGGCGGCTCCGACCTGCAGGCCATGACCACCACTGCGCGCGGGGACGGCGACGGGTACGTGGTCGACGGCGCCAAGACCTGGATCACCAACGCCCGCCGCTCCCAGCTGATCGCCCTGATGTGCAAGACCGACCCCGCCGCGCGCCCCCGCCACAAAGGCATCTCCATCCTGCTCGTCGAGCACGGGCCGGGCCTGACGCTCTCGCGCGACCTGCCCAAGCTCGGCTACAAGGGCGTCGAGAGCTGCGAGTTGGTCTTCGACGGCTTCCGGGCACCGCGCACCGCCCTGCTCGGCGCCGAGGAAGGCCGCGGTTTCGCGCAGATGATGAAGGGCCTGGAGGTCGGCCGCATCCAGGTCGCCGCCCGCGCGCTGGGGGTGGGGCGGGCGGCGTTCGACGACTCCCTGCGCTACGCGCAGGAGCGGGAGAGCTTCGGCAGGCCCATCTGGAAGCACCAGGCCGTCGGCAACCACCTCGCCGACATGGCCACCGAGCTCACCGCCGCCCGCCAGCTCATCCTGCACGCCGCCGAACGGTACGAGAGCGGCGGGCGCTGCGACATGGAGGCCGGCATGGCCAAGCTGTTCGCCTCGGAGGCCGCCATGAAAGCCGCGCTCAACGCCGTACGCATCCACGGCGGCTACGGCTACTCCACCGAGTTCGACGTGGAACGCTACTTCCGCGACGCGCCGCTGATGATCGTCGGCGAGGGCACCAACGAGATCCAGCGCAACGTCATCGCCGCCCAGCTGGTCAAACGCGGCGGTCTGGACTGACCTCGGCTACGTCTGCGGCCGGTCCGCCGCGGGCTTCGCGGGCGCGTACCCACCTGAAGACCGACGGCCCGCCCGCGAAGCACCACAGCGCCACCACCGGGTCGCAGATGGCGCAGCCGAAGGAGGAGAGCGCGGCGAAGGGCAGGATCGGGTTCCCCTGGAGGTGGTGCAGGACGTCCCAGGCGGTGTGGAGCAGCCAGCCGGCGCCGATCCAGGTCCAGCGGCGCCTTCCTGACCTCGGCCGGGGCCGCCGTCGGCCTGGACCTGTGCCTGCACATCATCCGGCGGGACTTCGGCTCCGCGGTCGCCGCCGACTCGGCCCGGCTGTCGGTGATGCCCCTGGAACGGGAGGGCGGGCAGGCGCAGTTCATCCGCCACGCCCAGCCGCCGGTGCCCCAGGGGTCGCTGCTGGAGACCACCGACCATGGCGTCGAGCGCATCGCCGCGCAGGCCGGGTTCGGCTCGGCAACCGCGTTCCGGGAGCGGTTCAAACGCGTCGTTGGCGTCACTCCGCAGTCCTACCGCTCCTCCTTCCGGACGAGCGCCTCCTGATCTTCCCCGGAGACCGGCGGCGCCCGGCCATCGTGCGCGAGCGGCGAGCCAGACCCTGATGGTCCGGGCGCGGGGCCTTACGCGCCCTGCGTGGCGGCGCGGACGAGACCGGCCTCGATCTGCCCGAGCACTTCGAGGGCCTCGGCCTGCTGGTCGGGGGTCAGGTCGCCGGTGACGCTGCGTTCGAGCTCGGCCCAGATGCCTTCGACCTCGCGGCGCAGGGCCTGGCTGGCGGGGGTGGGCTCGATGATCGTGGCGCGTTTGTCGGTGGCGCTGGGGCGGCGGCGGACGAAGCCAGCGTGCTCCAGGCGCTGGACGGTGCGGGTCATGGTGGCGGCGTCGGAGCCGAGCATCCGCACCAGGTCGGTCTGACGCTGGGGGCCCAGGTCCCACAGCTGCATCATGACCAGCTCCTGGCTGGGGTGGAGGCCGACGCGGCGCAGCAGTTGCGCGGCGAGCATGCGGTGCAGGCGCGCGACCCGGAGGATCGCGTGGTTGAGCGGGCCTGCCTGGACGGAGGGCGGCAGCGGTGTACCGGCCGTCGTGGCGGGCTCTGTTCCCATCGGCCTCTCCTCGACCAAGTAGCTGCTCGGACAAACGGTCATCCTAGCGTGCCTGCTGGAACGGCTTCTAGCCGCAGGTAACGCAGCTCACAGAGTCGCCGGGAATGGATCCTCGAACTTATTTGCTCGAACAGGTAACTCTGGGTGGTGCCGAACCTGTGGCACCGCATTATCGGAACAAGGAACGTGATCATGCCAACGGCATTCGACTCTTTCGAGCTGGGCGGCAAGCGCCTGGCCAACCGCATCGTCATGGCCCCGATGACCCGAAGCCGCGCCTACGGTCCCGGCGCCGGCGCGACCGACCTGATGGCCACCTACTACGCGCAGCGGGCCGGCGCCGGCCTGATCGTCACCGAGGGCACCCAGCCGTCGGCGGTCGGCCAGGGCTACCCCGACACTCCCGGGCTGCACTCCGCCGAACAGGTCGCGGCCTGGCGGCAGGTGACCGACGCCGTCCACCGCGCGGGCGGTGTGATCTTCGCGCAGCTCATGCACACCGGCCGGATCGGCCACCCCAGCCTCCTGCCCGACGGCCTGCACCCGGTCGCCCCCTCCGCCGTGCCGGCCAAGGGACAGATCTACACCCACCAGGGCCCCAAGGACTTCGTCACCCCCAAAGAGCTGACCGAGGCCGAGATCGGCCGGACCGTCGACGACTTCGCCGCCGCGGCACGCAACGCCGTGGCCGCCGGGTTCGACGGAGTGGAACTCCACGGCGCCAACGGCTACCTGATCCAGCAGTTCCTCGCCCCCAACGCCAACCGCCGGACCGACGCCTGGGGTGGGACGGTCGAGGGCCGCATCCGCTTCGCCGTCGCGGTGGCCACTGCCGTGGCCGAGGCCGTCGGCGGGCAACGGGTGGGCCTTCGACTCTCCCCGGGCAACCCCTACAACGACATCGCCGAGGACGACCTGGAAGAGACCTACGGCGCCCTGGTGACCCGGCTGGCCCCGCTCGGCCTGGCCTACCTGCACCTGGTGGAGAGCCCGGACCGCGACCTGACCCGGCGCCTGCGCAAGAACTGGCCCGGCGCGCTCATCCTCAACCCGTACACCCACCCCGCGGCCACCGGACCCGACGCCCTGCAGCTGGTGGAGGACGGCACCGCCGACATGGTCGCCTTCGGCGCGCTGTTCCTGGCCAACCCCGACCTCCCCGCCCGCCTCGCCGCCGGTGGCCCGTACAACACCCCCGACCCCGCCGCCTTCTTCGGCGGCGACCACCGCGGCTACACCGACTACCCCGCCCTCGGCTGACCTCGACCTCAGGGGGTGATCAACCCGGCGCCCGGCCGGACATCCGGCCGGGCGCCGTCGTGCCTGCGGCAGGGCCACTCCCGGGCCGACGAGCCGGTCGCCCCGCCCGCCCTCGACCGTGAACGGATAAATCAGTTGCGTTTCGCGCATCGACCGGCCAAGGATCGGCACGGCGGGTGAAACCGCCGGTCGCCTTTCTGGATCGTGTCGCGGAACGGGAGGAGCCCAGCATGTCTACCGACTCTGATCAACGCAGCAGGAAAAACCCTGGTCAGCGCAAACATGCCCACCAGGCCCCGCGGCCCTGACCCTTCCGGCCCTCGCCGCGGCGGCCTGACTGCGCGCTGACCGACCTCCAGAGATCAGGGAGATCATGGCGCTCGAAGACGCGCAGAAGAAGGCGATCATCGCGCAGTACGCGACCTTCGAAGGTGACACCGGTTCACCCGAAGTGCAGATCGCGCTGTTGACCCATCGGATCGCCGACATCACCGCGCATCTGCGCACCCACCAGCTGGATCATCACAGCCGTCGCGGGTTGCAGCTGCTCAACGGCCGTCGGCGGCGACTGCTGAAGTATCTACGCAGGATCGACATCGAACGCTACCGACGCCTCATCCAGCGGCTCGGCCTGCGTCGATGACACCCGTGCCGGGGGAACGACCGCAACCCCGCTTCCCCCGGCTCCTAGTCGTACGGGTTGTGCTCCCGGCGCTCGTAGCCGCGCTGTTCATAGCCGCGCTGCTCGTGGTCACGTGATCGCTCGTACCGGGGCTGCTCGTACCTGGGCTGCTCGTAGCCCCGCGGCTGCTCGTACGGGTACGGCCCCGGATCCGGCGCCTCCTCGATGGCCGTACGCCCGATCGACGCCAGCAGCGAGAGGATCGCGACGCAGATGACCAGATTGATGACGGACGTGGCGATCTGCTCGATGAGGTCCGCGGAGTTCATGAACGGCAGGATCGTGAGGATGACGCTGCCGAGCCCGGCGATCCACCCGAAGAACCTGGTCGGCTCCGGGGTGGACAGCATGAGGATGTAGAGCAGCAGCGTGGCGATGAGCGCCACCGCGGCGGCCGAGATCGCGTACCCCGTGGTCGCCGCGCTGCCGTAGGCGGGCGCCCCGTCGGGGGTGAGCACGCGGATGCCGAGCAGGTTCTTGCTGATCATGACGCCGACCACCACGATCAGTGCGGCCACCACGGCGGCCGCCACGCCGCCTCCCCACACTCGCGCGGGATTCACTCTCGGCCGGGTCGAGGCCGGGCGGCGATCGTAGCCATCGTGGGAGGGGTATGACATGCGAATCACCCTTGTCGCGGATGCTGATCAGGCACTTCGAGCACCTTACACGCGCAGTCAAGAGGGCAGAGCGGCCTTCCGGGCCGGCAGGGCGTTCGCCGCCATACCCTCGCCCGCATGTCGCGCGGCTTCAGCTGCCGGTCCGCGTCCCCCGCCCGGTCCGGGAGCACGGGAGTCTTCGACGGTTCAGCGTCGTCCGCGGCGGGCGGTGCCGAAGATGGATCTGGTGATCTCCCGGCCGAGGGCGGAGGCCGCCGAGCGGGCCATGGAACGGAACTCCTTCGACTCCAGCACGCTCTCCAGCATGGACGGCCTCCGCTCCGGTTCCCTGGGCCTTTCCGGCTCGCGGGCGGCTTCGGGGGCCTCGGCCTGTTGCTGCTCGGCCAGCTTCGCGGACAGGATCTCGTAGGCCGACTGGCGGTCGACCGCCGCGCCGTACTTCTGCTGCAGCGGCGAGGCCGCGATGACGCCCTCGACCACGTCCGGGCTCGACGGCGCCATGAGCGTCTGCGGGGCGCGCAGCCGCGTCCAGGCCACGGGGGTCGGCGCGCCCGTCTCCGACAGGACCGTGACGACGGCCTCGCCGATGCCGAGCTCGGTGAGCAGCCGTTCCAGGTCGTACGAGGACGCGGGGAAGGTCGAGACGGTGGCCTTGAGTGCCTTGGCGTCCTGGGGGGTGAAGGCGCGCAGGGCGTGCTGCACGCGCGCGCCGAGCTGGGCCAGCACGTCGGACGGCACGTCGTTCGGCGTCTGGGTGACGAAGAACACGCCCACGCCCTTCGACCGGATCAGCCGCACGGTCTGGGTGATCGACTGCAGGAACGCCTTGGACGCGTCGTTGAACAGCAGGTGCGCCTCGTCGAAGAAGAACACGAGCTTCGGCTTGTCGACGTCGCCCACCTCGGGGAGCACCTGGAAGAGATCGGCGAGCAGCCACATCAGGAAGGTGGAGAAGAGCTGCGGCCGGTCCTGCACGGCGGGCAGTTCGAGAACGGAGACCATCCCCTTGCCGTCGCCCGTCACGCGCAGCAGGTCGCGCACGTCGAACTCCGGCTCGCCGAAGAACGCCTCCGCCCCCTGCGCCTCGAAGTTGGTCAGCGCCCGCAGGATGACCCCGGCCGTCGCCGCCGACAGCCCGCCGATCCCGCTCAGGGCCTCCGGGGTGTCGGTCAGGTATCGGATGACCGCGATCAGGTCCTTGAGGTCGAGCAGGGGCAGCCCGTGCTTGTCGGCGAAGTAGAAGATCAGTCCGAGCGAGGACTCCTGCGTCTCGTTGAGCCCGAGGACCTTGGCGAGCAGCGTCGGCCCGAAGGCGGTCATGGTGGCGCGGATCGGCACCCCGGTCCCCAGACCGCCCAGGGAGAAGAACTCCACCGGACAGGCCACGGACTGCCACGTCTGCCCCACCTCGGCGGCCCGCTGGGTGACACGGTCGGACGTCGTGCCCGGTGAGGCGAGCCCCGACAGGTCACCCTTGATGTCGGCGAGGAAGACCGGGACGCCTTGGGCCGCGAGCTGCTCGGCCATGAGCTGGAGGGTCTTGGTCTTGCCCGTTCCGGTGGCGCCGGCCACGAGCCCGTGCCGGTTCAGCATGCTCAGGGAGATCCGGATCTGCTCCGAGGGGTCGGCGGTGCCGTCCTCACGCACCAGGGCCCCGAGTTCCAGTGCTGGTCCCTCGACGTCGTACCCCTTCATCAGATCTCCCCGTTCGGCTGCTCACCTGCGAAATCGCCGGGCGTCCCCGAACTGGTGTTTACCCATCGTTACGTATATGTCACGAAAAAGAGTGTAAAAGGGCATCCCTGGGCGCCCAGGGTGGAACTCCTCAAGGTGCCCGGCGGCAGCGGCCACAGCCCCGTACGCGGGCACTCCGCCCGCAGCCGGATTGGCGACGCCACCGTCCCTCCATCCATGAGAAGATCAACACGATGATGATTGGTCTGACTGCCGGCTGCGGCGGCGATGTCTTCACGACGGCCGCGGCAGCGATCGCCATGGCCGCGTCGCCGACCCGCGGCCAGGCGGTTCTGCCGTGCGCCGCCGGCGTGCGCGTCGGCGGGGGAGACCCCCGCGCCGCCGAGCTCCCACCGGCGCGCGCGTGGTGAACATGTCGTACGCGCCCGCAGGAGGAGCGAACGCGCCGGCGGCCGGGACCCGGGCCGCGCGCCGGCGCCCCCAGTCCGGCGTCGGGCAGATCGCCGGACTGCGCCCCCGCGCCGATGTCGAGCTCATCGACTCCCTGGACCGGCACACGCGGCGGACGGTGGCCGCCTGGCTGAGTGACCGGCCCAGCGCGACCACGCGGCAGTCATGCCTGCAGACCCTGGCCGCGTTCCTGCGCTGGCTGCAGGCCGCCGAGCCGGGCCTGGGGCTGCTCGCCGCCACCGGAGCGCACCTGGACGCCTACTGCGAGCAGGCCCGGAGCGGCACCCTCACCGTCGGCGTACGCAACCCCGGCAAGGCCCTCTCCGGCGCGACCGTGACGAAGAAGCATCGCGCCTTGTCCTCCTTCTACTGGTTCGCCTGGTCGATCGGCGCGATCCGGCAGGGTGCCGCCGTCGCCCGGCCCGCGAGCGAGCCCCAGGGCGTCGACCACCCGCCGACGATCACCAGCCAGGAACGGCGGCTGCTGCGCCACGGCGCCTCCCGGCTGGCCGCGGACGGCCGCGTGGCGGAGGCGGTGGCCGTCGCCCTGATCGAGGCCACCGGCGCCGGAGCGGCCACGCTCGCCTGCCTGACCAGCGAGGACCTGCACGCCGTGGGTCACGGGTCGGGCAACGCGCTGGTGCTCGTCACCATGCGCGACGATCGAGGGGACATCGTCAGCTTCCCGGTCCCCGCCTGGGTGCATCCCTGGCTGAGGGTGCTGAGCTCCACCCGGTCCGCCGGCGATCCGCTCATCAAGCAGGACGACGGCCGGCCCGTGAGCACGGAGTGGCTCACCGCCGCCCTTCAGGAGGCGGGGTCCGCCGGCGGCATCCCGGAGCCGCGGACCAAGCTGCTGCACCCGTGGAAGCTGCGCGCCGTCAACCGCGCCTGAGGTTCAGGAGGCGGCGTCGGCCAGGATGAGCAGGTTGGTGACGGCGTGCGCGCCCACGCACAACGACAGGTTGCGGCGCACCCGGTAGAGGCCGACGAAGAGCACCGATCCGACGGCGACCATGGTCAGCGTGGTGGCCCAGCCCGAGCCGGGCACATGGGACGCGCGCTGCGCCCCGGTGGGGACGAACCACAGCGCCACCCCGACGGCCGGCGCCACGAGGGGCGGGACGCGCGGGCCGGCGGGGTTCACCGGGTCTCCCCGGCCACGACCTTGGTCCCGACCAGGCGATCGAGCACGCGTCGCCGGTCGCCCCACACCACGGGCACCCAGTCCAGCCAGGCGAACGGCCCCAGCAGCAGGCTGAGCCGGCGCACGATGCCGGTGACCGGGTGGATGCGCAGCCCGGCCTCGGTCACCACGCGGAGTCTCATGGCGCGCTTGCCCGGCGTCGTGCCGGTCCACGCCTCCAGCAGGCCCAGCCCGACGATCGACCAGGCCAGCGCGAGCGGGACGCCCAGGGTGTAGAGCGGCCCGGCGGAGTCGTAGGCGCCGGTGTCGCACCCCAGGGGTAAGAGGGACACGCAGACGTCGCCGACCCTGACGTACACAAAGGGCGGGAACGCCAGCGTGAACCCGCCCCCCTGCCCGACCGTCCGGGCCAGCCCCTGGACGAGCAGCGCGATCGTGACGCCGGCGAGCGGCAGGTTGTCGATCAGCACGGCGACGAACCTGGCCTCCACGCGGGCGAGTGGCGCGGCCGGGAGCTCGGCGAACGTGGCCGCCGCCTCTTCCGGGGCGCCGAGCCGGCTCAGGGCCTCGGTCAGCTCGCCGGCCTCCGCCGCGTCGGACAGGTGTTCGCCCAGCTCCGCCTTCGCCCTGTCCCGGGCCGGGCCGGTCAGGTGGCGTCCGGCCCTGTCCACGTAGTCGTCGATGATCCGCCGGTCGTCGCTCATTCCTGCACCTCGCCAAGGGTGTCGAGTAGTTGTCGCATCCCGTCCACCAGGCCGCTCCACTCGGCCCGCAGCAGGGCGAGGTAGGTGCGACCGTCCGGGGTGATGACGTAGTACTTGCGCGGCCTGGCCCGCCCTTCCGCCTCCCAGGTCGCCTGGATGTGGCCGGCGTCCTCCAGCCGGTGCAGCAGCGGGTAGAGCGTGCCCTCCTTGACCTCCAGAACCCCCTCGCCCGCCTGCCGCAGCAGTTTCAGCAGCTCGTAGCCGTACCGGCGGCGGACGTCGAGGACGGACAGCACGGCCAGCTCGGTCGTGCCCCGCGCGAGCTCGCGGCGGAGACGGGCGACGGTGGCCGATCCCGGCGGCGCCTCGGTGTCCTCGGGCATATGAGCAATGTACGACACCATACTTTGCGCGACAAGGTATGCGGGTGTCCTTGGCATGAAGGAGGTCATCGGTCCGGTCGAGGCTGGGTCAGCATTTGTCCCGCCATTGCCGAGCCGTCTTCTGTGTCCCCTCATTCCGTGCCTAAAAGGGAGCGTTGCTGATCTACGTCAGGAAGACCGGGGGACACGTTGACGACCAAGGTTGGACGAATTGCCGCCGGTGTGGCTCTGCTCGCCGTCGTGTGCGTACCGGGCCAGGCCACCGCCACCCCCGAACGACGCCCGTCCACGGTGACGGCGCCCGCGCAGCCGCCGCAGGCGCCGCAGGCGCTGAGCCTGGTGCTGGACGGCGGCTCCTTCTCCTTGCGGGACGCCTTCGCGATCCTCGCGGGCCGTCCCGTCACCGCACAGCTCGCGGCGACCGTGCCGGCGGCCATGAACCGTACGCGCCAGGGGGCGCTCGCCGCCCTGGCCACCCAGCGCGTGTACGGCTGGAACCAGGCGCTCGGGCCGCTCAAGGACCGCCCGCTCTCGCCCGAACAGGCCGAGCAGTTCCAGCGCAACGTCCTGCGCTCCCACGCCGCGGGCGTCGGCGAGCCGCTGCCCGACAACGTGGCCAGGCTGGCCCTGATCCTCAAAGCGAACCAGATGGCCAGGGGAACGTACGGGGTGCGGCCCGAGGTGCCCCAGCGCCTGCTGTCCATGGTCAACGCCGGAGTCATCCCGCGGATGCCGCAGATCGGGTCGCTGGGCACCGGAGACCTGCAACCGCAGGCCGCCGCGGGGCTGGCGGCGCTCGGCGAGGAAGCGCCCGTGCGCTACATGGGCAGGGAGGGGCCCGCCTCCGAGATCCTGCCGCAGGCCGGGCTGCCCAGGGAGTTCGTCTTCCAGGCAGGGGAGGCGCTGCCCATCGTCAGCGGCAGCACCGTCGTGGCCGCCATGCTGATGGACGCCGTGTACCGGGCCACCGCGCTCGCCGACCAGGCGGAGGGCGCCTTCGCCCTGTTCATGGAGGCGACGAGGGCCGAGCAGGGATCGCTCGACGCGCGTACCCACAAGGAACGCCACATTCCCGAGGAGGACGCGGTGGCCGCGCGGCTGCGTACGATGATCTCGGGCTCGGGCTGGATGACGGAGGAGGGCCGCAGGCGCCTTGACCCGGCGAACTACGAGCCGCGCATCCAGGACGCGGTGTCCGTGCGCGCGGCGCCGCACATCATGGCCGGGCTGCGGCACGTGCTGGCCGACCTGCGCCGCGCCCTGGTGCGGGAGGCCAACTCCTCGACCTCCAACCCGCTGGTCTTCCAGCGCGCGGACGGGCGCGGGTACGAGTTCGTGATGGGCGGCAACTGGGACGCCTCCGTCATGGGACACCTGGCCGACAGCCTGAACGCGGAGATCACCGACGTCGGGGTGCTGTCGCAGGAGCTGACCGGGCGGCTGCTGTCGCCCAGGTGGAGCTACGGCCTGCCCGCGAACCTCGCCGGCGGGACCGTCGGCCTCAACTCCGGCATGGTGCAGGTCCAGACGGTGGCCGCCGCGCTGATCCCGGAGATGCAGGCCAGAGCCACGCCGGCGGGAACGCTGTCCCGGCCGGTCAAGGACGGGCAGGAGGACCACAACACGATGGCGATGGCCTCGGTCAGGCACCTCCAGGACAACCTGGACCGCCTCGCGGTCATCCTGGCCGTCGAGTACCTGATGGCGGCGCAGGGCATCGACCTCATCGCGCAGAAGATGGCGGGCCTGCCGCTCGGCGCCGTCACGCGGGCCCTGCACGCGGAGTTCAGGCGGTACGTCACGCCCCTGGGCGACGACCGCTACATGACCCCTGACCTGGAGCGCGCCATCTGGCTCGTCCGAGACCGGCGCCTCATACCGTCCGCGGCCCGCTGACGCACGCCGGCGCCCCTGGAGCGCACGGTCAACGGGTGGCCTGCGCGGCGCCTGGGCGGCGTCCATCTTGATCGTGGCAAGTGCCGGGCTTGATCGGCTGTTGGCCCCGCGGCCCGTAAGGTCCGGACATGCTTGCAGACACCGCTGGGGCGGACGCGGCCGGACCGTGGGGCGCTGCGGGGATATCGTCGATCGGCATCGTGATGCTGCTGGGAGCCTGCGCGGCACTGATCCGGTGGAGGATCCGGCGCCGCGCCGCCCGCAGGGAACGGGCTCGCCGGGCCGTCCTGGCGCTGGCCACCGCGGTCGAGGACGTCCGTACGGGCATGCGCGACGCCACGACGCGGCAGGAGCGCGGCGTCGCCTTGGCGCGGTGGCGATCTCGATGGATGTACGCCGCCGCCATGATCGCCCTCGTCGATCCCGTCGTCGCGAAGGACGTACGAGCCCAAGGACGACGCCTGTACGCGGACCTCATGGCTGTGGAGGTGCTCGGCGCCGCATGGCCGGTCGGCGGTATGCGGCGCGAGTCGAGCCAGCTCCTTCACGCCAGTGCCCGCGACCTCTATGCCCGCTGCTGCAGCCGAAGCTGACGAACCTGGGCGTCCGCACACCGCGTCGCCCGGCACCGCTTCTCCGCGGCGATGGCCGGTCGCCGCGGCCCGAAGCAGCAGGTCGAGGGCCTGAACCGTGAGCAGCGGTCCAGGCCCGGGCGACTCAGCAGCCGTCGGTCACGTAGCAGCCCTTCACGTACCACTTGCCGCTGTAGTAGGCGCCGCTGGTGGCCTTGCTCGTGCTGCCCACGTAGACCAGGCTGCCCGGCAGGTAGGAGCAGGACGAGGTGGAGCAGAAGTAGCCGTAGACCCGGAAGTAGGTCTCGAGCCCGCTGGTGCACTTGACGCTCACGGAGTGGTCGGTGCTCGCAGTCTTGGAGCAGCTGCTCACGGCGGCCGCGGGGGCAGCGGTGCCGCCGATGAGGGTGGCGGCCCCGAGAGCGATGCCGGCGATGCTGGAAAGGATCTTTTTCGTCACGGGCGTTCATGATCGCCTGTCGATGCCGATCTTGGCAAGTGTGAGCGTGATCTCTTCGCGAACCTCACGTTTCGGGTGGAGTGGACGTGGCTGGTGTGAGTTCTGGTGTTCGAGGGAATCTAGACGGAGGCGCCGCCTCTGCTCACGCACTGAAAAGGGGCGGCGCCTGATCATCCCCCCGGCGACGTCGCGCTCGGCGATGGCCGAGGAGCCCGCGGGGGAGCGCACGGTCGCCGTGACGGCGAGCCGGTGGTTCGGGCCGGTCGATCCCCAGCATCTTCCTGAGGACCCCCGCATGCGAGTCCGTTGAACGCTTGCATGGCAACCAATACATCTGTATAGAATCTTGGACGTGCGACCAATATCTGAAGAGGACCTGACGACGCGGGCCCGCATCCGGGACGCCGCGATGGCGTTGTTCGCCGAGCAGGGGGTCAAGGCCACCACGATCCGCGGGATCGCCGAGGCGGCCAAGGTCTCGCCCGGCCTGGTGCAGCACCACTTCGGCACCAAGGAGGCGCTGAGGGAGGCTTGCGACGAGTACGTCCTCAGCTACATACGTGAGCAGGTCAACGCGGGCGTCAGCAACCACAACCTGGAGAAGCCCGAATTCATCGAGCACGTCCACCGCACCGCGCCGCCCCTGATGAAGTACCTCGGCCGCGCGCTCGTGGAGGGCTCCCCGGCGGCCGCGACCATGTTCGACGACCTCGTGAGCGTGACCGAGGAGCATCTCGCCGACGACGACCAGCACTCCGAGGCCGACCATCGCGCCCGCGCGACCGTCCTGACGGCGATGAAGCTCGGCATCACGGTGCTGCACGAGCACGTCTCCCGCGCGCTCGGCACGGACCTCTACGCCCCGCAGGGCGCGCTGCGCGTCGGCAAGGCCCAGCTTGACCTGATCAGACCGGAATTCCTCGGCCGCGAGCTGTTCGAACAGGCGCGGACGGGGCTGGAGAAGTTCGAGGGACAACAATGAACGCCGCGGTACACGTCGACGGCCTGGTCAAGACCTTCGGCCAGGCCAGAGCCCTGGACGGGCTCGACCTCACCGTCAGGACGGGGGAGGTGCACGGCTTCCTCGGCCCCAACGGCGCGGGCAAGACCACCACGATCCGCGTCCTGCTGGGCCAGATGCGCGCCGACGGCGGCCGGGTCGAACTGCTCGGCGGCGACCCCTGGCACGACGCCACCGAGCTGCACCGAAGGCTCGCCTACGTGCCCGGCGATGTCACCCTGTGGCCCTCGCTCACCGGCGGCGAGGTCATCGACCTCCTGGGCCGGGTACGCGGCGGCCTCGACCCCGCGCGGCGTGCCGAACTCCTCGATCGGTTCGAGCTCGACCCGCGCAAGAAATGCCGCACCTACTCCAAGGGCAACCGGCAGAAGGTGGCGCTGGTGGCCGCCTTCGCCTCCGACGTGGAGCTGCTGGTGCTGGACGAGCCGACCTCCGGCCTGGACCCGCTGATGGAGGCGGTCTTCAACGACTGCGTCCTGCACGAGAAGCGCAACGGCCGCACCGTGCTGCTGTCCAGCCACATCCTCTCCGAGGTCGAGACGCTGTGCGACCGGGTCAGCATCATCCGCGCCGGCCGTACCGTCGAGTCCGGCAGTCTGGCCGACCTGCGCCATCTCACCCGCACCTCGGTGACGGCCGAGCTGATCGGGGCCGCGCCCGGCCTGGCCGCGCTGCCCGGCGTACACGATCTGACCGTGGACGGCGCCCGGCTGCGCTGCCAGGTGGACGGCGAGGCGCTCACCGCGGTGCTCGCCGAGCTGGCCAGGGCGGGCGTGCGCACGTTGACCACGCAGCCGCCGACGCTGGAGGAGCTGTTCCTGCGCCACTACGAGGGAGCCGCCGCATGACCGGCACCTGGGTGCTGATCCGGCTCATCCTGCGCAGGGACCGCGTGCTGCTGCCGGTGTGGATCGCGATCACCGCGCTGCTGCCGGCGAGCATCGCCTCCGCCACCACCGACCTGTACGCCGACCAGGCCGCCCGCGACGCCTTCGCGGCGGCCTCGGTGAGCAACCCCGCGCAGCTGGCCTTACGCGGGCACATCTACGACGCGAGCGTCGGCGGGCTGACCGCCTGGACGCTCGGTTCGTCCCTCGCGCTGATCGGCGGGCTGATCAGCATCCTGCTGATGACCAGGCACACCCGGGTCGAGGAGGAGACCGGCCGGCGCGAGCTGCTGTCGTCGGGCGTCATCGGCCGCCACGCCCCGCTGGCCGCCGCGCTCGCGGTCGTGCTGGCCGCCAACCTGCTGCTGGGCCTGCTGTCGGTGCTCACCCTGGTCGGCAACGGCCTGCCCGCGGGTTCCTCGCTGCTGTTCGGGCTGTCCACCGCCGGGGGCGGCTGGGCGTTCGCGGCCGTGGCCGCCGTCACCGCGCAGCTCACCTCGTCATCCGGTGCGGCGCGCGGCATCGCGATCGCCGTCGGCGGAGTGCTGTTCGCGGTGCGTTCGCTGGCTGACAGCGGCGGCATCGGCTGGCTCGCGTGGCTGACGCCGTTCGGCTGGGTCCGGCTGACCAAGCCCTACGCCGGTGACCAGTGGTGGGTGCTGGGGCTGATCGCGTTGTTCGTCGCCGCCGTGGTGACGGCCGCCTTCGTGCTGTCCACCCGGCGTGACGTGGCCGGGGGCCTGGTGCCCACCCGCCAGGGGCCCGCCACCGGAGCGCTGCCGGGCGCGTTCGGCCTGGCCGGGCGGCTGCACCGGGGCACGCTCGCGGGCTTCGCGATCGGGTTCGGGCTGCTGGGCGCCATGCTCGGCGTGTCGGCGCGTGGGCTGGACAGCCAGCTGGACACGCCGCAGTTCCAGCAGCTGGCCGCGACCATCGGCGGCACCGGTGCCCGCATCTCGGACGTGTTCTTCACGTTCGTGATGTACGTGCTCAGCCAGCTCGTCACGGGAGCGGCCCTGGTGTCGGCGCTGCGCGCCCGTGGCGAGGAGGCGGCCGGCCGGGCCGAACTGCTGCTGTCCACCCCCGTCGGCCGGTTGCGCTGGGCGCTCAGCCACCTGGTGTTCGCCGTCGCGAGCCCGGCGCTGCTGCTGGCCGTGCTGGGCGCGGCGGCGGGGCTCACCTACGACGGCGACGTGGTCCGCGTGGCCGGGGCGACGCTGGCGTACCTGCCCGCGGTCTGGACCGTGGTCGGGATCGCGACGCTGGTGTTCGGCCTGCTGCCACGGCTGGCGGCGGCCATGAGCTGGACCGCGCTCGGCCTCTTCCTGGTCGTGGACCTGCTGGCGGAGTTCAAGCTGGCCACGGGGGTCGTCCTGAACCTTTCGCCGTTCGTGCACGTGCCGGCGATCCTGCTGGGCGACGCCTCGTCGTCGGTGGCGCCGCTGCTGGGGCTGACCGCGGTGGCCGCCGCGCTGGCCGCGGCGGGGCTGGCGTTCCTGCGCCGCCGCAACCTGGTGCCGTCCGCCTGAACGCATGCGCGGCACTGTGCCGCCGTCGCCCGCTCAGGCGCCCGCCGCGCCCTGGCCGCCCCGGGCAGGGGCGGCCAGGTGCGGCTCCTGGCCGGGGTCAGTGATCGGCGGGTGCCCACCACGTCAGGTTGGCGGCCGCCTGGGCCACCGGCTCGATGATCTCCCACGCCTCGGTGATCAGCCCGTCGTCGAGGCGCCAGATGTCGACGACCACGATCTCGGGTCCGGCCCCGGGAAGCCGGCGCCGGGAGTACATCACGACGTGATCGCCGTCGGCCAGCACGTGCTGGATCTCGACCTGCATGCCGGCGAGCGGGACGAGCGCGGCGCGCACGGCGGCGAGCCATTCGGCCTTGGTCGACGAGGTCGAGTCCGGCCTGTGATGGATGAAGTCAGCGCTCAGCAACGATCCCAGCGCGTCGACGTCGCCGGTCTCGACCAGTCCTGCCAGGGCCCGCTGGACGATGCTCTTGTTGTCAGTGGTCATGGCAGCAGTGTTCCGGCCGTCGCGACGGGTGTCGATGAAGTCCCATTTCATGGCGCATCGGGAGTAACATCGGCGGTCATGCACACGGTCGGAGAGCTGCTGCGGCAGTGGCGGCACCGCCGGCGTCTCAGCCAGCTCGATCTCGCCATCGCCGCCGACGTCTCAGCGCGTCACGTCAGCCTGGTGGAGACCGGCAAGTCCAACCCGAGCGCCGACATGGTCCTCCGGCTCGCGGATCAGCTCGATGTGCCGCTGCGTGAGCGCAACCGGCTGTTGCTCGCCGCCGGCTTCGCACCCCGGTACGCCGAGCGGCCGCCCGGCGGGGAGGCGCTGTCGACGGCCTGGGGCGCGGTCGAGAGGGTGCTCCGCGCGCACGAGCCGTACCCGGCGCTGGTCCACGATCGCCGGTGGAACATCGTGATGAGCAACCGCGCTCTCGACCCGTTCCTCGCGGACGTGGCCCCCGACCTGCTGCGACCGCCGATCAACCTGGTGCGGTTGGGGCTGGACCCGCGTGGGCTCGCTCCGCGGATCGTCAATCTCGCCGAGGTGCGTGCGGTGCTCCGCGTCCGGATCGGACGTCAGCTCGCCGCCGCTCCCGACCCCGAGCTCGCCGCGCTCTACGAGGAACTGCTGGCGCCCGGCCCCGGGGACGTGAGCCGGCCGGTCGAGTCCGAGGTCGTGATCTCGATGATCTTTCGCTTCGGCGCACGGGAACTGCGGCTGTTCTCGACCACCACCACGTTCGGCACCCCGATGGACATCACGCTGGACGAGATCGCGATCGAGTCGTACTACCCGGTGGACGCGGAGAGCGCCGCCTACTTCACGAAGGCCGGGGCCCAGGCCGGCCGGTCAGGGGTCGAGGCGGTCGCTCGGCACGACCACGTACTGCCGCACGTACAGGTCGCGGAAGCTCACCGGCCCCCGCGGGCCGGGCACCCGGTCGATGTTGATGCCGGTCTCCGGCAGCCGTAGCAGCTTGAACCCGTCCAGCAGCCGCGTGGTGGAGTTCCAGAAGACCCCGGAGCCGGTGTAGGCGTCGATGAACTGCGCGGCGGCGGCCGGGTCCTCGGACGCGACGGCGGCGGCCAGCCCGGAGGTCTCCTCGTTGGCGATCCGGGCCGCGTGGAGCGGGCCGTCGGCGACGTCGACGGTCACGGTGGCCGCGCGGTCCGGGTCGAGCGACCACTCGTATCCACGGGGGTGGGCGTGCGGGGGGAGGGACGCGGTGATGTCCAGCCGGTCCAGGAGTTCGAGGATACGGGGCAGCCGCTCGTCGTAGCCGGACCGGTCGATGAGCAGCAGGTTGAGCCGGTTGCACACGCCCAGCCGGTCGAGGCTGTCGGTGATGAGCCGCTCGACGGTGTCGTCGGCGGCGGTCGGGTGCACGTACAGGACGCCGCCGCCGTCGGCGTGGGCGAGGGTGCGCACGCCGTGCCGGGCGGCCTCGCGGCCGAGGTCGCGGGTGCTGTCGCCGCTGCCGCGCAGGATGACCAGCGGGATGAGCTCGGGCAGGGCCACCAGCGCGTACGCCGCCGCGCGGTCCTCGCTGGGGACCAGCTGGACGGCCTCCGGGTCGAGCCCGGCTTCGCCGAGGGCCGGCGCGACGACGTGGTCGACGATGGCCTGGGACGAGCGCAGCGCGGCGGAGCCCGTGCGCAGGACGCCCGCGTTGCGTGATTTGAGGAGCTGGGAGGCGATGTCGAGGGTGACGTTGGGGCGGGCTTCGAAGTTGGCGCCGATGACGCCGACGGGGCGGCGGCGCTCCAGCAGGGTGAGGTGGTCCGGGCGCCTTTCGAGGACCTTGTCGCGGGGTTCGTACGGCACGTCGGCCAGGGTGCGCAGTTCCGCGGCCATGGCGTCGAGCCGTGCGGGGGTCAGGCGCAGGCGGTCCTGGAGGGCCGGGGACATTCCGGCGGAGGTGGCCGCGGCAAGGTCCTGCTCGTTGGCGGGGAGGAGGGTGTGCCGGGCGGTCCGGAGCCGTTCGGCCATGCCGCGCAGCGCCGTGTCGATGCCGGCGTCCGTCGCGCGTTCGAGGGAGGGACAGCTCTGCTTGGCCTTGGTCGCGCAGGCGCGCACGGTGTCTTCGACGGAGCCGTAACTGGTCAAAGGTGTCCCTGTTCGCTGGTGGGCCGCGGAATGTGGTCGATCGTAGCATTGTTCAACAATCCTCCTGCTGAACGGGCCCAGTCGGTGCCCAGTTCGCTTTCGAGTTCCTTGATGAAACGGGATTTGCCGCGCCGGCTGAGCGCCCATGAGTGGCCGGGGCGAAGAAGTCGCCCCGGCCGGGGACAGGCGGCGTATCGGGCCAACGCGGGCGTGGCACCACAAGCCCGTCCGATCCCGCGTGATAGATGTGAGCCGTACGCCGGATCAGCAGCTCCCCCCACCGAGGGGGACACATGACCACGATCAGCTTCGATCACGCGGCCACCGGCTACAGCCTCGCGCACGCGCGCTGCCTGGCCTACGCCGCCGAGCTGGCCTACAAGGACGAGCAGCGGGTCAAGGCCGTGGCGAACAGCTGGGGTTTCGACCGCGTGACCTCCTTCCGCGTGCCGCACGTCCCGCCGTTCCCGCTGGTGGACACGCAGGCCTACATCGCGGCCAACGATCGCATGATCATCGTGGCGTTCCGCGGCACCCAGCCGGAGGAGCTGCGTGACTGGCTGTCGGACGCCAACACGCTGCTGGCGCCGTACGCCGCGGGGACCGGCATGATCCACTCCGGCTTCTACCGCGCCCTGGACGTGGTGCATCCGGCCATGCTGGACATGCTGGAGAACTGGCGCACCGGCGGGCAGTCACTGTGGTTCACCGGGCACAGCCTGGGCGGCGCCCTGGCCATGCTGGCGGCGACGCGTACGTACTTCGAGGACCCGAGCCTGCTGGCCGACGGGGTCTACACCTTCGGCCAGCCCCGCACCTGCTGCCCGGTGCTGGCCGCCGCCTACGACAAGGCGTTCCGGGGGCGGATGTTCCGCTTCGTCAACAACAACGACGTCGTCGCCCAGCTCCCGCCGCCGCCGCTGTTCCAGCATGTGGCCGAGGAACGTTACTTCGACGCCAAGGGCAAGCTGCGGGAGAAGAAGACGCCGCTCATGGCGGGCCTGGCCGACCGGCTCAACGGCCGCGCCGCCGACGTGCTGGCGCCCGGCGCCGACGGGGTGCGCGACCACTTCATCAACGCCTACCTGGCGAACTTCGACGCCAACCTCCGCTGAGCCGCCACGCCGGGCGCGCTCAACGGGGCGGCGCCGTGCCTAGGCGCGGCCGGTCACCACGTCGCCGGCGGTGCGGGGGAGAAGCAGCGCGGGGATCGCCAGGAGCGCCAGGAAGATCGAGAGCAGGACGAAAGCCACGCGGTACGGCCCGGCGGCGCCCGCCCCCACGGGGACCGACTCGCCCAGCCGGACGAGCAGCGCGCCGACGGCCACGCCGAGGCCCGCGCCCAGCTCCTGCAGCGTCGACAGCAGCGTGTTGGCGTGGTTCATCCGGTCCTGGTCGACGTCGGCGAAGGCCACGCTGTTGTACGCGGTGAACCCCGTCGATCGTACGATCCCGCTCACCAGCAGCAGCGCGAGGATCACCGGCAGCGGGGTCGTGGCCTGGAGGAACGCCATCCCGAACAGGCACGCGGCGCCGATCGCGATCGACCAGAGCAGGACGGCGCGGATCCCGAGCCGGCGCATCAGCGGCGTGGTGGCGGGCTTGATCCCGACGTTCCCCACGAACAGCGCGATCACCACCAGCCCTGCCTGCGCCGCCGACCAGCCGAACCCCACCTGGAAGAGCAGCGGCAGCACGAAGGGGATCGCTATGATCACGCCGCGGTAGACCGATCCGCTCGCGGCCGTGGCCCGGTACGTCGTCACCCGCAGGATCCGCAGGTCGACGAGCGGGCGCGGAGCCCGCAACAGGTGCCGCACCGCCAGTCCGAGGCCCGCGCAGGCGACCGCCAGCGCCACCGCCGTCGCCGGGCCGAACCCCGAGCCGAGCCCCTCCAGCGCCACGATCAGCCCGGCGACACCCACCGCGATGAGGACGAACCCGGGGCGGTCCAGCGGGTCCGGGGCATCGGGGCGCAGGTCGGGCACGATCCGCAGCGCCACGAACAGGGCCACGAGCCCGAGCGGCACGTTGATCACGAAGATCCATCGCCAGGACGCGTAGTCGGCCAGCAACCCGCCGACGACCGGGGCCAGCACCGGCGCGAACAGGCCCGGCCACGTCAGGTACGCGATCGCCCGGACCAGATCGGACTTCGCCGTCGTCCGCAGCACCACGAGTCGCCCGACCGGCACCATCATCGCCCCGCCCGCCCCCTGCACCACCCGCGCGATCGTGAGCACGGGCAGGTTCGGGGCCAGCGCGCAGGCGATCGAGGCCAGCACGAACAGCGCGATCGCCGCCGTGAACACCCGTCGCGGGCCGAACCGGTCGGCCAGCCAGCCGCTGATCGGTATCAGCACGCCGATGGTGAGCACGTACGCGGTGATCGCGACGTTGACGTCGATCGGCGCGATCCCGAGCTCCGCGGCGATGTGCGGCGCGGCGGGGGTGATCACCGTGCCGTCGAGTATCTCCATGAAGAACGCGCCGGCGACCAGTAAGGCCAGACCTCTCTGGAATTCCACGTCGGCAAGGGTATAGACAGTACAAAACCGGCAATTCGGCGACCTCCCCACCTCGTGAGGTCGCGCAACCCTCCGTGAGCGCGGTTGCTCGCCGGCAGTGAGATGGCGCCGGCGGCTGTTCAGGGCCGGTCGGGCGAAGCTTCCGCACCAGGGGTGGCGTCGTGCTTGCGCAGCCGCCAGGCGGCCTGGGCGCCGAGGCTGGTGTCGATGTGCTCGCGCATGACGGCCGCCGCCGACTCCGCGTCGCCGGCGATCACGTACTCCAGCAGCGCCTCGTGCTCGGCGGCCTTGCGGTCGCGGGCCGCCTGGCCGCGCTCGACCTCCAGGGCGAGGCGGCGGTAGCGGTCGGACTTGTCCCACAGCCCGTCGAGCGTCTGGATGAGCAGGTCGTTGTGCGAGGCGGTGTAGAGGGCGGCGTGGAACCTGCGGTGGGCGACCAACTGCTCGTAGGCGGGGTTGCCTGGCAGGGGCTTGAGGCCCTCGTGGGCGGCGCGTATCGCGGCGATGTCGGCCTTGGTGCGGCGTTCGGCCGCCAGCGCGATCGCCAGGGGGTCGAGGGAGCGGCGGAGTTCGAGCAGGTCGCGGGCCTCCTCGGCGGCCAGGGCCGCGACTCGGGCGTCGCGGTGGGCGTCGAGCTCGACCAGCCCCTCGCTCTTGAGCCGGCGCAGCGCCTCGCGCAGAGGCGTGGTGCTGATGCCGATGTCGCGGGCCAGCTGCGCCTGCGCGATGACGGAGCCCGGGAGCAGCTTCCCGGACAGGATCAGCTCCTTGACGCGCAGGTAGGCGTAGTCCGCCTTCGTCGTGTAGAGCTCGGCCGCTGATTCGCTCATCGCTGTCCTGTCTCGTCGGTGACCGTTATAACCTACACCGCCATCCGGCCCTGTCGGCAAGACGAGGGACTCTCTTCCGGCAAGCAGCTGCTCTGTAGCGTGGCCGATATAAGACGTCCAGAAGGCTTGTCGCGTTACATTCCGGAAACGAAGGCTTGACGTCATAGGTTATAACGAAGCAGAGTGTGCGGCATCGCAGGCGACGGCTGGTCGGTCTCGCCTGGTCAAGGAGGAAGCACATGACCACCTTCCACCCCACCTTCCGCGCCCTCGGCGGCGCCGTACTCGCGCTCGGCCTCCTCACGGCCTGCGGCGGCGGTGGCAGTGATGGCGACGCGGCGGCGAAGCAGCCGCCGCCGAACACGATCGCGACGGGACAGGCCCCGTCCTACTACCCGGGCGATTACGCCCAGCTCATCGAGGCGTCCAAGAAGGAGGGCGGCACCCTCACCATCTACTCCAACACCGACCAGGAGAACTGGGCGCCGATCTTCCGGGACTTCGAGAAGAAGTACCCCTGGGTCACGAAGATCGCGGCCAACAACCTGGACAGCGACGAGGTGTTCCAGCGGGTGCTCAGCGAGCAGGCCACCGGCAACTCGCCGGCCGACCTGGTCGTGTCGAACGCCGCCCAGGCGTGGGCCGACTTCGCCGCCCGGCCGGGGACCCTGATGGAGTACGCCTCACCGGAGAAGGGCAAGCTCCCGGACTTCGGCGAGCCGCTGCCCAACGTCTACGCCATGTCGACGGATCCGCTGTCGATCGCGTACAACACCTCGCTGCTGCCCGAGAAGCCGACCGGTCTGAAGAGCCTGGCGGCGATCCTGGCCAAGGACCCCGCCCAGTACAAGAGCAAGATCACCACGCGGGACGTGAGCGGCGCGTTCGGCTTCACCGTCTCGCACGCCTTCACCACGGCCCGCCCCGACTCCTGGACCTCGCTGCAGTCGGTGCTGCCGCTGGCCAGGCCGGAGACCTCGTCCGGCACCCAGCTGGAGAAGATCACCTCCGGCGAGTACGTGGCCGGCTTCTTCGTCAGCGCCGCCCCGGCGTACCCGGTGGTGGCCAAGAGCGGCGGCCTGCTGGCGATCTCCTTCCTGGACGACGGCACGGTCGTGCTGCCGCGCGGCATCGGCATCGCCGCCAAGGCGCCGCACCCGGCGACCTCGAAGCTGTTCGTGGACTTCGTCCTGTCCCAGGAGGGCCAGCGGGCGGTGGCCGAGGGCGGGCTCACCTCCTACCGCGACGACGTCGCGACCGGCGACGGCCTGCACACCTACCAGGAGCTGGTGCGGTCCGTGGGCCAGGCCAACGTGATCCTCGCCAAGTACGAGAAGGTTCCCGACGCCGAGGTCAAGTCCTTCACCGGCAAGTGGAACGGCCTGCTCGGCCGCTGAGGGGAACGCCGAGTGGAAACGCTGAGAGGAATACGATGACCACCCTGTCCCCGCCGCGTCCGCCGGTCCATCCGCCGCCGCGCTACCGCAGGCCGCTGGGGCTGGCCCGGGAGAGCTGGCTGCAGTACTCCGTGCTGGTGCTGCTGGCGGTCCTGGTGCTGGCGCCGGTCGTCCCGACGCTGTACCAGTCCTTCCTCGACCGCCCCCTGTACGAGGCGGGCGGCGTGCTGGGCGCCGGCAACTACGCGCGGCTGTTCACCGAGGCGGGATTCGGCCGCGTCGTGCTCAACACGGCGCTGTTCGCGGGGCTGACCACCCTGCTCAGCCTGATCATCGCGGTGCCGATGGCCGTGGTCGTGGTGCGGACGAAGCTGCCCGGCGGCCGCGTGTTCGCCGCCGCCATGCAGTGGCCGTTCTTCATCTCCTCGCTGATCCTCGGCTTCGGCTGGATCACCATGTACGGCCCGGCCGGGTTCGTCAGCGTGGAGGTGCGCCGCCTGCTGGGCTTCCTGCCGTGGAACCTGTACTCCATCCCCGGCATGGCGCTGACCGAGGCCGTGGCGCTGGCCCCGATCGTCTACACCTTCTGCGCAAGCGCGCTGCGGCAGAGCGACGCCTCGCTGGAGGCCGCCGCCCAGGTGTGCGGGGCCGGGCCGCTGCGCATCCTGCGCTCGGTGATCCTGCCGCTGCTGCGCCCGCCGGTCGTCTACAGCTCGATCCTGGTGGTCAGCATGTCGGTGGAGACGCTGAGCGTGCCGCTGCTGTTCGGCCAGCCGGTCGGCATCGACGTCTTTTCCACGTTCCTGTATCGCAACGGCCTGCAGTCCATCAACCCGGACTACGGGGTGCTGGGCGCGGCGTCGGCGATCATCCTGCTGGTCACCGTCAGCCTGGTCGCGCTGCAGGCCAAGCTGCTCAAGAACGCCCAGCGGTTCGTCTCGGTGCGGGGGAAGGCCACCCGGCCGCGGCCCCTGGACCTGGGGTGGCTGAAGTGGGTGAGCGTGGCCGCCATCGCCTTCTACGTGGTGATGGGCGCCCTGGTGCCGATCGGCGGGCTGGTCTTCCGCTCCTTCACGCAGGTGTTCACGCCGCTGCAGTCGCCGTTCAGGACTCTCACCGGGGACAACTACGAGCGGATCTTCACCTACCCGGTGTACGTGCAGTCCATCGTCAACAGCCTGCTGGTCGCCGCGATCGGCGCGGTCCTGGTCAGCGCGCTGTCCCTGCTGGCGGTCATGGTGGCCAGGCGCTCGACCTTCCGCTTCGCCCGCGCGGTGGAGTATCTGGCGCTCGCCCCGCAGGCGATGCCCGGCATCATCGTCGGCATCGGCCTGTTCTGGGCGCTGGCCTTCGCCCCGTTCGGGCTGGGCAGCCTGATCCAGGGCACGCTGTGGGCGCTGATCATCGGTTTCGGGCTGCGCGCGCTGCCCAGCGGGTTCGGCTCCATCTCGCCGTCGATCATGCAGATCGGCCGGGAGCTCGACAACGCCGCCCGGGTGTCCGGCGCCGACTGGGTGCGTACGTTCACCCGCATCCTGGCCGCGCTGCTGCGGCCGGCCTTCGCCGGGGCGCTGATCCTGACGTTCGTGACGCTGCTCAAGGAGTACTCACCCGCGGTGTTCCTGGGCTCGGCGGACTCCAACATCATCGGCACGACCATGCTCGAACTGTGGGTGCAGGGCAACACCGGCTCCGTGGCCGCGCTGGCCGGCCTGCAGATCGCCATCACGGCGACCTTCGTCGGGCTGGCCGGACTACTTCTCAAGGGGCGCAACGATGCCTGAGGTCAAGGTCGCCAACCTGTCCAAGCGGTTCGGCGACAACGCCGTCCTGAACGACATCACGTTCACCATCGCCGACGGCGAGTTCTTCACCCTGCTCGGCCCCAGCGGCTGCGGCAAGTCCACCACCCTGGCGTGCATCGCCGGTCTGGAACGGCCCACCGGCGGCAGCATCGCGGTCGGCCCGGCGACCTTCGTCGACGCCGGCACGTTCGTGCCGCCCGAGGGGCGCAACCTCGGGATGGTGTTCCAGTCGTACGCGCTGTGGCCGCACATGACCGTCGCCCAGAACCTGGCCATGCCGCTCAAGATCCGCAAGGTCGACTGGCGCGAGCAGGACAAGCTCATCACCGAGGCGCTCGGCAAGGTGGGCCTGGCCGAGCTGAGGGACCGCTACCCGCACCAGCTGTCCGGCGGCCAGCAGCAGCGCGTCGCCCTCGCCCGCGCCCTGGTCTACTCGCCCGGCGTGCTGCTGCTGGACGAGCCGCTGTCCAACCTCGACGCCAAGCTCCGCGACCAGGCCCGCGCCTGGCTCAAACGGCTGCAGACCGAGCTCGGCATCACCACCGTGTACGTCACCCACGATCAGGACGAGGCCCTGGCCCTGAGCGACCGCATCGCGGTGATGTCCAAGGGCGACATGCTCCAGATCGGCACCCCGACCGAGATCTACGAGACCCCGGCGACCGCCGAGGTGGCCGCCTTCGTCGGCCGCTGCAACTTTCTCACCGGCACGATGACCGGCCCGGCCGAGGTGCGGCTGGACTGCACCGGCCAGACCGTCGCCGTGCCCGCGCAAGCGGTCGAAGGACGGGTCACCGTGGCCGTCCGCCCCGAACGGTTGAAGATCCTCCCGCCCGGCGAGACCGGCGAGACCGGCGAGAACGTGCTCACCGCCCGGGTGCTCACCAGCTCCTACGTCGGCTCCCGCTACGAGTACGACCTGCGCCTGGGTGACCACGTCATCCAGGCCGAGACCAACCGTTCCGGGCTGAGCGGCGAGGTCACGCTCGTCGTCGAGCCCGCCGCCTGCCTGCTCTACCCGACCACCGGCGTGCCGTCCGAGGACGCCGAAGCACTCGTAAGGACGTAAATTTCGTGACTTCTTACCGTCTTGGCGTACTCGAAGGCGACGGCATCGGCCCCGAGATCGTCCCCGCGTCCGTCCTGGTCGTGGACGCCGCGCTGGCCGCCGCGGGCGCCGCCCCGGTCGAGTGGGCCGAGCTGCCGCTCGGCGCCGCCGCCATCGACACCCACGGCGACGCCACGCCGGAGACGACGCTGGCCGCGCTCGCCGAGCTGGACGCCTGGCTGCTCGGCCCGCACGACAGCGCCGCCTATCCCGAGCCGCACCGCTCCAAGCTCAACCCCAGCGGCACCATCCGCAAGCGCTTCGACCTGTTCGCCAACATCCGCCCGGCCAGGTCGTTCGACGGCGCCGACGCCGTCGTCCCCGGCACCGACCTGGTCATCGTCCGGGAGAACACCCAGGGCTTCTACGCCGACCGCAGCACCTACAAGGGAACCGGCGAGTTCATGCCCAGCCCGGACGTGGCCATCGCCATGGGCATCATCACCCGGCCCGCCGTCGAGCGGATCGCCGTCGAGGCGTTCGAGCTGGCCACCCGCAGGCGCGGCAAGCTCACCATCGTCCACAAGGCCAACGTCCTCAAGCTGACCACCGGCATGTTCCGCGACGTCTGCCGGGAGGTCGCCGCCCGCTACCCCGGCGTGGCCGTGGACGACTTCCACATCGACGCGATGACCGTGCACCTGGTGCGGCGGGCGGACGAGTTCGACGTGATCGTCACCGAGAACATGTTCGGCGACATCCTGTCCGACCTGACCGGCGAGATCGCCGGATCGCTCGGCATCGCCCCGTCCATCAACGCCTCCCACGAGCGCGCCATGGCCCAGGCCGCGCACGGCTCCGCCCCCGACATCGCCGGCCAGGACGTCGCCAACCCCATCGCGATGATCCTGTCCAGCGCCATGCTGCTCGACTGGCTCGGCGCCCGCCACCAGGACCCGGCCCTTGCCCGGGCCGCCGCCCTGATCGAGACGGCGGTCGCCGACACCGTCCGGGCCGGCACCCGTACCCGCGACATGGGCGGCACGGCGGGCACCCGGGCCTTCGCCGAGGCCGTCGCCGCCGCGGTGAAGCGATGAGCCCGACGGTCGCCGTCGTCAACGCCACCCCCGCCTCCGCCCAGCCCGCCGCCGACGGGCTCGCCGAAGGGTTTCCCGAGGCCGCGCCCTGGCACCTCATGGACGACCGGCTCGTCACCGAGGCCGACGCGGCCGGCGGCCTGACACCCGCGCTGGCACGCCGCATGCTCGCCCTCGTCGACTACGCGGTCCGCGGCGGCGCCGACGCGGTGCTGCTGTCCTGCTCGATGTACGGGCCGGCGGCGGCGCTCGCGCGGCGGCTGCACGAGGTGCCGGTGACAGGCTCGGACGAAGCCGTGTTCGCCGAGGTCGCCGGGCGGCGGCCCGGTGCCGTGCTCGTGCTCGGCTCGCTCGACTCCGCGGCGGCGGACTCGGCGCGGCGGCTCAAGGAGGTGGCGGACGGCGTCGAGGTGCGGGCGATCACGGCGCAGGGAGCCGCCGCGGCCGCCGCCGCCCGCGACTGGCCGGACCTGACGGACGTGCTCGCGCGGGCCGCCGCGCCCGCCCTCGACGGCGTCGAGCTGGTCCTGCTCGGGCAGTACTCGATCAGCCCGGTGCACGCCGAGCTGGCCGACCGGCTCGGCCTGCCCGTGCTGAGCCCGCCGCTCGCGGCGGCCCGGGCGCTGCGCGAGGCGCTGGCATGAGCCCGCTGCTGGGCTGCGTGGCCGACGACTACACCGGCGGCACCGACGTCGCCGCCGCCCTGCGGCGCTCGGGTCTGCGTACGGTGCTGATCTTCGGCACCCCCGGGCCCGCGACGGTGCTCCCGGACACCGACGCCGTCGTCGTCGCGCTCAAGACCCGCTCGATCCCGGCGGGGGACGCGGTCGCCGCCTCGCTCGCCGTTCAGCGGTGGCTGCACGGGCAAGGGGCCCGGCGCCTGTACTTCAAGTACTGCTCCACCTTCGACTCCACCGACGAGGGCAACATCGGCCCGGTCGCCGACGCGCTGACCCGGGCGAGCGGGGCCCTGCTGACCGTGGTGTGCCCGGCCGCCCCCGAGCACGGCCGCACCGTCTACCAGGGGCATCTGTTCGTCGGGGACCGGCTGCTGTCGGAGTCGCCGATGCGCCACCACCCGCTCACCCCGATGAGCGACCCCGACCTGGTCCGCGTCCTGGGCCGCCAGACCCCGCACCGCGTCGCGCTGGTCGCGCACGGGACGGTCCGGCGCGGCGCCCACGCGGTACGCGCGGCGCTCGACACGCTGCGCGCCCAGGACGTCCGGTACGCGGTCACCGACGCCCTCGACGACCGCGACCTCGACGTCATCGCCCGCGCCACCGCGGACCTGCCCGTCATCACCGGCGCGGCGGGGCTGGCCGGGGCGGCGGGCGCCCTGACGGCCGCCGGGCGGGAACCGGGCGGCCCGGCCGTGCCCGCCCTCCCCCAGGGGCCGGGGGTGGTGCTCGCGGGCAGCTGCTCGGCCGCCACGCTGGAGCAGGTGGCCCTGGCCCGCGGGCGCATGCCCTCCTACCGGCTGCGCCCCGAGCGGGACGGGCTGGTCGAGGAGGCCCTCGGCTGGCTGGAGGACCGCCTCGCGGCGGAGGAGCGCGTCATGGTCTACTCCTCCGCGCCTCCCGAGGAGCGCTCGCCCGGCTCGGCCGAGCTGCTGGAGCAGGCGTTGGCGGCCGTCGCCGCCCGCGCCGCCCAGCTCGGCGCCCGGCGCATCGTCGTCGCCGGCGGCGAGACCTCCGGCGCCGTGGTCAACGCCCTCGGGGTGACCGGGGCGGTCGTGGGCGCCGAAGCCGCCCGGGGAGTCCCCTGGCTGCTCACCACCGGCCACCCGAGCCTGGCCCTGCTGCTCAAATCCGGCAACTTCGGCCGGCCCGACCTGCTCGTCACAGCTCTGGAAGCATCATGACCGACATCTCCACGCGGATCGCCGAGCTGGGCGCGTCCCTGTTCCACCGGCGGCTGACGCACGGCCGCACCGGCAACATCAGCGCGCGCACCGGCGACGCCTTCCTCATCACCCCGACCGGCGGCTCGCTCGGCGACGTCTCACCCGATGACCTGTCGCTGGTCAGCCTGGCGGGCGAGCACCTGGACGGGCCGCGCCCGTCGAAGGAGGCGTTCCTGCACGCCGCGCTCTACCGTGCCCGCCCGGGCGACGGCGCGGTCGTCCACCTGCACAGCACGTACTCCGTCGCCGTGTCCTGCCACGACGGCCTCGACCCGGACGACGCGCTGCCGCCGCTGACCGCGTACTACGTGATGCGCGTCGGGCGGCTGCCGCTGCTGCCCTACCACGCGCCCGGCGACCCGGCGCTGGGGCCGATCGCCGAACGGGCCGCCCGCACCGCGCACGCCCTGCTGCTGGCCAACCACGGCCCCATCGCCGCCGGCGCCGACCTCGCCGCCGCCGCGGACGTCATCGAGGAACTGGAGGAGACGGCGCGGCTGTGGCTGCTGCTGCGCGACCGCCCCACCCGGCCTCTCACCCCCGACCAGGTCAGGAGCCTGTCGTGATCCCTGCCTCCGAGCTGATCTCCTTCGGGATCGAGGTCCTGACCTCGCTCGGCGTCCCCGAGCCGGACGCGCGGCTGGTGGCCGACAGCCTGGTCACGGCCGATGCGTGGGGGCATCCCTCGCACGGCATGCTGCGCCTGGAGTGGTACGCCGACCGCCTGCGCTCCGGAGTCATGCGCGCGGTCACCGACGTGGCCACCGTGCTCGACGGCGGCGCCGTCGCCGTCCTCGACGGCCGCGCCGGCATCGGCCAGGTGGTCACCGCGCACGCGGCCCGCGAGGCCGTACGCCGCGCCGGCGAGCACGGCGTCGGCCTGGTCGCGGTGCGCGACAGCAACCATTTCGGCACCGCCGCCTACTTCACCCGGATGATCGCGGCCGAGGGCTGCGTCGCCCTGCTGACCACCAACGGCAGCCCCGCCATGGCCCCTTGGGGCGGGCGGGACAAGAGCGTGGGCGCCAACCCGTGGTCCATCGCGGTGCCCGGCGGCCGGCGCGGCCCGGTCGTGCTCGACATCGCCAACACCACGGTCGCCCGCGGCAAGATCTACGCCGCCCTGGAGCGCGGACAGGCCATCCCCGAAGGCTGGGCGCAGACGGCCGGCGGCGTCCCCACCACCGACCCCGTCCAGGCCATCGACGGGCTCATCCTGCCCATGGCCGGGCACAAGGGGTTCGGCATCTCGTTCATGATGGACGTGCTGTCGGGCGTGCTGACCGGCAGCTCCTACGCCACCGACGTGGCCGGCCCCTACGTCCCCGACCACCGCAGCGGCTGCGGCCACCTGCTGCTCGCGCTGCGCGTCGACGCCGTGGCCGACCCCGCCGACTACGCCCGCCGCCTCGACGACCTCATCGACCGCACCAAGGCCGTGCCGCTCGCGCCCGGCTTCGACGAGATCTTCTACCCCGGCGAGATCGAGGACCGCAACGGCGCCGAGGCCGCCCTGACCGGCGTGCGCCTGCCCGACCGGACGCTGAGCGGCCTGCGCGGGCTCGCCAAGGCGTGCGCGATCCCGCAACCTGCCTGGACGAGCGCATGTTCGTCGTGATCGTCCGGGTGCGGCCCGGCCACCTGGACGCCTGGCGCCGGGTGGCCGAGGCGCGCGTGATCGAGCACCGCAACACCTTCTGCCATCCCGTCTCGCTCCAAGGGCAGGCCACGTGACCGACTACCTGGCGGTGGGCACTTGCCGCCACCGCATCCACCCCGTCGACGCGCCCGCGCGCCTGCCCTACAGCCTGCGCATCATGCTGGAGAACCTGCTCCGGCACGCCGCGCCCGACGAGCAGGTGCGGGCGCTGACCGGATGGCGGCCACGCGCCGACCGGACCGTCGCCGTGGACCTGCATCCCGCCCGGGTGTTCCTGCACGACACCAACGGCGTGCCCGTGCTGGCCGACCTGGCCTCCATGCGGGACGCCATGGCGGCACTCGGCGGCGACCCCGACCGGGTCAACCCGGCCATCCCCGCCGAGCTGGTCGTCGACCACTCCATCATCGCCGACGTCTTCGGCCGCCCCGACGCGCTGGCCCGCAACGCCGACCGGGAGTACGAGCGCAACGCCGAGCGCTACCGCTTCCTGCGCTGGGGCCAGGCGTCGCTGCGGGAGTTCACCGTGGTACCGCCGGGCAAGGGCATCATGCACCAGATCAACGTGGAATACCTGGCCCGGGTGGTCATGACCCGCGGCGATGAGGCGTACCCGGACCTGTGCCTGGGCACCGACTCCCACACCACCATGGTCAACGGGCTCGGCACGCTCGGCTGGGGCATCGGCGGCATCGAGGCCGAGGCGGCCATGCTGGGCCAGTCGGTGTCCATCCTCGTGCCCGACGTGGTGGGCGTGCGCCTGCACGGCGAGCTGCCGGTCGCCGCCACCGCGACCGACCTCGTGCTGACCCTCACCGAGCTGCTGCGCGGGCACGGCGTGGTCGGCAAGATCGTCGAGTTCCACGGGCCGGGCGTCACCGCGCTGCCGGTGACCGACCGGGTGACGATCTCCAACATGAGCCCCGAGTTCGGCTCCACCGCCGCGCTGTTCCCCATCGACGCCGAGACCGTCCGCTACCTGCGCTTCACCGGCCGCGACAGCGACCACGCCGACCTCGTCGAGGCGTACGCCAAGGCGCAGGGCCTGTGGCACGACCCCGGCGCGCCGCCCGCCTACACCGCCGACCTCGACCTCGACCTGGCCAGCGTCGTGCCGTCCGTCGCCGGCCCGCGCCGCCCCCAGGACCGCATTCCCCTGGAGGGGGTGAAGTCCGCCTTCCGCGCCCAGGAACGGCCGCCCGTCGCGGCGGACCGGGAGATCACGCACGGGACCGTCGCCATCGCCGCGATCACCTCCTGCACCAACACCTCCAACCCCTCGGTCATGGTGGCCGCCGGGCTGCTGGCCAAGAAGGCCGCCGAGCGCGGGCTGCGCGCCAAGCCGTGGGTGAAGACCACCCTGTCGCCCGGCTCGCGCGTCGTCATGGACTACTACGGCGAGGCGGGCCTGACCCCGTACCTGGAGCGGCTCGGCTTCACGCTGGCCGGGTTCGGCTGCATGACCTGCATCGGCGCCTCCGGCCCGCTCGTCGAGGAGGTGTCCGAGGCCGTGGCCGAGCACGACCTCGACGTCGCCGCGGTCCTGTCCGGCAACCGCAACTTCGAGGGCCGCATCCAGCCCGAGGTCCGCTCCAACTACCTCGCCTCGCCGCCGCTCGTCGTCGCCTACGCCATCGCCGGCACCATGGACCTCGACCTCACCACCGAGCCTCTCGGCACCGACCCCGACGGCCGTCCCGTCCACCTGCGTGACCTGTGGCCCGCCCCGGAGGAGGTGGGCGAGGTCATCGAGCGGGTGATCAGGCCGGAGATGTTCGCCCGCGCCTACGCCGACGTCCTCGACGGCGACCGGCGCTGGCAGGCCCTGGACGTCTCCCGCTCCGCCACCTACCCCTGGGACCCCGCCTCCACCTACGTGCGCCGCGCCCCCTACCTCGACGGCATGTCGCCCGAGCCGCCGCCCGTCGCCGACCTCACCGGCGCCCGCGTCCTGGCCAAGCTGGGCGACTTCATCACGACCGACCACATCTCGCCGGCCGGGGCCATCCTCCCGTCCAGCCCCGCCGGCCGCTATCTCGCCGGCCTCGGCGTGCCGCGCCACCAGCTCAACACCTACGCCTCCCGCCGCGGCAACCACGAGGTCATGATGCGCGGCGCCTTCGCCAACGTGCGCCTGCGCAACCAGCTCGCCCCGGGCACCGAGGGCGGCTTCACCCGCGACTTCCTGGACGGCGCCACGATCACCACCGTGTACGAGGCCGCCCGCGCCTACCAGGAGGCCGGGGTGCCGGCCGTGGTGCTGGCGGGGGAGGGGTACGGCGCCGGGTCCTCCCGCGACTGGGCCGCCAAAGGACCCGCGCTGCTGGGCGTGCGGGCCGTCATCGCCAGGTCGTTCGAACGCATCCACCGCTCGAACCTGGTCGGCATGGGCATCCTGCCGCTGCAGTTCCTCCCCGGCCAGGGCCCGGACGAGCTCGGACTCACCGGCCGGGAGGTCATCGGCGTCACCGGCCTCACCGCGCTCGACGGACCGGACCTCCCGCCGACCCTGACCGTCACCGCCGACGCCATCACCTTCCAGGTCCGGCTCCGCCTCGACACACCGCGCGAGGTCGACTACTACCGGCACGGCGGGATCATGCCCTATGTCCTGCGCGACCTGCTCGCGAGCCGGTAACGCCGCTCAGCTGGATCTCTGCCCGTCGAGCGTCTCGCGCAGGATGTCGGCGTGGCCGGCGTGCTGGGCGGTCTCGGCGATGACGTGCATCAGCACCGCGCGCACGCTGAGCACGCCTCCCGGCTCGTGCCAGGGCGCCGTCGGCAGCGGGTGCGTCGCCGACAGGTCGGGGACGGCGGCGACGATCTCCGCGCTGCGGGCGGCGACCTGCTCGTAACGCGCGAGGATCCCGGCCGACGTGTCGCCGGGCAGCATGCGGAACTCGTTCTCGTGGTCGATCATCCACTGCGGGAACTCGCGTGCGGTACCGGCCATGACGTCGGCCCAGGTGACACCGTCGGGCAGGTCGTGGCGCATCGCCGACGGGCCCTCCAGCGCGAAGCGCAGCCACCCTTCCTCCATGGACGCGACGTGCTTGATCAGCCCGCCCAGGCACAGCGCGCCGGCCGTCGGGCGCTCGCCGAGCTGCTCGTCGCTGAGCCCTTCGACGGTCCTGGTCAGGGCGGATCGCGCGGTCGCGATCGAGGCGAGCAGGTCGGCCCGCTCGGCGTCGAGGGTTGCGGGGGAGGCGGTCATGGCGTTCGGGCCCTTCTTGTCGTCGTCGTTGACTGGCATGTGGCAACGGTCGCAGGGGAAGCGGCCAGGGAATGGCCGCTTCTCAGGGCATCATGGGAATCGTGCCGAAGACCTCAGCGCGGCTGCTGGCGCTGCTCTCCATGCTCCAGGCGCGCCGCGACTGGCCGGGGGCGCTGCTGGCCGAACGGCTGGACGTCAGCCCGCGCACCGTACGCCGTGACGTCGACCGCCTGCGCGAGCTGGGCTATCCCATCGTGGCCTTCAAAGGGCCCGACGGCGGATACCGGCTCGAAGCCGGCACGGAGCTGCCCCCGCTGCTGTTCGACGACGAGCAGGCCGTCGCGCTGGCCATCGCGCTCCAGCTCGCCGAAACCGCCGGCGCCGGCATCGAGGAGGCGGCGGCCCGCGCGCTGAACACCGTCCGGCAGGTCATGCCCGCACGGCTGCGCCGCCGCATCGACACCCTCCAGGTCACCGCCGTCCGGCGGCCGGTGTCCCGGCCGGGCCCGCACGTCGACGCCGGCGTGCTCATGGCGCTCAGCGCCGCCGTCCACGCCCGCGAGGTGCTGCGCTTCGACTATCCGCCGGGTCCGGGTGACGACGGCGTGCCGGCCCCGCCACGCCGGGCGGAGCCTCATCACCTCGTCACCTGGGGCGGGCGCTGGTACCTCATCGCCTGGGACCTCGACCGCGAGGACTGGCGTATCTTCCGCGCCGACCGGATCACCCCGCGCACCCCCGCGGGGCCCCGCTTCACCCCGCGCGAGCTGCCCGGAGGTGACGTGGCCGCCTTCGTGATCAGCAAGTTCCGGGGCTCCGACGGGACCGGCGACTGGTCCTGCCGCGGCGAGGTGATCATCGACCTGCCCGCCGCCGCCGTGTCCCGCTACACCCGCGACGGAGTCGTCGAGGCACTCGACCCGAACCGCTGCCGGCTCATCCTGGGGTCGTGGTCATGGCCCGGCCTGGCCGCCGCCATCGGCGTGTTCGACGCCGACATCGAGGTCGTCGGCCCGGACGAGCTCAAGGAGGTCTTCGCGCGCCTGGCCCGGCGCTACGCCCGCGCCGCGACCGCCACCCCGCAGCTGTGATCATCGGGGGAGGTCTGACGTGATCTGCGCGCCGATTCCGTTGAGCACGCGGTCCAGCCCGTGCCCGAAGCGCTCGGCGGGGGCCAGGTGGGCGGTCCTGGATTCCCGTACGGACCGGCTGAACAGGGGATAGGCGCCCGACTCGACGATCTGCCGCACGTACGGCCCGGCGTAGTCGCGTTTCCAGCGCTCCGGGTCCATGCCGGTACGGCGGGCCTCCTCCAGCCAGGCGATCTCGCGGCGGATCGCGCTGTGGACGTAGTCGTTCACCATGCTGACGAAGCCGGTCATCTCGTCGATGTCGAGGCCGAGCCCGTCGAGCGCGCCCAGGGCGAACTCGTGCACGCGCAGCAGGTTCGGGCCCAGGGTCGGGCGGCTGTTGAGCAGCGGGGTCAGCCAGGGGTGGCGCAGCCCGGCCGCCCGGGTCCGGTGGGCGACCAGGGAGAGGTCGCCGCGCCAGTCGCCGGACGGTTTGCCGGGGAGATCGAGCTCGCCCATCGCCAGGTCGATCATGAGGTCGAACAGGTCATCGCGTTTCGGTACGTAGCGGTAGAGGGACATGGCGCCGGTGCCCAGTTCGCCCCCGATCCGGCGCATGGTCGCGGCCTCCACCCCTTCGGCGTCGGCGATCCGGACGGCCGCCCGGGTGATCTGCTCGCGGCTGTAGCCGGGCCGCCGTCCGGGTCCCGAGCGCTCCAGGCGCTCGGGTCGCATCCAGATGCTGACCAGTTCCTCGTCGGACATCCCGCTGCCCCTCCTTAACTTGCGTACACAGTACTCGAATGGCTAGGGTCCTATTTCGAGTACGAAGTACGCGAATGAGGAGAACACCATGTCCGAGAGCCCGCTGCGGCTGGCCGTCATCGTGGGCAGCGTCCGCGACGGCCGGTTCGGCCCGACCGCGGCCACCTGGTTCGCCGACGAGGCGGCCCGGCGCGACGACCTCGAAGTCGACCTGATCGATCTGGCGGACGTGCCGATCGGCGGCGCTGCCCCGTCCATGTCCCCGCCGCAAGGGGTGCTCACGGCTTTGAGCGATCTGACGCCGCGGCTGGAGGCGGCCGACGCCTTCGTGGTGGTGACCCCGGAGTACAACCACAGCTATCCGGCGTCGTTGAAGAACGCGATCGACTGGCACAACGCGCAGTTCCACGCCAAGCCGGTGGCGTTCGTGTCCTACGGAGGCCTGTCGGGCGGCCTGCGCGCGGTGGAACACCTGCGCGCCGTCTTCGCCGAGCTGCACGCCGTCACCACCCGGGACACGGTGAGCTTCCACGGCGCATGGGACTGCTTCGGCCCCGACGGCCGACCCAAGGACCCGCACGGGCCCGCCACGGCCGCCAAGACCCTGCTCGACCAGTTGACGTGGTGGGCGCGCGTGCTGCGCGACGCCAAGGTCACCACTCCCTACAACGCCTGACGGAAAGGCACGATCGACGATGACGACATTGACCGGCAAGACGGCACTCGTGACCGGGGCCAGCAGGGGGATCGGCCGCGCCGTCGCCGTCCGGCTCGCCGGCGAGGGCGCCCGGGTCGCCGTCCACTATGGCAGCAACGAGACGGCGGCCAAGGAGACGGTCTCGGCCATCGAAGCGGCCGGAGGACGGGCGTTCACCGTACGCGCGGAGCTGGGCGTGCCGGGAGACGCCGAAGCGCTGTGGGCCGCCTTCGACGAGCACGCCGACGGCCTGGACATCCTGGTCAACAACGCGGGCATCCTCGGCGACCAGGCCGAGATCGGCGGCGTGACCAGGGAGGGCTTCGAGCGGTTGTTCGCGGTCAACACGACCGCTCCGTTCTTCATCACCCGGCTCGCGCTGCCGCGGCTGCGGGACGGCGGCCGGATCATCACCGTCGGCACGATGCTGACCCGGGGCGCGGCCATGCCCCGGGCGATCGACTACGCCATGTCCAAGGCCGCGCTCGACGTGCTGACCCCCGCGCTGGCCAAGCAGCTCGGGCCGCGCGGGATCACGGTCAACACCGTGGCCCCCGGGGTCATCGACACCGACATGCACCAGGGACGCCTGGTCGGCGAGGCCCTGGCCTGGCTGTCGTCTCAGTCACCGCTGGGCCGCCTGGGCACGCCGCAGGACGTCGCCGACACGGTGGCCTTCCTGGCCGGCGACGACAGCCGCTACATGACCGGACACCGCCTGGACGTCTCCGGCGGAACGACCATGTGACCACGGTCGAGCTGTGCCACGGGCCGGCGCCGGGACCGCGATGGACAGGCTTCCGCGCCGATCCCTACAGGGACAGGTACGCATAGGCTCGCAGCCGGTCGGGGGAGAGCGGGTCGGGGGAGACCCGGATCCGGGCGTAGGAGGTGGCCGGGTCCGGGTGACGGGGCAGGTGACGGATGAGCAGGCGGCCCGCGCCGGTGAGCAGGCCGTCCAGGGTCGCCTCCGCGATCAGGTGGTTGACGTGGATCAGGTAGTCCTCGACCGTCAGCGAGGCCACCGGGACGTCGAGGCGCACGACCGTGCCGGCCCCGGCCAGGGGGACCTCCCGCAGGAGCGGGGAGGTCAGGCCGTCCGGTCCGCGAAAGGGCCGCAGCATGCGGCGCAGCCCTTCGCGGGCGGACAGCGGGGCGGGGGCGTACCAGGCGATGGAGGCGTCGGCGGACAGGTGGTCGCAGGGGTGGCGGTCGAGGAGGTTGCCGGGGTCGCCGGCCAGGAAGATCGTTCTGGTGAAGGCGGCGTACCAGAGCGCGCCCCGTGGCTCGATGAGGTCGCGGGCGAACGCGTACGCCGAGCCGGCGAAGGTCACCGGGTCGAATGCGCGCAGCACCGCGATCGCGCCCACGCCGTGGGCCGACTGCGGCGGCAGAACGCGGCGGACGCGGGCCATCCGCGCGTCGAAGTGCTCGCGCAGCAGTTCCTGGGTGGGGGTGGGGGGTGTCATGGGGGGCCGTTCGTGCAGTGGGTTCATAGGGCGGCCAGGCGGGCGATCTCGGCGGTCACGGCCGGTGCGGAGCGGCCGTCGACGCGGACGCGGTGCACCCGTACAGGGAGCGCCTTGAGCGCCTCTTCGTAGCCGTCCCTGATCCGGGCCAGCAGGTCGGGGCGCTCGTGCGGCTCTGGGCGGCGGTCGCGGGCCCGGACCCGGCGGGTGGCCTCGGTGACGTCGATGTCGAGCAGGATCGCGACGTCGGGCGGCGCGACCGCGAAGCGGTCCGACAGCTCGGCGATCAGCTCTCCGGGCGGCAGCCGCAGCAGTCCGACGAGCTCGGCGCCGAGCGTGTCGAGCCGCGGCGCGCGCCCGCCGGGCCGTCGGCCGAGCCTCTCGCACCAGGCGAGCGCGGCCTCGACGGCGCTCTCCGGCATGCGCGCGATCTGCTCGCGCAGCGCCGCCGGGCGGCCGGGGACGCTCGTCCGCTCGATGACGTCCCGGTAGAGCGGCAGGTACGTGAGCGCGTCGATGAGCGGGTGGCGTTCGGTGACGATCGCGCGGCCGGGACCGCGCAGGAAGTGGCGCTCCGCCACCGCGTATGTGCACATCTGCAGGTAGAGGACGGCCAGCTTGAGGTCGGGACTGCCGATGAGATCGGCCTGCGCCGACAGCGTGTCGAGGTGCCGGGACAGCTCGTGGAGCGGCCCGCCGGGGTTCTCGTGCGGGCGCAGGCACGACAGCACGATGTGGTCCCGCCCAGGGAGCCCGGCGAGCAGCCGGGCGCAGGTGCTCTTGCCGGACCCGTCGATGCCGACCAGCGCCACCCGCGCCAGCTCGACGCGGTGCTCAGCCCGCACTGTCGTCCCCGGCGGCGGCGTCCTCGATGGCGATCAGGCGCAGGGTCGTGGCCATGAGGCGGGGCAGGAACGGCAGCTCCCGTTGCCCGTGCACCATGACGTAGAGCTGGAGCCGCGTGACCGCGAAGTCCCACAGCGCCAGCCGGTAGCCCTCCCGCCACTCCCGCGGGTCGGCCGCGTGGCCTGTCGCCTCGCGGTGCAGGTCGAGGAACGGGACGACCTCCGATTCGCGTACGTCCGGCGGCAGCACAAAGGCCAGCAGCTCTGCCAGGTCCCGCTGCGGCACGTGCAGGGTCGCCAGCTCCCAGTCGTAGGCCACCAAGCTTGAGCCCGCGCAGCGCAGGGCGATGTTGCGCGGATTGAAGTCGTTGTGCGCCAGTGTGCGGGGCATCGACTCCAGCCGCCGCCACCACTCGGGGATCCCGGCCACGATCCGCCGCAGCCGGTGCGCCGCGGCGCCGTCCAGCAGCTCCGGGTGCTCGGCCGCGCCGTGCTCCAGCAGCGCCGTCCACAGCTCGCGCATGGCCGCCATGCGCTCGGCGGTCTGCACCGGCCCGACCAGGGCGCGCAGCTCGTCGTGGCGGCCCAGCCAGGCCGCGTGCACGCCCGCGATGCCGCGCACGGCCGCCGCCACGTCCTGCGTGCGCCAGCGTTCCGGCGTGTCCGAGGTGTCCTTGAGCCGCACGCCGGGCCCGAGCCGCTCCATCGCGATCACGTACGCCTCCCGCCCAGGGTCCTCGTGCACCCCGTACGTGAAGGGCAGCACCGAGCGCAGCGCGGGCTCCGTCGTCCGGTAGACGGCCAGCTCCCGGGTGTGCAGGCCCTTGAAGCCGGTCCACTCGCGCCAGCGCGGATAGACGTCGGCGAGCCGGCCCCCGCTCAGCGAGGCGATCTTGGCCGCTTCGATGATCACCTCCTGGTCGAGCGGCTTGACCTTGAGCACGAGGTCGGTCTGCCCGGCGTCGCCGCCCGCGTCCCGCTCCCAGGCCACGCGGACGGGCAGGACGCCGGTGGTCTTGCGGCGTTCGGCGCGGGAGGTGAGCTCGGTGATCAGGCTCGACCCCGGCGCGTCGTCGATCCAGTCGACCCCGGTCACCTCCAGGGCCGGCGCGTCCATGACCTGAGCCAGCATCGGCCGCAGCAGGGGCGCGCCGAGATCCGCGCGGGTGAGCCAGCTCACCCGGCGCCCGCGGCCGAGCCGTTCGTGCGCGTCGGCGAACTGGCCGCCCGCCACGGCCGCCATCGTGGACAGGTTGAGCGCCAGCGCGAAACCGCAGATGATCTCCGCGAAGCGGCCGGAGAGCCCGTCGCCGCGGCAGCCGAGCACCTCCAGGTAGTCGCGCTGCCGCGCCAGCCTCGTGCCGCCTCCGACGACACCCGTGACCAGGCTCGGCAGGACCAGCGTGGCCCGCAGGTCGCCCTCCGACACGTCCACCGAGAACAGGCCGGTGCCGGACTCGTACACGCTGGCGATGTCCTGCCCGGTGGCGACGAAGATGGCCGCGATGACGTTCGCCGCGTCGATGTCGTGGCCCGCCATGCCGGCCTGCTGCCCGGCGACCACGCTGTGCCGGTAGAGCCGGTCCATCGCCTCCGGGGTGCTCTTGAGCACGCGGCGGATCGTCGCGCGGTCCAGCACGCACTCCGCCACCACCCGGGTGCCCCGGCCGGCGATCATGTTGAGGTGCGTGAACTTCTTGTCGCCGCTCAGGTTCGCCTCGATGGCGAACCAGGTCGGCGCGAGCCCAGGCATGGCGGCGAGCCGCTCGTTGATCCACTGGCAGGCCCGCCAGGTGGCCGCGGTCGTCATGTTCTGCCCGCCGGCGTCGGCCGTCTCGTAGCCGAACCGCACGTGCACGGCCCTGCCGAGCTGGACCGGGTCGACCAGGGTCAGCCGCGAGTGCGCCGACACCTCGTTCACCCGCCGCTGCAGCTCATCCTCGTGCCGCACGATCCACCGGGCGAACTCGGCCGCCTCGCTCAGCCCGGCGAACTCGAACACCGGTGCCCGCGTCATCCGCTGCGCGATGACCTGGCTCGTCACCCCGCCCGCCAGCGTGATCGCCTTGGCGCCGCGCGACACCGACGCCACCAGGGCGCCCTCGGTGGTGGCCAGCGGCGCGGTGATCAGCCCCTGCGCGTCGCGGCCGGTGAACAGCAGCGGACCGGCCAGGCCGACCGGGACCTCGACCACGCCCACGAAGTTCTCCACGTTGCCAGGCAGCGAGCGCGGGTCGATCGTGGACTGCTCCAGGGAGCGCAGCGGGGCGCTCGTGGTGGCCCGCAGCCACTCCAGCAGGTCGCGTCTGGCCCGCTCGGTGTACTGGCCGCGGCCGGGCATGCTCGGGTACGCCGCCTGGCTCAGCGGGCCGGCCTGGGGTTCGAGGGTCTCAGCCAACGCCGGCCTCCTCGGCTCCGCCCAGCACGCGCGCCCACACCTGCGGGTCGGCGCGGAACACCCGGTCCTTGACGCGGGTGGGCCGCTCGCCCGCCTCCACGCGGCGCCGCCATTCCCGCCAGAACGCCTCCGGGGCCACCGGGTGCACCAGCGGCGTGGCCAGGGCGCCCGAGCGGCGCGCGCCGGCGTAACCGGGCGCCTCCCGGCACAGCTCCTCGTCGAGCGCGGCGCGGAACGCCCGCACCTCCGCCTCGGAAAGCGGCGCCTCGAACGCCACGGCCGCCTCATGCCCGCCCGCCGGCGCCCGGTCCGCGGGGGCGCCCGAGCTCGGCAGTGCGCGGTCCTGGGCGCCTGAGTCCCGCAGCGCGCCGTCCGCCGAGGCGCCCGCTGATGCGCCCGCGCCCGGCAGCGCGCGGTACATCACGTCGCGGGCGGCCAGGCCGGTGACCTCGGACGCCGCCGCGACCGCGCGCAGAACGTGCGCCTCGCGTACCCGCTCGCCTGCCACGGAGACCAGGCCGGCGCGGCAGGAGTACTCCACCAGCGGCGTCGCCCCGGCGAACCCGGCCACCTTGACGACGTCGCGCACCGCGCACCGGTACATGCCGCCGACGTGCGACACCACCACGTGGTACTCCTGGCCCTCCACGAGCTCGTGCGGCTCCAGGGTGTCGCTCCACGGGGTGATCGGCTCGTCGGCCGGAATGAACTCGTACAGGCAGCCGGTCACCATCAACGCCCCGCCGGTCTCCCGCTCGCCCACCGGCACGGCCAGCGGCCCCTCCGACGACCCGATCGGCGCGGGGCGGATCCGCAGGCCGGCGCCGTAGTCCTCGCGCAGCCGCGGCAGGTAGAGGCGGGAGACGTAGGTGTTCCAGGTCAACAGGAGCTCCAGCCGCGGCCACACGTCGGCGGGCCGCAGCCCGCCACGGCGCTCGGCAACGCGCTCCAGCTCGGCGGCCCGCCCGGGATCGGGGGGCCGCGTCGCCACGCCGCCGACCGTCCCGTCCCTGATCTCCTGGACGATGCGGGGCCACCAGTGCGCGAGCTGGTGCGGCAGGGCGGCGGCGATCGCCGGGTTGACCGCGATGACGCCGCGCACGTCGTGCTCGGCGGCCAGCCGCAGCCGCAGGTAGGAGCGTTCCCACGGCCCGGCTTCCGCGAGCTCGCCGGGCAGTCGGCTCCACGGGGCCCGGTTGCCGAGCCCGACGGCCAGCTCCTCGCCCGCCTTGGCGAAGTCGAGCTGGCTCGGCCCGATGTGCGGCCGACCCCCGGCGGTGCGGCCGGTCGGCGAGTGCGGGTCCTGCCACAGGTTCAGCACGGCGTCGTCGCGCGGCAGCAGGTCCGGATGGTGCCGTACGAGCTGCGCGAACCCCGCGAAGTAGAACGGCAGGAAGCAGCGGCGCAGGAAGGTCGCGGTCACCGGGATGCTCTTCTCCCCGCCGGTCGTGCCGCTGCTGGCGAAGAACGCCGTGGGCTCCTCGCTCGTCAGCACCTGCCGCTCGCCCGCGTGCACGCGCTCCAGCCACGGCCGGAACTCCTCGTGGCCGCGGATCGGCGTGGCCCGCCGGTAGCCGGCCAGATCCCGCACCTTGCCCAGGTCGTGCTCGCGGCCGAAGGCGGTGCCCGCGTTGGCCGCGAGGATCTCGGCCAGCACCGCGTCCTGCGCGGCGCGAGGGCTGTCCAGCGAGCCGAGCGCCTTGCCGCTTTCCTGCAGCACCCGCCGCCGGTACGCCGCGGCGCGCTCCGCGGGCGAGGCGAGCGAAAGGTCGGTGGTCATGGCTCTCCAGGTTCTCGTCGGCGCGTCACAGGTAGACCTGGTCGAGCAGGGACGCCGAGGCGCGCCGCGCGAACAGGCCGTCGGTGAGGCGGTAGGGGTCGATCCAGCCCGCGGGCGTGGCGCATCCGAGCAGCCGGTCGGCCGGCTCGGGCCGGCCGTCGGCCTCGCGCAGCATCCGGGTGGCCCGTGACAGGGCGCGGCGCAGCAGGTCGAGGCGGAACGGCTCCGCGGAGGTGCGTTTGAGCATGGCGATGAAGTAAAGCCGCATCCCGAGCCGGTAGGCGGCCTCGTCGAACTCCTCCAGGCACAGGCCGGCCAGGCGGCCGATGGTGTGGCCGTCCCAGCCGCCGTGCCTGCTGGAGCGGATGACGCCGCCGAGCGGGACGCGGCCCAGCGGCAGCCGCGACGGGCGCGCTCCCAGCGCGCCGAGCACCCGCGCCAGCAGCGCGTAGTCGTGGGACAGGTCGTCGTCGTAGACCAGCAGCACCCGGTCGCCGTCGGCCAGGCGGGGGAGCAGGTCCCGCAGGATGACCAGCAGGTAGTTGGCATGACCGTCGGTGCCGACCACCGTGCGCAGCGGCATTCCCCACCGGGTGCCGTCCAGGTAGGCGGGCCCGCCGTGGCCGCGGTGGTCCACGCACAGGTGGCGCCGCGTCAGCAGCTCGACGGTCTCGTCGATGGACAGCTGCGCGGGCCGGTCGGCGGTCAGGCCGGGGTCGTGCACGCCGAGCAGGTCGAGCTGCCGCTTCCACTCGCCGGTGGCCGCGCGGGTGGCCGGGTGCACCCAGCCCTCCCGCTCGACCCGTTCGGTGTAGTGCCGCAGCAGGTTCATCGGGCGGGCGTCACCGGAGGCGTGGAAGCTCACGTACAGGCGGCCGAGCTCGTCGGCGGACAGGGCGCCGTGGTCGAGGTGCGCGTGGCGGCGGTCGAGGTGGTCCCAGAACTGGATCGTCTGCCCGGTCAGGTTCGCGGCGCGCGGATTCCAGTAGTACTCCAGGTCGCGCACCAGCCGCGTCCCCCGAAAGAGCGTGTCCACCCACAGGAAGCCCTTGATGTGAGTGGGCAGCAGCGGCTTGGTGGCGGTGATGGTGACGGGTGCGAGCAGCAGCCGGGCGGCACCAGGCGAGTACGCCGTCACTCATCCTCCTCTCGGTCCGGCCCCGGCGGCTAACGCCGCCGCCATCCCCGGCTCCGCGGTGCGGCTCAGGGTGCATAACGGCAGCGCCCATCCCGTCCGGAGAATCGGGCGTCGAGCGCCCGGTCGGTTTCGGACCATAGACGTACGGCGGTGCCGTATTCCACCGCGCGGACCGCATATTGCGAAATCGGCGGGCGTGCCGTTCCTTTTTCCGCATTTCCGCGTTCAAGTGCCGCCGCGCGACAGTTGAACAGACGCCTTGCCCGCTCACGCATGCCCAGGTCATTCTTCGGTTCGCCGGGTGGTCGGTCCATTTTGCAGTTGTCGGGTTCTCCTGGAAGGAGGCGCGCAGATGGCTGATGAGCAGTTGTTTCTGCGGTCGAAAGTCATAGTCGAACCACTGGTGGACAGGTTCTTCGCCTGGCCCCACACGATCGCGCCCGTGCAGGCCGCGATGAATCTGGCGTTTCTCCAGGTGCCGATGCTGGAGTCGTACCTGCAGTCGCCGGCGGTGCACGTGGCGGCCAGCAACAACCCGGAGCTGCGCGGCGGCTACTTCGTCAACATCGAGGAGAGCCGCGCCGACGAGGTGCGCGACCTGCTCGCCACGATCCGGCGGGACCGGGCCGACATGCTGCGCTTCGCCGACGCCATCGTCTCCGGTCAGGAGATCCTGCGCGCGAGCGCGACCGGGTTCGATCTGACGCCGGTCTACCCGAAGCTGCCCGCCGAGCTCGGCGGCCTGGTCGAGCTCGCGTACGACACCGACAACCAGGCGCAGCTGCGCTTCATGGAGCCGCTCCTCTACCACAGCAACGTCTACGCCGAGGCCCGCCAGTCGGTGCAGCTGTCCTTCGAGACCGGGATCGAGCGCCCGTTCATCCTCAGCACGCCGCGCCTGCCCTCGCCGGACGTGCTCGAGCTGGACATCCCCTTCCGTCACCCCGGCCTGGAGGAGCTGTTCAAGGCCCGCGTGCGGTCCACCACGCTGAGCCATCTGCGCGAGGCGCTGGGACTCGACGACGCCCAGGCGGCACAGCTGTCGACCATGCTCAGCGACCGCCCCAGCCTGGCCCCCGACCGGCACATCGAGTCCGGCGGCCGGGTGCGGTACTTCGGGCACGCCTGCCTGGTGCTCCAGACGCCCGAGGCGGCCATCGTGACCGACCCGTTCATCAGTGCCGACAGCACGGCGGGTGACCGCTACACGCTGGATGACCTGCCCGACTACATCGACCTGGTGCTGATCACGCACGGGCACCAGGATCACATCGTGCTGGAGACGCTGCTCCAGCTCCGCGGCCGCGTCGGCGCCATCGTGGTGCCGCGGTCCTCGCGCGGCAACCTGTGCGACCCGTCGATGGCCTTGATGCTCCGGTACCAGGGCTTCCCCGTGGTCGAGGTGGACGACTTCGACGAGGTGCCGTTCCCGGGCGGCAAGGTGACCGCCACGCCGTTCCTCGGCGAGCACTGCGACCTGGACATCCGCGCCAAGTCGACCTACTGGGCGGAGGTGGCCGGCAAGAACGTCTTCATCGGCGCCGACTCCTCCGGCATCGACCCGACGCTCTACCGCTACATCAAGGAGCACCTGGGCACGGCGGACCTGGCCTTCCTCGGCATGGAGTGCGACGGCGCGCCGCTCACCTGGCTCTATCAGGCGCTGCTCACCATCCCGATCCCGAAGAAGATGAGCGACTCGCGCAAGCTGTCGGGCTCGAACGCCGAGCAGGCCGCCGCGATCATGACGGAGCTGGGCGCCAAGGAAGCCTACATCTACGCCATGGGCGAGGAGGACTGGCTCGGCCACGTCATGGCCACCACCTACAACGAGGACACGTACCAGATCAAGCAGATCGAGGAGTTCCTCACCTGGTGCGCCGATCGCGACATCAAGGCCGGTCACCTGTTCAAGAAGCAGGAATGGCGCTGGTAGCCGCCTGACTGCCTGCCCCCGGACATCCCCACGAAGTGGCCATCGGTTCTGCAGGAGGTATCCCATGGCTGTGCAAGACATCTCGTACGTCGAGCTGTACGTGCGCGACAAGATCTCGGCTGTCGACTACTTCGTCACGGCCATGGGTTTCACCCGCGTCGCCGACTCCGTGGAGGTGGACCGGAGCTCCGTGCTGCTGCGGCAGGGCCAGGTGCAACTGGTTGTCACCTCCGGCCACGGCGTCTGGAAGTTCCTCGACGACCACGGCGACGGCATCGCCAACATGGGCATGACCTGCGACGACGTGGCGCGTACCCGTGACGCGGTCGTCGCGGCGGGCGCCGGGCCGGTCGGCGAGGCGCGCGGCAACACGGTCGTGCCGGGGTTCGGCGGAGTCACCCACACCCTGCACCCGCCCATGGACGACCCTGCCGCGGTGGCGCCCCCCGGCCGCAACTGGGTCACCACCCCGGGCGCGTCCTCCACGTGTGAGGGCCGCGTCAGGCTCCTGGACCACGTGGCCGTCTGCGTCGAAGGCGGCCGGCTCGAGGAGTACGCCGACTACTACCACGACGCCTTCGGCTTCTCCCGCTACTCCTCCGAGTACGTGGCCGTGGGCGGGCAGGCGATGGACTCCATCGTCGTGCGCAGCGCGTCGGGACGCGTCACGTTCACCCTGGTCGCGCCGGACCCGGCGAAGGACGGCGGGCAGCTCGACGCGTTCCTGGAGCGCAACGGCGGGCCCGGCGTGCAGCACCTGGCCTTCCTCGTGGAGGACATCGTCGCGGCCGTGTACGAGTGCCGCGAGCGCGGCGTCGAGTTCCTGACCACCCCCGACTCCTACTACGACCTGCTCGCCGAGCGTTTCGACGGCGACCAGGCGCAGATCGCCGACCTGCGGAAGGCGCAGGTGCTGGCCGACCACGACGAGTGGGGGCAGCTGCTCCAGCTGTTCAGCCGCTCGCCGTACGAGCGCAACACGCTCTTCTACGAGCTCATCCAGCGGCTGGGCTCGCGCGGATTCGGCAGCGCCAACATCAAGGCTCTGTACGAGGCAGTCCAGCGCGACCGGCTGAGCGCCGGATGACGACCCCGCTGACCCTGGCGGACTACGCCGCCGCCGCGCGGGAGCGGCTCGACCTCGCCGTCTGGGATTTCGTGGAGGGCGGCGCGGGCGGCGAACGCACGCTCTCCGCCAACGTGGCGGCCTTCGACCGGGTACGGCTGCGGCCCCGCGTCCTGACCGGGCTCGGCCTGCCGCACACCAAGACCGAGGTCCTCGGGCGGGTGTGGGCGGCGCCGGTCGGCATCGCGCCCATGGCCTACCACACGCTCGCGCATCCTGAGGGCGAGGTCGCCACGGCGAGGGCCGGTGCGCCGTTCGTGGTGAGCACCTTCGCGGGCCGGACGTTCGAGGACATCGCCGCGGCCGCCTGCGGGCCGCTGTGGCTGCAGGTCTACTGCTTCCGCGACCGCGCCGGCACGCGGCGGCTCGTGGAGCGCGCGGAGCGGGCCGGGTTCGAGGCGCTGGTCCTCACCGCCGACGCACCCAGGCTCGGCCGCCGGGTTCGCGACCTGCGCAACGGCTTCCGGCTGCCGCCCGGCGTCGAGCCGGCCAACCTCGACGGCACCGGCTTCTCCTCACCCGGCGGGCACGCGCTCGCCGAGTTCGACGCCGCGCTCGACTGGTCCGCCGTCGCGTGGCTGCGCTCGATCAGTTCGCTTCCGGTGCTGGTCAAGGGCGTGCTGACCGGCTCCGACGCGGTACGGGCGATCGAGGCGGGCGCGTGCGGCGTGGTGGTCTCCAACCACGGCGGCAGGCAGCTCGACGGCGCCCCCGCCACGCTCGACGTGCTGCCGGAGATCGCGGCGGCGGTGTCCGGGCGCGGCGCCGTGCTCCTCGACGGCGGGGTACGCCGCGGGGGCGACGTCCTGGCGGCGCTGGCCCTGGGGGCCGACGCCGTGCTGCTCGGCCGGCCCGTGCTGCACGGCCTGGCGGCGGGCGGGGCGGATGGGGTGGGGGGTGTCCTCGCCATCGTCACCGAGGAGCTGACGGAGGCCATGCTGCTCACCGGCGTCCCCACGCCCCGCGACGCCGGGCCCGCCCTCATCGGCGCCCCCGCCCAGGTCGCCGTGCAAGCCCCCGCGCAGGCTCTCGCCCCGGCTCCCGAGCAGGCCCCCGAGCATGCCCCCGTACAGGCCCCCGCGCCGGTCGCGGTCGTCCAGGCGGACGGCTGCGTGCTGCGGCGGGAGGACCTGCACGGCAGCCTCTCCGACCCGCTGCTCGACACCATGACGTTCCTCAACGAGATCACGCACCGCTACCCGGACGCGATCTCCTTCGCCCCCGGCCGCCCGTACGACGGGTTCTTCGACACCGAGCACGTCTTCACGCACATCCGCCGCTACATCCGCCACCTGGAGGACGGCGGCGCCACGCCCGACCAGGTCCGCTCCGCGCTCTTCCAGTACGGCCCGACCAGCGGCCAGATCCGGGAGCTGATCGCCGCCTCGCTGCGCGCCGACGAGAACGTGGACGTGCCCGCCGAGGCCATCGTGGTGACCGTCGGCGCCCAGGAGGCGATGCTGCTCGCCGTGCGCGCCCTCATCTCGGGGCCCGAGGACGTGCTGCTCGTCTCGAGCCCTTGCTACGTCGGCATCACCGGCGCGGCCCGCCTGCTCGACGTCACCACGGCCGTGGTGGAGGAGGGCGCGGACGGGCTGCGCTGCGCCGACCTGGAAGCGGCGATCCGCGCCGAGCGGGCCCGCGGCCGCCGCCCCCGCGCCTTCTACGTGGTGCCCGACCACTCCAACCCGTCCGGCGCCACCATGCCCCTGCGCGCGCGGGAGGAACTGCTCGAACTGGCCGCGCGGCACGACATCCTGATCCTGGAGGACAGCCCGTACCGGCTGGTCAGCCCCGGCCGGCAGCTCCCGACGCTGAAGTCCCTCGACCGGGAGCGGCGCGTGGTGCAGCTCGGCTCGTTCGCCAAGACGCTCTTCCCCGGCGCCCGCGTCGGATACGCGGTCGCCGACCAGCCGGTCGCGGGCGGCGGGCTGCTGGCGGACGAGCTGTCCAAGATCAAGAGCATGGTGACGGTGAACACCTCGCCGGTGAGCCAGGCGGTCGTGGCGGGCATGCTGCTCGCCGCGGGTGGGCGTACCGCGGAGCTGAACGCCGAGACGGCCGCCTACTACGGCGACGCGATGCGGACCACGCTCCGAGAGCTCGGCGTGCGGTTCCCGCGGGAGGAGCGCGAGGCGCTCGGCGTGAGCTGGAACGAGCCCACCGGCGGCTTCTTCCTGACCGTCCGGGTGCGTTTCCGCGCGGACAATGCCGCGCTGGAGCGTTCAGCGGAGGAGTTCGGGGTGATCTGGACGCCGATGTCGTACTTCTACCCGCAGGGTGGCGGCGACCGCAGCATCCGGCTGTCCGTCAGCTACCTGCCGCACGGCCAGATCGCCGAGGGGTGCGAGCGGCTGGCCCGGTTCGTCAGGGCCCAGACCGGCTGATCAGTACTTGTCGAGAAACTCGATGATGGCGGCGTTCACCGCGTCGGGACGCTCCAGATTGCCCAGGTGACCGCAGCCGGGGATCTCCACCAGGTCGCAGTCGGGGATGGCGTCGGCCACCTCGGCGACCAGATGCGGCGGGCAGACCAGGTCGTCGGCGAAGGCGATCGCCCGGCACGGCACGGTCACCCGCCGCAGCGCCTCGCGCCGGTCGCCGACGGTGTCCACGCCGAGCTGTCCCTCCGCCCCGCGACCGGTGCCCCCCGTCAGCTCGAAGATCTCCAGCCAGCCGGTGGCGGCCTCGTCGTCGTTCAGCGTCGCGGGAGAGAGCATCTCCAGGACCGTGCGCATCGCCTGGTACGCCGCAGGCAGCTCGATGCCGCTCTCCCGCAGCGCCCGGTCCGCCTTGGACAGCGCCCGCCTGGCCACGTCCGACCGCGACCTGGTGGCGATCAGGACCGCCGAGCGCACCAGCTCGGGGCACTCCAGCGCCAGCTCCTGAGCGATCATGGCACCCATGGACGTGCCCACGACGCGGCACGGCCCGATTCCCAGGGCCTTGATCAGTCCTCTGGTGTCGGCCACCATGTCCGCGAGCGAGTAGTCGCCGGGAGGCGCGCTCGACGGCGCGATGCCCCGGTTGTCGAACACGATCGTCTCGTACCCGGCCGCGTTGAGCGCCGGCGTCTGATGCATGGTCCAGACATGACCCGCGGCCCCCGAACCCATGATCAGCAGCACGGGGTCGCCGGTGCCCGAGCGCTGGTAGGAGAGCCGGATCCCGTTGGTGCTCACGAACGGCATGGCGCGCTCCTGGTCGTCGAAGGGATTCGGCTCACCATGACACGCCGCTCGGCAGCCCGTCGAACCCCCGTCCAACTGGCGCGACGACGCACTTGAACGCCCCTCGCCGGGCCTGCCCGCGGACCCGCATACTCGCCCGAGGTGTGACCGATCACGAAGGGGCTACGTCATGAGCGCGCAGAGCGACTGGAGACCGCGGGAAGTCCGGCCCGGCGGCGACGGAACCGGCGCGGACGGGCTGCGGCACGCGCTGGCCGCGACGGGCGATTTCGGGGACGTGCTGACAGAGGCCAAGGTCGTGGTGTTCCGCGACTTCCAGGTCACCGAGCAGGAGCTGGACACCGTGATGGACCTGCTGCTGCCGAACCGGCTGGCGTACACGCACGGGACCTCACCGCGGACGAAGGTCGCCGCGGGCAACGTGTACACCTCCACCGAGTACCCCAGCGAACAGACCATCGCGATGCACAACGAACTGTCCTACAGCCACACATGGCCCGCACGGCTGCTGTTCTACTGCGCCACCACCCCCGGCTCGGGTGGCGCGACGCCCGTCGTGGACGGCGAGCTGTGGCTGGAGTCCCTGGACGAGGAGGTACGCGACGCCTTCGCCGGCGGGATCCGCTACTCCCAGAACCTGCACGACGGGTACGGCCTGGGCAGGAGCTGGAAGCAGACCTTCGAGACCGACGATCGCGCGGTGGTGGAGGCGTTCCTGGACGCGGGGAGCTTCGACTGGAAGTGGACCGCCGACGGCGGCCTGCGCATGGTCAGCCCCGTCCGACCCGCCTCGATCAAGCATCCGGCGACGGGGACCGAGGTCTGGTTCAACCAGGCCGACCACTTCCACCCGGCCGCGCTCGGCGACGCCGTCGCACGGGAGCTGGCGCAGATCCTGGCGCCCGAGGAGCTGCCGCAGTCCGTCACCTTCGCCGACGGCAGCCCGATCCCCGACGCGTACGTGCTGCACGTGTACGACCGGGGGCTGGAGCTGGCCGTGGACGTGGACTGGCGGCAGGGCGACCTGATGGTGATCGACAACGTCGCCGTGGGACACGGCCGCCGCCCCTACACGGGTGATCGCCGCGTCCTGGTCGCCATGTCGGACTAGCCGTTTTCTCGCGTCATGGTCACCGGGAGCCGTTCGGGGCCGTTGACCACGATCGAGTCCAGCAGCTTCGGCTCGCCGGCCGGCTCGACGCGTACGGACCTGGCGAGCAGCTCCCCGTACAACAGCCGCAGCTCGACCCGGGCGAGCACGCTGCCCAGGCAGAAGTGCTCGCCGAAGCCCAGTGACAGATGCCGGTTGGGCTGGCGCCGCACGTCGAACTCGTCCGGGTCGTCGAAGACGCTCTCGTCCCGGTTGGCCGACGGCAGCCAGAACACCACCTTGTCGCCTGCCGCGATCCGCCGGCCGCGGATCTCGGTGGGGCGTGCCGCGGTGCGCATGATGTGCGTGGCGGTGGACGTCCACCGCAGCACCTCCTCGACCGCCGACGGAAGCAGGTCCGGGCTCTCCTCCAGCGCCCGCCACTGGCCGGGGCGCTCCATGAACGACAGCATGCCGCCCGCGGCCGCGATCCGCGTGTTCTCGGTGCCGCCGACCAGCAGGTTGTCGCAGTTGAGGATCACGTCGTCCGGGCTGAGCCGCTCGCCGTCCACCTCGGCCGTGGCCAGCACGCTGACCAGGTCGTCTCCGGGCCGGGCCGCCTTGGCCGCCTGCAGCGTCTCGAAGTAGCCGAGGATCTCCAGGTGGGCGAACCTGCGCGTGAGCGGGTCGCCGGCGCCGAACGCCTGGCTGGTCAGCTGGTACAGATGCTCCCAGTCGGACTCGGGTACGCCCATCATCTGGCAGATCACGTACAGCGGGACGCGGGCCGCGACGTCCGCGACGAAGTCGACGCCGCCCCGGTCGAGCGCCCGGTCCACCACGCCGCGGGTGATGTCGCGCATCTCCGGCTCCAGCGCGCGGATCGAGCGGACCGCGAACCACTCGTCGACCAGCGCCCGCAGCTTGCGGTGCCGCGGCGGGTCCGTCAGCGCCAGCGTGCGCCCGCCCCCCGGGTCCGCCCCGTGGTCCGCCGGGCGCAGCAGGATCCCGTGCGCCGAGCTGAAGGTCTCCGCGTCCCGGTATGCGGTGCGCACGTCGTCGTACCGTGTCAGCGACCAGAACCCCGGCAGGTCGGAGGGCGGCTGCCAGTGCACCGGCGCGTTCGCGCGCAGCCATCGCCATTGCGTGAACGGGTCACCGTGTGAGTAGAGTTCGGGATCCACCAGGTTGATATGCGGCGGCGCTGACATCTCCGGCATGCCGGTGCCTCACATTCTTTTCCTTTTCCGCGGCCGGTGGACCGCGGGACGCCTTACCGTGTCAGGGCCTTTCTCAGCCCGTCAAGCGCGCCTTTTGCGCTGCTCGGGGGCGTACAACTGCGGCGGTGGAGCAGTTGAACGGCGATGTTGATCCCGCGCTCGGCCCTGAGCCATAGTGGGCGGCGCGCAATCCCGAATTGAATTGGCTTGGGATTTGGCCTGCGCGCACGCGGACGGATTTCCGCCCGGAGCAGGCGCCGCCTCGTCCAGCCGACGGGTCGAACGAATTGGGGTGCTCGGGAATGGCTGCAGCTCACGGCCCAGGGCGGTTCGAAGGCCGGCCCGCCGGCCGTCGTCTCCGCAGGACCTGTGAAAGGCGAGGATGAGAATGGCGGACACTTCCGCGGTGATCAGGCCGGCAGGCAGCCAGGCAGGAGCCGGCACAGCCGCACTCGAACCGTTCTCGCTGGTAAAACGCAAGGATCGGGCCAAACTGCCGCCTGCGGTGTCGGATGCCTATCCCATGTCCACCCTGCAGCTGGGCATCGTCTACCACACGCTGTCAGGAGGAGCTGACCTACCTTATCTGAACGCCTGCAGTTTGCGCGTCCGCGGGGTCGGGCTCGATCTGGAATCGTTCGATCAGGCTGTCCAGGACGTGGTGAACAGGCATGCCGTCTTACGCACCTCCTTCGACCTGACCACCTGCGGCGAGGCGATGCAACTCGTTCACGCGGTGGCGACGGTGCGGCGCGAGGTTCACGATCTACGTGGCGTACCCGAGCAGCAGCGGGAGCGGCATCTCCGCGCCGCGCTTCGCACGGAAGGGCGTCGGCCGTTCGATCTCGCCGAGGCGCCCCTTCTGCGCTGCCTGCTGCACCGCTGGGCGGAGGATGAGTTCCAGTGGACCGTCATGTACCACCAGGCGATTCTCGACAGGGACAGCCTGCATCGAGTGCTCGACGAGATGCTGTGCCGCTACGTGGACCTCCTTGCCGATCCGGGCGCCGCGACCTCCGCTCCACCTGCCGAGGTTTTCCCGGAGTTCATTTCATCGGAGCGGGCGGCCATCGACTGCGCGGAGCACGGCGGGCGCTGGCGGGATCACCTCTCCGGCTACACCCCGAAGCCCCTGCCGGCAGCGGCTGCCCAGGCCTTCGCGGCGATGAGCGCCGGCGATGCCACCGCGTACAGGTCAATCGAGTCGCCCGTCCCGGAAGAGATCGGCGACGCACTGCGGGAACTCAGCGGTGAAGCAGGCGTGCCGGTCAAAGACGTCCTGCTGGCGGCGCACCTGAAAGTGATGAGCCTGCTGACCGGCGACAACGACGTCGCCACGGGAGTGGCCATGCGTCCGCTCCATGAGAGCCCTTCCTCCCACGTGGCCGGAGGTGTCTTCCTGAACGTCCTGCCGCTCCGGGTGGACATGTCAGGAGGGCGATGGCTGGATCTGGTGCGGCGGGTGTCCGGCCGCGGAGAGGCCATGCTCCCGTACTGTCGATACCCGCTTTCCCGCATTACGTCGGACCTGGGCGGCGCCGAGCTGATCGACTCCATGTTTGAATACAGCGACACGCGTCTTCCTCATGCCGCGTCAGGCCCTGACGACGCCGTCGCCGGAGACGGCGCCATCGACGTCTCGATCACACATCGGATCGAGCCGAACAACTTCACCCTCTCGACGCGGTTCATCCGGAACTCCCGGTCCGGGCGGTTGCTCTTGGCGCTGGACTATCAGTCCGCCAAGCTGGACGACGCACAGGCGATGCTGATCCGCGACTATTACTTCGCGACGTTGACCGCGATGGCCGAACCGGACGGTCCGCATGACGCCTTTTCGCCGCTGAGCACCGCGGAGAGAAAACGCATGCTGGTGGACTGGAACGGGCCGACACGCGACTATTCGCGGGGATGTGTGCACGAGCTCATCGAGCAGCAGGTCATCAAGACTCCGGACGCGCTCGCGGTGCTGAGCGACGAGGCGGAGCTCAGTTATGCCGAGCTCAATGCCAGGGCGAATCGGCTGGCCAGGGAGCTGCGCGACCTCGGGGCCGGACCGGAGTCCGTGGTCGGCGTATATGCCGAGCGGGACGCGGACATGATCGTCACCTTGCTCGGCGTGCTCAAGTCCGGTGCCGCCTACTTGCCACTGGACCCGAGCTACCCGGAAGAACGGCTCCGATTTCTGCTCGACGACGCCCAGGCCCGCCTCGTCGTCACCAAGGAGCGCTTCGCGGCACGGCTTCCGAAGGGAGGCCGGCAGGTTCTGTGCACCGACGCGCGGGCCGCGGATATTCTTCGTCATCCCGCTCATGACCTCGGCCCGCTGAGCACACCCGACAACCTGGCATACGTCATGTACACGTCTGGATCGACCGGCCGGCCAAAGGGCGTCCAGGTTCCGCATTCCGGCGTGGTCAACTATCTGAACTGGTGTGTCGAGGAGTACGCGAGCCGGGGAAGCGGCGGAGCGCCGGTGTTCTCCTCTTTCTCCTTCGACATGATCGTGCCCAACATGTACACCCCGCTGATCATGGGTGAGCGCGTCTGCATGCTGCCGGAGACGCTGCCGGTTCACGAACTCGGATCCCGCCTGGAGCGGCTGGCGCCGTTCAATTTCATCAAGATGACCCCGGGTCACCTGGACCTGCTTTCTGAATCGCTCGGACGAGCAGCGGCCCGGAACCTCGCCGGCACCCTCGTCGTCGGTGCGGACGCCTTCCCCAGCCGCAATCTTGGCCACTGGCGGCGACTGGACCCCGACACGGTCGTCCTCAATGAGTACGGCCCGACGGAGGCCTCGGTGGGCAACTGCGTCTTCCATACCCAGGGTCGCGTCGAGCGCGATCTGCTGCCCATCGGGCGTGCCATTCCGAACACCACCATGTACGTGCTGGACTCGGCGATGAATCCCGTGCCGGTGGGCGTCACGGGAGAGCTCTTCATCGGCGGAGACTGCGTGGTGCGCGGCTACGCCGGCCGACCGGCGCTGACAGCGAGTTGCTTCCTGCCGGATCCTTTCATCAGCGACCGCCCCGGTGCCCGGATGTATCGCACCGGCGATCTGGGCAGATGGCTGCCGGATGGAAACCTTGAGTTCCTGGGCAGGGTCGACGACCAGGTGAAACTGAACGGCTACCGGGTCGAGCCGGGCGAGGTCGAGTCCGTGCTGGCCGAGCACCCGTCCGTCGCGCAGTCCGTGGCCGCGATCCTCGGCAAGGACTCCCAGCGCCGGCTGGTCGGCTACTACGTGCCCCGCGCAGAGGTGAGCGCCGAGGAACTCATGGCATATCTCGCCGACCGGGTGCCCAGCTATCTGATGCCGTCGGCGCTGCACGCCATAGACGCCGTACCGCTCAACGCGAACGGAAAGGTCGATCGCAAGCTTCTGCCCGACCCCCGGGAGCGGCGAGGACAGGCGGCGACCACGTTCATCTCCCCCCGTACCCCCATGGAGCTGGCGCTCGCCGGCATCTGGGAAGATCTGCTCGGGGTGGAGCCGGTAGGCGTGGAGGACAACTTCACGGCCCTGGGCGGTGACTCGATCCTGGCCACCAGGATGGCCTTCAGGATTAACAAAGACCTCTGTCTTGACATCGCGATAGCAGATATACCGAACAGTCGCGACCTGGCGGAACTGGCGGATCGTCTGACCTCCTCGGCGGCGAACCGGCCCGCGGCTCGGTGAGGGCGTGGAAGCGGGCATCGCGAAATTGCGCACCAGCCGGGAACGCGAGGGTTCGGGCCTCATGGCGGAAGGGCTCTTCGACGCGGAGCTCGGCGCGCGGTTATTCGGCGGCGAGCCGGCCATCAATTATCGTCTTTCGCGACTCCGCCGCGAGCTCAATCTCCGTGACCGACTGAAAGTGGCCGCCTTCGCCCACCGAAACAGGTTAGCGGGTAATTATGAGAGATAGAGTGACGACGCGTTCTGGCCGGGCCATGCGGGTCGCCGGCGATCGATTACTGGCCAACATACGAAGCCTCGCCAAGATAGGCGCCACGGCCGACGGCGGCGTCAGCAGACTCGCCTTCACCGCGGAGGACGCCAGCGGGCGAGAGCTGGTTCGCGACCTCATGATCGAAGCAGGGCTTGAGACCCGCATCGACAGCGCGGCGAACATCATCGGACACAGGCCAGGGGAACGCCAGGACCTACCTGCTCTCATGCTCGGGTCTCATATCGACACGGTGCCCAACGGGGGCACCCTGGACGGTGCGTACGGAGTCCTGGCGGCCATAGAAGTCGCCCGCGCGCTCAACGATCACCACACCCCGATGTCCCACCCCCTGGCCATCGTGGCTTTCAACAACGAGGAAGGCGCGTTCGGCACCCGTGGCATGTGGGGGGCGCACGCGTTGGTCGGGGCCCTCGACGAAGCTGATCTGGCCGCGGTGGACGATCGCGGCAGACCCGTGGCAGATCTGCTCTTCGAGATGGGCGGTGATGCCAGTCACATTGACCGGGCCGTGTGGAGCGCGGACAGGGTGGCGGCCTATCTCGAGCTGCACATCGAACAAGGGCCGGTGCTCGAGAGCCGGAACGTTGAGATAGGGGTGGTGGAGGCCATCACGGGCCGGTCAACCCTCGACATCTCCGTACGTGGCAAGGCCTCGCACGCCGGGACCACGCCGATGGAGCTACGCCAGGACGCGCTTGTGGCAGCGGCGCAGGTGATACTCGCGGTACGCGAGCTCGCCCACCCGAACGGGCCAGTGCGGGTCGCCACCGTCGGCTCGCTCTCGCTGGCCCCCAACGCCTGGAATGTCGTACCCGGGGTCGTCACGATGCAGGCGGACTTTCGAGACGTATCCGACGTGGCCATCTGGCAAGCGATCTCACGCCTCCGGGGCGAAGTCCTGGAAATCGCCATGAGAACCGGTACGGCGATCGAAGTGGAGGGTCAGCACAGCGTGGCCGCGGTGTCCTGCGACCCGGGTCTGCAAGACGTCATCGCGGAGGCGAGCGAGAGCCTGGACCTGAGCCACTTCTCCCTTCCCAGCGGCGCCGGCCACGATGCGCAGGTCATCGGGTGCATCGCACCGATAGGCATGATCTTCGTGCCCAGTAAGGGCGGCATCAGTCATACACCGGAGGAGTACAGCGCCGAGGACGATCTGATAGCGGGTGCGAACGTGCTGTTGCAGTCCGTGCTCACCTACGACGAAAGATATGGCGGGACATTCTGACCTGGCAGGCCTGTCGACAGTACCGAGCCGCTACACCGGGCGTACCGACATCGCCATCGGAACACACGTCGCCGACCGCAACATCCCGTGGGCGGAAGCGGCAGCGCGCCGATGACGGGACTACAGGGACTCATCTGACTCGTTTTGGAGAAGAGCATGTCGAGCAGGCCATCTCAGGGAAAAGCCATCGCCGTCTTCTGCGGTGCTCGCGCGGGCGTCCAAGCGCAATACCTTGACGTAGCCGAGAAGTTCGGCGAGGCATTGGTGCGACGAGGCGCGGGGCTGGTCTACGGTGCCTCCGGCATTGGAATCATGGGGGCGGTCGCCGGCGCCGTCTCCACGGCGGGCGGATCCGTGACAGGTGTGATTCCGCACCACCTGTATGAGCGGGAGAAGCCGGAGCTCGCGTGCGGCAACATCTACGTTGTCCGGTCCATGCATGAGAGGAAAGCGCTCATGTATGAGCTGTCCATGGGGTTCGCGGTTCTTCCCGGCGGGCTCGGCACATTGGACGAGTTGATGGAAGTCGCCACCTGGAACCAGCTTCGCATCCATGAGAAACCTGTCGTCCTCATCAATCAAGGAGGCTTTTTCGACCCGCTGAACGCCATGCTCGATCACGTGGTCGCCGAAGGATTTCTCACGCAGGAGGAACGTTCCGCCATCCGCGTCACGGCCGACATCGAAAACGCCCTGGACTGGCTCGGTCTGTCCACCGCACCGGTACCGATGGCTCCGCCGGCCGATGCGGAGGCCCCACTGCAACAAAGCCTGGCAGAGCTGGAGTCGGCGCAGCCGGTTGTCTGACGGCCCCTCTGGGACCCGGCGTTGTGCCTGGTGCCAGCGGACACGCCGACGGACACCTGATCCCCCCACGGGTTCGTCCTGGCCTGCTCGGCAGAGCGGGCGCTCGTGAAGAGCGATGAGGAGATCATGGAGATTCGTGCGGCGTGTCACCTCACGGGCAGTTACCCCTCGGCGGCGCCATTGCGTGAACGGGTCACCGTGTGAGTAGAGTTCGGGATCCACCAGGTTGATATGCGGCGGCGCGGACACCCCGCCGCACATTCTTTTCCCTTTTCCGCGGCCGGTGGACCGCGGGACGCCTTACTGTGTCAGGGCCTTTCTCAGCCCGTCAAACGCGCCTTTTGCGCTGCTCAGGGGCGTACAACTGCGGCAGTGGAGCAGTTGAACGGCAATGTTGATCCCGCGCTCGGCCCTGAGCCATAGTGGGCGGCGCGCAATCCCGAATTGAATTGGCTTGAGATTTGGCTTTGCGCGCGCACGTGAACGGATTTCCGCCCGGAGAAGGCCTGGCGCGGGGCCGCCCGTCCAGCTGGCGTGTCGAACGAATTGGGGTGCTCGGGAATGGCTGCAGCTCACGGCGAACTCCGCGAACTGATGTCCGGCCAGCTCGCCATGTGGTACGCCCAGCGATTCGCGCCCGACAACTGGAGCTTCCGCATCGCGGAGTACATGGAGATCCGCGGCGAGGTGGACCTCGCGCTGCTGGAGCGCGCCGCGCGCCGGCGGCTGGAAGAGGTCGAGACGTTCCGGCTGCGCTTCCGGATGATCGACGGCGTCCCGATGCAGTACCTGCGCGACGCGAGCGACTATCCCGTGCCCGTCATCGACGTCAGCGCCGAACCCGACCCGCGCGCCGCCGCCCAGGAGTGGATGCAAGCCGACCTGCGGCGGGCCGTGGACCTCGACGGCGGCGAGCTGTCCGGGACCGCCCTCATCAAGCTCGCCGACGATCTCGTCCACTGGTACTCGTGGGCCCACCACTGCGTCATGGACGGACAGGGCGGCCTGCTGATCGCCGGCCGGGGCGCGGAGCTCTACACCGCGCTCTTGGAGGGCCGTCCGGTCGAGGACGGGGCGGTGGAGCCGGTGTCCCTGCTGTTCGACGCGGACCGGGCCTACCGGGAGTCCGCAGGCTTCGAGGAGGATCGCCAGTACTGGCTCGGCCGACTCGCCGACCTCCCGATCGTGACGGCCGGCGGCTCGAACCGGACCCGCCGCGCCCAGGACGCCCCCCTCCGGTATGCCGACGCCGTCGGCCCGTCGGAGGCCGCCGGGCTCAGGACCGCCGCGCGCCGCCTGAAGACCAGCCTCGCGGGCCTGTCCATCGCCGCGGCTGCCCTCTACCAGCACCGGATGACCGGGGAACGGGACGTCGTGGTCGGCATTCCCGTACGCGCACGCACCGGCAAGCGGGAGATGGCGATCCCCGGCATGACCTCCAACATCCTGCCGCTGCGCCTCACCATCGGCCCGGACACGAGCGTCGCCGACCTGCTGCGGCAGACCTCCCAGGCGATCAGGGAGGGGCTGCGGCGGCAGCGCTACCGGTACGAGGACATGCACACCGACCTGCGGATCGCCGAGGGCGAATTGTGCGGGCTGCTCATCAACGTCATGTCCTTCGACTACGACCTGCGCTTCGGCGACTGCGCCATCACCGCGCACAACCTGTCCACCGGACCCGTCAACGGGGTGCGGATCGATCTCTATGAGCGGTCGGGGCTGCAGGTCAATGTCGATGTGAATCCGGATCTGCACGATCTGGGGGCGGCTTCGGATGTGTCGCGGCGGTATCTGAGCGTGTTGCGGTGGCTGGGGGCGGCCGCCGGTAAGGAGCGCGTCGGCGGGGTGGACGTGCTGGACGCCGAGGAGCGGCGTCTGGTGGTGGAGGAGTGGAACGACACGGGTGTCGTGGTGCCGTCGGGGACGTTGGTGGAGTTGTTCGAGGCGCGGGTGGCGGCGGTTCCGGATGCGGTGGCGGTGGTCGGTGACGGGGTGGAGTTGTCGTTTGCGGAGGTGGATGGGCGGGCGAATCGGTTGGCGCGGTTGTTGGTGGGGCGGGGTGTCGGGGTGGAGTCGGTGGTGGGGGTGTGTTTGGAGCGTGGGGTGGATCTGGTGGTGGCGTTGCTGGCCGTGTTGAAGGCCGGGGCCGCTTATCTGCCGGTGGATCCGGAGTACCCGGTCGAGCGGATGGCGTATCTGGTCGAGCAGGCCGGGGCGGTTTGTGTGATCACCTCGTCTGCTGTGAGGTCGCCCAGCGGGGTCGAGCGGGTTGTGCTGGATGATCTGGCGGTGGTGGCGGAGTTGGCGGGTCTGCCGGATCGGGGGCTTTCCGCTGGTGAGCGTGGTGGGGTGCTGACCGGCGCGAATGCGGCGTATGTGATGTTCACGTCGGGGTCGACGGGTCGGCCGAAGGGGGTGGTGGTGCCGCATGCGGGTGTGGTGAACCGGCTGGTTTGGATGCAGGAGCGGCTGCAGCTTGTGCCGGGTGAGCGGGTGGTGCAGAAGACGTCGTTCGGGTTCGACGTGTCGGTGTGGGAGTTCTTCTGGCCGTTGTTGTGGGGTGGGGTGTTGGTGCTGGCGCGGCCGGGTGGGCAGCGCGACGCCGTCTATCTGGCGGAGTTGATCCGTCGGGAGAACGTGCGGGTGGCGCATTTTGTGCCGTCGATGTTGGAGGCGTTTCTGGCTGAGCCGGCTGCGGCGGGTTGTGGTGGGTTGCGGTGGGTGGTGTGTTCGGGTGAGGCGTTGCCGGTGCATGTGGTGCGGCGGTTCTTTGAGGTGCTGGACGGGGTGGGGCTGGAGAACTATTACGGGCCCACCGAGGCGTCGATTGATGTGACCGCCTGGCGGTGTGTGCCTGGTGAGTCGGTGCCGATCGGGCGGCCGGTGGCCAACACGCGGGCGTTCGTGCTGGATGAGGGGTTGCGCCCGGTGCCGGTCGGAGTGGTGGGTGAGTTGTACGTGGCCGGGGTGCAGCTGGCGCGCGGCTATGCCGGTCGTGCGGGATTGAGTGCGGAGCGGTTTGTGGCGTGTCCGTTCGGGGCGGGCGAACGCATGTATCGGACTGGGGATCGGGCGAGTTGGTCGGCCGATGGTGAGCTCGTGTTCGCCGGTCGGGCGGATGACCAGGTGAAGATCCGTGGGTTCCGGGTGGAGCCGGGTGAGGTCAGTACGGTGCTGGCCGCTTGCCCCGGTGTCGGCCAGGTCGTGGTGGTGGCGCGGGAGGACGTGCCGGGGGATGTGCGGTTGGTGGCGTATGTGGTACCCGCTGATGAGGCGGTTGATGTGGAAGTGGTGCGGGAGTTCGCGGAGGGGCGGTTGCCGGGGTACATGGTGCCGTCTGCCGTGGTGGTGCTGGATGCGTTGCCGGTGTCGGTCAATGGCAAGCTTGACCGCCGGGCTCTGCCGGCTCCTCAGTACACCGCCGGGGCGGGTCGTGCCCCGGCCAACCCCCGCGAAGAGATCGTCTGCGCGGCCTTCGCCGAAGTGCTCGGCCTGGAGAGCGTGAGCGCAGACGACGACTTCTACCGGCTGGGCGGGCATTCGCTGCTGGTGATCCGGCTCGTGGAGGTCCTGCGCTCCCGAGGCGTCTCGGTCTCCGCACGGGCCCTCTTCGACACACCCACGCCGGCCGGCCTGGCCGCATCCGTGAGCGCCGGGCAGAGAGAGGTGCCCGCCAATCTGATTCCGGTCGACGCGACCAGCATCACGCCGGAGATGTTACCCCTGGTGGACCTGACCGTCGAAGAGATCGAGCGGGTCGTGGCCGGTGTCGAGGGTGGTGCGGCGAATGTGGCCGACATCTATCCGCTGGCGCCGTTGCAGGAGGGGCTGCTGTTCCATCACCTGCTGGCTGACGGTGGCGAGGACGTGTACGTGACGCCGGCGGTGCTGGAGTTCGACTCGCGGGGTCGGGTGGGGCAGTTCGTTGAGGCGTTGCAGCGGGTGGTGGATCGGCACGATATCTATCGCACGTCGCTGGCGTGGGAGGGGTTGCGGGAGCCGGTGCAGGTGGTGCGGCGTCGGGCTGTGTTGCCGGTCGAGGAAGTGGTGCTGGAGCCGGATTGTGTCGATCCGGCTGGTGCGTTGGTGGAGTTGGCCGGTTCGGTGATGGATCTTCATCGGGCGCCGTTGATGGGGGTGCATGTCGCGGCGGTGCCGGGTGGTGAGCGGTGGCTGGTGCTGATCCGGATGCATCACGTGGTCAGGGATCACACCGCGCTGGAGGTGCTGTTCACCGAGGTGCGGGCGTTCCTGGCCGGGCGGGGGGCGGAGCTGGCCGAGCCGCTGCCGTTCCGGAACTTTGTGGCGCAGGCGCGTCACGGGACCACGGACGTCGAGCACAGCCACTATTTCGCTGAGTTGCTGGGTGATGTCGAGGAGCCGACGGCGCCGTTCGGGCTGGTGGATGTGCGGGGCGATGGCGTCGATTCCGTGCATGAGGTGGTGCCGTTCGAGGCTGGGTTGCATGGGCGGTTGCGGGAGGTGGCCCGGCGGTTGGGGGTGAGTCCGGCGACGGTGTTGCATGTGGCGTGGGCGCGGGTTCTGGCTACGGCGTCCGGTCGGCATGACGTGGTGTTCGGCACGGTGTTGTTCGGCCGGATGAATGCCGGTGCCGGTGCGGATCGGGTGCCGGGTCCGTTCATGAACACGTTGCCGGTGCGGTTGCGTACGGGTGAGCTCGGTGTGCGGGCGGCGGTGTCGGTCATGCGGGGTCAGCTTGCCGAGTTGCTGGAGCACGAGCATGCGCCGCTGACTGTGGCGCAGCAGGCCAGTGGGGTGGCGGGTGATACGCCGCTGTTCACTTCCTTCCTGAATTACCGGCACAACACCGGTGCCGGTGTGGATGGGGAGATGGAGGGGGTGCGGCTGTTGTCGGTGCGTGAGCGCACCAACTATCCCCTCGTCATCCTGATCGATGACAACGGCGACAGCATGTCAGTGGGTGTCGATGCGGTCGCTCCGATCGACGCCCGGAGTGTGGGGGTGTTGGTTCGCACCGCTACCGACAATCTGGTGGCCGCGCTGGAACTGGTTCTGGACGGCGGGCCGGATCTGCCGCTGAGCGGCGTGGACGTGCTGGACGCCGAGGAGCGGCGTCTGGTGGTGGAGCAGTGGAATGACACCTCTGCCGAGGTGCTGTCGGGGACGTTGGTGGAGTTGTTCGAGGCGCGGGTGGCGGCGGTTCCGGATGCGGTGGCGGTGGTCGGTGACGGGATGGGGTTGTCCTTCGCCGAGGTGGATGGGCGGGCGAATCGGTTGGCGCGGTTGTTGGTGGCTCGTGGTGTCGGGGTGGAGTCGGTGGTGGGGGTGTGTTTGGAGCGTGGGGTGGATCTGGTGGTGGCGTTGTTGGCCGTGTTGAAGGCTGGGGCCGCGTATCTGCCGGTGGATCCGGAGTACCCGGTTGAGCGGATGGCGTATCTGGTCGAGCAGGCCGGGGCGGTTTGTGTGATCACCTCGTCTGCTGTGAGGTCGCCCAGCGGGGTCGAGCGGGTTGTGCTGGATGATCCGGGGGTGGTGGCGGAGTTGGCGGGTCTGCCGGATCGGGGGCTTTCCGCTGGTGAGCGTGGTGGGGTGCTGACCGGCGCGAATGCGGCGTATGTGATGTTCACCTCGGGGTCGACCGGCCGGCCGAAGGGCGTGGTGGTGCCGCATGCGGGCGTGGTGAACCGGCTGGCCTGGATGCAGCAGCGGTTGCGGTTGCCACAGGGGACACGGGTGCTGCAGAAGACGTCGTTCGGGTTCGACGTGTCGGTGTGGGAGTTCTTCTGGCCGTTGTTGTGGGGTGGGGTGTTGGTGCTGGCGCGGCCGGGTGGGCAGCGGGATGCGGCTTATCTGGCGGAGTTGATTCGTCGCGAGAACGTGCGGGTGGCGCATTTTGTGCCGTCGATGTTGGAGGTGTTCCTGGCCGAGCCGTCCGCTTCGGGGTGCACTGGCTTGCGGTGGGTGGTGTGTTCGGGTGAGGCGTTGCCCGCTCATGTGGTGCGGCGGTTCTCCGAGGTGCTGGGTGGGGTGGGGCTGGAGAACTACTACGGCCCGACCGAGGCGTCCATCGACGTCACGGCCTGGTCGTGCCCACCGTCGTGGAGTGGAATGTCGGTGCCGATCGGGCGGCCGGTGGCCAACACGCGGGCGTTTGTGCTGGATGAGGGGTTGCGCCCGGTGCCGCCGGGGGTGGTGGGAGAACTGTATCTGGCCGGGGTACAGCTGGCGCGCGGCTATGCCGGTCGTGCGGGGTTGAGTGCCGAGCGGTTTGTGGCGTGTCCGTTCGGGGCCGGTGAGCGGATGTATCGGACCGGGGATCGGGTGAGCTGGTCGGCCGGGGGCGAGCTGATGTTCGCGGGCCGGGCGGATGATCAGGTGAAGATCCGTGGGGTCCGGGTGGAGCCGGGTGAGGTCAGTACGGTGCTGGCCGCTTGCCCCGGTGTCGGCCAGGTCGTGGTGGTCGCGCGGGAGGACGTGCCGGGGGACGTGCGGCTGGTGGCCTACGTGGTCCCTGCCATGGCCGATGCCGAGACGGTGCGGCGGTTCGCGGCAGAGCGGTTACCGGAGTACATGGTGCCGTCCGCCGTGGTCGTACTGGACGCGCTGCCGGTGTCGGTCAACGGCAAGCTCGATCGCAAGGCTCTGCCGGCTCCTCAGTACACCGCCGGGGTGGGTCGTGCCCCGGCCAACCTCCGTGAGGAGGTGTTGTGCGCGGCCTTCGCTGAGGTGCTGGGGCTGGACAGCGTGGGGGTGGACGACGACTTCTTCCGGCTGGGCGGGCATTCGCTGCTGGTGATCCGGCTCGTGGAGATGTTGCGGTCGCGTGGTGTGTCGGTGTCGGTGCGGGCGTTGTTCGAGACGCCGACGGTGAGCGGGTTGGCTGCGGCGGCCGGGCCTCGGCAGGTGGAGGTTCCGGAGAACCGAATCCCGGCCGACGCGACCAGCATCACGCCGGAGATGTTGCCCTTGGTGGATCTGACCGTCGAGGAGATCGAGCGGGTCGTGGCCGGTGTCGAGGGTGGTGCGGCGAATGTGGCCGACATCTATCCGCTGGCGCCGTTGCAGGAAGGGCTGCTGTTCCATCACCTGCTGGCCGACGGCGGCGAGGACGCGTATGTGCTGCGGGCGGTGCTGGAGTTCGACTCGCGGGGTCGGGTGGGGCAGTTCGTTGAGGCGTTGCAGCGGGTGGTGGATCGGCATGACATCTATCGCACGTCGCTGGCGTGGGAGGGGTTGCGGGAGCCGGTGCAGGTGGTGCGGCGTCGGGCTGTGTTGCCGGTCGAGGAAGTGGTGCTGGAGCCGGATTGTGTTGATCCGGCTGGTGTGTTGGTGGAGTTGGCCGGTTCGGTGATGGATCTTCATCGGGCGCCGTTGATGGGGGTGCATGTCGCGGCGGTGCCGGGTGGTGAGCGGTGGCTGGTGCTGGTCCGGATGCATCATGTGGTCAGGGATCACACCGCGCTGGAGGTGTTGCTCGCCGAGGTGCGGGCGTTCCTGGCCGGGCGGGGGGCGGAGCTGGCCGAGCCGCTGCCGTTCCGGAATTTCGTGGCGCAGGCGCGCGGTGGCGTCGAGGACGCCGAGCATTCGCGGTACTTCGAGCAGTTGCTGGGTGATGTCGAGGAGCCGACGGCGCCGTTCGGGCTGGTGGACGTGCGGGGTGACGGTGTCGACTCTGTGCATGAGGTGGTGCCGTTCGAGGCTGGGTTGCATGGGCGGTTGCGGGAGGTGGCCCGGCGGTTGGGGGTGAGTCCGGCGACGGTGTTGCATGTGGCGTGGGCGCGGGTTTTGGCTACGGCGTCCGGTCGGCATGACGTGGTGTTCGGGACGGTGTTGTTCGGCCGGATGAATGCCGGTGCCGGTGCGGATCGGGTGCCGGGTCCGTTCATGAACACGTTGCCGGTGCGGTTGCGTACGGGTGAGCTCGGTGTGCGGGCGGCGGTGTCGGTCATGCGGGGTCAGCTTGCCGAGTTGCTGGAGCACGAGCATGCGCCGCTGACTGTGGCGCAGCAGGCCAGTGGGGTGGCGGGTGATACGCCGCTGTTCACTTCCTTCCTGAATTACCGGCACAACACCGGTGCCGGTGTGGATGGGGAGATGGAGGGGGTGCGGCTGTTGTCGGTGCGTGAGCGCACCAACTATCCCCTCGTCATCCTGATCGATGACAACGGCGACAGCACGTCGGTGGCCGTCGATGCGGTCGCTCCGATCGACGCCCGGAGTGTGGGGGTGCTGGTTCGCACTGCTACCGACAATCTGGTGGCCGCGCTGGAACTGGTTCTGGACGGCGGAGCGGATCTGCCGCTGAGCGGCGTGGACGTGCTGGACGCCGAGGAGCGGCGTCTGGTGGTGGAGGACTGGAACAGCACGGCGGTCGAGGGTCTCGGCATTCCGGTGGTGGAGTCGTTCGAGGCGCAGGAGCCTGGCGCGGTCGCGGTGGTCGCTGACGGGGTCGAGGTCTCGTACGCGGAGTTGGACGAGCGGGCGAACCGTCTGGCGCATGTCCTGATCGGAGAGGGGGTCCGGGCCGAGTCGGTGGTGGGGGTGTGCCTGGAGCGGGGCGTCGATCTGATCGCGGCGTTGCTGGCAGTGTGGAAGGCCGGGGCGGCGTACGTGCCGATCGATCCGCGGCAGCCGGTGGAGCGGATCGCGTTCATGCTGGCCGACAGCCGCGCCGTGCTCACGGTGACGAGTGAGGAGATCGCCGAGGAGTTGCCCGCGGGCCGGAGCCGCACGCTCACCCTCGACGACACGTTCACGAAGATGCGCCTGGCCGCCGCGCCGGCCACCAAGCCCGAGCGGGCGATGCTCGGCGAGCAGGCCGCGTATGTCATCTACACCTCAGGCTCGACAGGCAGGCCGAAGGGCGTCGTGGTCACCCAGGCCGGCCTCGCGAACTACGTCGCCTCGGTGCCTGGACGTCTGGGGATGGCCGGTGGCCGGTACGCGCTGGTGCAGGGGCAGGCGACCGACCTGGGCAACACGGTTGTCTTCGCCGGCCTGACCACGGGTGGGCGATTGCACATCGTGCCGGAGGACGCCGCCACCGATCCGGTCGCGCTGAGCGGGTTGCAGGTGGACTACCTGAAGATGGTGCCTTCCCATCTGGCGGCGTTGGGCGAGCTGGAGCCGCTGCTGCCCGATCGGTCGTTGGTGCTGGGTGGGGAGGCGGCGGCGCCGGGCTGGGTGGAGCAACTGCTCACGGCGGCCGAGCGGCGTGGCTGTGCGGTGTTCAACCACTATGGCCCCACCGAGACCACCATCGGCGTCGCGACGACCCGCCTGCGGGCCGGGGGAGTGGTCCCGATCGGGACACCGGTCGCGAACACACGCCTGTACGTGCTGGACGAGAACCTGGCACCGGTGCCTCCGGGCGTGGTCGGGGAGCTGTACATCGCCGGGGCACAGCTTGCCCGCGGCTACCTCGGACGCTTCAGCCTGACGGCCGAACGGTTCGTGGCCTGTCCCTTCGACGGTGGGCGCATGTATCGCACCGGCGACCGGGCCCGCTGGACCCACGACGGTGAGCTGGTCTTCGCCGGACGGGTGGACGATCAGGTCAAGATTCGTGGCTTCCGGGTGGAGCCGGGTGAGGTCCGCGCTGTGCTGGCCAAGTGCCAGGGTGTCGATCAAGTCGCGGTGGTGGCCCGCGAGGAGGCGCCGGGTGACATGCGCTTGGTCGGTTACCTGGTGGCGCATGACGCGGAGAGCGCGAGTGAGCTGCCGTCGGTGGTGCGCGGGTTCGCGGCTGAGCGGCTGCCGGACCACATGGTGCCGTCGGCCTGGGTGGTGCTGGACGCATTGCCCCTGACGGCCAACGGCAAGCTGGACCGCCACGCTCTGCCCGCACCCGACCGCGCCGCGACCACCGGAGCCGGTCGCGGGCCGTCCAGCTCGCGCGAGGAGGCGCTGTGTGCCGCGTTCGCCGAGGTGCTCGGGGTGCCCGCGGTCGGGGTCGATGACGACTTCTTCGAGTTGGGCGGCCATTCACTGCTCGCCGTCCGCCTGGTCGAGCTGCTGCGGACACGAGGTGTTTCCGTGTCGGTGCGGACGTTGTTCGACACGCCGACGGTGGCGGCGCTCGCCGGTTCGGCGGGCATCGAACGGGTGGTGCCGCCGGCCAACCTGATCCCCGCGGACGCCACGGCCATCACGCCGGACCTGCTGCCGATGGTGGACCTGGACGCCGACGAGGTGGCGCGGATCGTGGCCACCGTCGAGGGCGGCGCGGCGAACGTGGCCGACATCTACCCGCTCGCGCCCCTTCAGGAAGGATTGCTGTTCCACCACCTGCTGGCGGACGGCGGTGACGACGCATACGTGATGCCGGCCGTGCTGCGGTTCGATTCAAGAGATGGGCTCGACGCCTTCCTCGATGCGTTGCACCAGGTGGTGGCTCGGCACGACATCTACCGCACCTCCTACGTATGGGAAGGGCTGCGCGAGCCGGTCCAGGTGGTGTGGCGCCGTGCTGAACTGCCGGTCGAGGAAGTGGCCCTGGACCCACAGGCCGCCGATCCGGTGGCCGAGCTGGTGGCGGCCGGTGGGCAGACCATGGACCTGGGGCGGCCGCCACTGCTCGACACCCACATCGCGGCCGAGCCGCAGAGCGACCGGTGGCTGGTGCTGGTGCGCGCTCATCACATGGTGCGCGACGGCACCGCACTGGAAGTACTGCTCGCGGAGATCCTCGCCATCATGACCGGACGGGGTGACGAACTGCCGCAGCCGCTGCCGTTCCGCGACTTCGTTGCGCAGGCCCGCGGCGGGGTGCAGCGGTCCGAGCACGAGCGGTACTTCAGGGACCTGCTGGGCGACGTCGAGGAGCCGACCGCCCCGTACGGCGTGGCGGATGTGCGGGGCGACGGCGCCGGCGTCGTGCGCGCGCAGATCGCGGCATCGCCGGAGCTGATCGACCGCCTGCGCGAGGTGTCGCGGCGCCTGGGGGTCAGCCCGGCGACGGTGCTGCACGTGGTATGGGCCCGGGTGGTGGCCGTGGTCTCCGGCCGGGACGACGTGGTGTTCGGGACCGTGCTGTTCGGGCGGATGAACTCAGGCATGGGCGCGGATCGCGTGCCCGGGCCGTTCATCAACACGCTTCCGGTACGCGTACGCACGGGCATGCTCGGCGCGCGGGACGCCGTGTTCGCGATGCGGTCCCAGCTCGGGGAACTGCTGGAGCACGAGCACGCGCCGCTGGCCCTGGCGCAGCAGGCGAGCGGGGTGGCGGGGGACACGCCGTTGTTCACCACCATCCTCAACTACCGGCGGAACACCGGACAGGACCTGGGCCGGCGCTGGGACGAGTCGATGGAGGGCGCCCGCCTCGTGTACGCGCGGGAGCGCACGAACTATCCGCTCGCGCTGCTGGCGGACGACGACGGCGACGCCATCAGGCTGGCGGTGGACGCCGTCGCACCGATCGACGCTCATGCCGTGGGCGCGCTCGTGCGGACGGGGGCGGAGAACCTGGTGTCCGCGCTGGAGGAAGGGTCTGATCCGCCGCTGCACGCCGTGTCCGTACTGGACGAGGCCGAGTGCCGTCGGGTGCTGGCGGAGTGGAACGGCGCGGCGGTGGAGGTGGAGCCGGCGACGCTGGTCGAGTTGTTCGAGGCGCAGGTGAGGCGGACGCCTGAGGCGGTCGCGGTGGCTTCCGGAGAGGTGGAGCTGTCGTACGCGGCGCTGGACGAGCGGGCGAATCGGCTGGCCCGGTTGCTGGTCGGCCGAGGTGTGACGGTGGAGTCGACGGTCGGCTTGGTGCTGGGGCGGGGGGTGGAGTGGGTCGTCGCGGTGTTGGGGGTGTTGAAGGCGGGGGCCGCGTTCCTGCCGCTCGATCCGGTGTATCCGGCGGATCGGATCGCGTTCTCCTTGGCCGACGCGGGGGTGGCGACGGTGGTGACCTCCTCGGCGTTGGCCGGGCGGTCGCCTGAGGGCGTGCAGCGGGTGGTGATCGACGATCCGGTGGTTGTGACAGAGCTGGCCGGGCTGGCCGGTGAGGGGCTGACCGCCGAGGAGCGCATCGGGCGTCTGGTGCCGGGGTGCATGGCGTATGTGATCTACACGTCGGGGTCGACCGGGCGGCCCAAGGGGGTGATGGTCACCCATGACGGTGCGGTCAATCTGCTCACGGCCGGGGGATGGCAGGTGGAAGCCGGGGACCGGGTGCTGCAGCTCGCCTCGCCGGGTTTTGACGCCGCCTGCTGGGAGGTGCTGGTGGCGTTGTGGTCGGGCGGCTGTCTGGTGGTGGCCGACGCGCAGGACCTGCTGCCGGGCGCCGGACTGGCCGAGGTGGTGGCCCGGCTCGAGGTGAGTCATGCGTTGGTGCCACCCTCGTCGCTGAGCGTGCTGGCGCCCTCGGATCTGGCCGGCGTACGGACGCTGGTGGCCGGCGGAGAGGCGCTGGGGCCGGAGTTGGTGGCGCGATGGGGTACGGGGCGTCGGCTGGTGAACGCCTATGGCCCGACCGAGGTGACGGTCTGTTCGGCGATGACGGACGAGCCGATGTCGGGGGACGAGGTGTCGATCGGCCGGCCCAATGTGAACACGCGGGCGTACGTGCTGGACGGGTTCCTCCGGCCGGTGCCGCCGGGGGTGGCCGGGGATCTGTACCTTGCCGGCGCGCAGGTGGCCCGCGGCTACGCCGGTCGCCCGGGATTGAGCGCCGAGCGGTTCCTGGCCGATCCGTTCGGCCCGGTGGGTGAGCGGATGTATCGGACCGGGGACCGGGTGCGGTGGACCGAGGCCGGAAGGCTGGTGTTCGCCGGACGCAGTGATGACCAAGTGAAGATCCGGGGGTTCCGGATCGAGCCGGGCGAGGTGCAAGCAGCCGTGGCCGCTCACCCCCGCGTGGTCCAGGCGGCCGTGATCGTCCGGGAGGATGTGCCGGGCGAGAAGTCCCTGGTCGCTTACGTCGTCCCGGAGGAGGACGACGCGCGGCTGGCGGAGTCGGTGCGGGCGTTCGCGGCCGAGCGGCTGCCGGCGCACATGGTGCCCTCCGCCATCGTGACGCTGGACGCCCTGCCCGTGACCACCAGCGGCAAACTCGATCGCAAGGCCCTGCCCGCGCCCGCGTACAAGGTGGGAGCCGGCCGAGGGCCGGCGAACGCGCGGGAGGAGATCCTGTGCGACCTGTTCGCCCAGGTGCTCGGGCTGCCCGAGGTCGGGGTGGATGACGACTTCTTCGCGCTGGGCGGGCATTCGCTGCTGGCGGTGCGGTTCGTCAGCCGGGTGCGTACGGCGCTCGGCGTCGAGGTGTCGTTGCGGACGCTCTTCAAGGCGCGGACAGTGGCTGAGCTCGCACGCCAGTTCGGAGACAAGAAGCCGGCCAGGCCGGCACTACGGCCGATGCGTACCCGGGAGGGTTCCTGATGATTCCGTTGTCATTCGCGCAGCGACGGCTCTGGTTCATCGGGCAGTTGGAAGGCCCGAGTGCGAACTACAACATCCGGATCGCGCAGCGGCTGTCCGGCGAGGTGGACCGGGTGGCGCTCGACGCGGCGCTGCGGGACGTGATCGGGCGGCACGAGGTGCTGCGCACGATCTTCCCCGCCGTGGACGACGAGCCCTATCAGCACATCCTGCCGCCGGACGAGCTGGCCTGGGAGCTGGCGGTGGCCGAGGTGGCGCCTGAGGAGCTGGAGGAGGCGATCGACGCGGCCGCAGGGCATGTGTTCGATCTGTCGGCCGAGGTGCCGGTGCGGGCGTGGCTGTTCTCGGTGTCGAGGGATGAGCATGTGCTGGTGGTGGTCGTTCACCACATCGCGGGCGATGCGTGGTCGTTGGGCCCGTTGGGGCGGGATGTGTCGGTGGCCTATGCGGCTCGGTGTGAGGGTTCGGTTCCGGGGTGGGAGCCGCTTTCTGTGCAGTATGCGGATTATGCGTTGTGGCAGCGGGAGCTGCTGGGGGATCAGCGGGATCCGGAGAGTGTGATCTCGGAGCAGCTTGCCTTCTGGCGGGGAGCGCTGGCGGGGGCGCCGGAGGAACTGGCGCTGCCTTTCGACCGGCCGCGTCCGACGATGGCGTCCTACCGGGGGCACTCGGTGCCGGTGGAGGTCTCGGCCGAGGTGCACGCGCGGGTGGTGGAGGTGGCGCGGGCCGAGGGCGTGACCACGTTCATGGTGGTGCAGGCCGCGCTGGCGGTGTTGTTGTCGCGGCTGGGGGCGGGGGTCGATATTCCGATCGGGTCGGCCAACGCCGGGCGTACGGATGAGGCGTTGGAGGATCTGATCGGGTTCTTCGTCAACACGCTGGTGCTGCGGGCCGACCTGTCGGGGGATCCGACGTTCCGCGAGCTGCTGGACCGGATGCGGGAGTCCAGCCTGGCGGCGTTCGATCACCAGGATGTGCCGTTCGAGCGGTTGGTGGAGGAGCTGGCGCCGTCGCGGTCGATGGCTCGGCATCCGCTGTTCCAGGTGATGCTGAACCTGCAGAACACCGGCGAGGCGGCGCTGGAGCTGCCGGGTGTGAGTGCCACGGGGATGCCGGCAGGTGAGTCGGCGGCGAAGTTCGACCTTGAGGTGCTGGTCGGCGAGGTGTTCGACGCGAGCGGGGCACCGGCTGGACTGCGGGGGTCGATGGTGGCTGCCGCGGATTTGTTCGATCGGGGGTCGGTTGAGGTCCTGGCGGCTCGCTTGGCGCGGGTGCTGGAGCTGGTGACTGCCGAGCCGCTGGTGCGGTTGAGCGGGGTGGAGCTGCTCGATGGTGAGGAGCGGCGGCGGGTGCTGGAGGAGTGGAACGACACCGCCGGCGACACCGGCGCTCCGGTGGTGGAGTTGTTCGAGGCGCAGGCGGCTCGGACGCCCGAGGCGGTCGCGGTGGCTTCCGGAGAGGTGGAGCTGTCGTACGCGGCGCTGGACGAGCGGGCGAATCGGCTGGCGCAGGTGCTGGTGAGTGAGGGGGTGGGGGTCGAGTCGGTGGTGGGGGTGTGCCTGGAACGCGGGGTCGATCTGGTCGTCGCGTTGCTGGCGGTGTGGAAGGCGGGGGCGGCTTATGTGCCGATCGAGCCTGGGCTGCCGGCGGAACGGATCGCGTTCATGCTGGCCGACAGCCGGGCCGTGCTGACCGTCACCAGCGGGGAGATCGCGGAGGAGCTGCCGGAGGGACAGGCGCGGCTGCTCGTGCTCGACGACGCGGTGACGACGCGGCGGCTGGCGGCGGCCCCTGCCGTGCGGTCCGAGCGGGTGATGACCGGCGGGCAGGCGGCGTACGTCATCTACACCTCGGGTTCGACGGGCCGGCCGAAGGGTGTGGTGGTGCCCCAGGCCGCGCTGGCGAATTACGTGGGGTGGGCGTCCGGGGCTTATGGGGTGGGTAGTGGGGCGCCGTTGCATTCGTCGGTGGCCTTCGACCTGACGGTGACGAGTTTGTGGGTGCCGTTGGTGTCGGGGGCGGCGGTGGTGGTGAGTGCTGAAGGTCTGGCGGGGGTTTTGTCGGGTGGGTTGGGGTTGGTGAAGGTTGTTCCGGCGCATTTGGCGTTGTTGGCCGAGTCGGTGCGGGGGGATGTCGGTCGGACGTGGGTGGTGGGTGGTGAGGCGTTGCCGGGGGGGTTGGTGCGGTCGTGGTTGGCGGGGTCTCCGGGGTCGGTGGTGGTGAATGAGTATGGGCCGACGGAGACGACGGTCGGGTGTTGTGTGTTTGAGGTGCGGGCGGGTGATGAGGTCGGGGAGTCGGTGCCGATCGGGCGTCCGATCGCCAATTGCCGTCTGTATGTGTTGGATGAGTGGTTGCGGCCGGTTCCGCTCGGGGTGGCGGGTGAGTTGTACATCGCCGGTGCGCAGGTGGCCCGGGGGTACGCGGGCCGGGCCGATCTGACGGCCGAGCGGTTCGTGGCCTGCCCGTTCGTCCCCGGCGCCCGGATGTACCGCAGCGGCGACATCGCCCGCCGGCGCAACGACGGGAACCTGGAGTACCTCGGGCGGGCCGACGAGCAGGTCAAGATCCGGGAGTTCCGGATCGAGCCGGGCGAGGTGCAGGCCGTGGTGGCGGCGCATCCGCTGGTGTCCCAGGCGGCGGTGATCGCCCGTGAGTACGCCCCCGGCGACGTCCGTCTGGTGGCCTACGTCGTGGGCACGGACGTGCAGCCCCGCCTGGTGCACCGCTACGCCGCCGACCGGCTGCCCAAGTACATGCTGCCGTCCGCGGTGGTCGTGCTCGACGCGCTGCCGCTGACCGCGAACGGCAAGGTGGACCGCGAGGCCCTGCCGGCGCTGGAACAGAAGGCGGAGGCGGGGCGGGCTCCGGCCACGGTGCTGGAGGAGCGTCTGCGCCGGGCCTTCGCCGAGGTGCTGGGGGTCTCCGAGGTGGCCGTGGAGGACGACTTCTTCCGGCTGGGCGGGCATTCGTTGCTGGCGGTGCGGTTGGTCAGCCGGGTGCGGGCGGTGCTGGGGATGGAGGTGCCGCTGCGCCTGTTGTTCGAGGCGCCGACGGTGGCGGGGCTGGCGGGTCGGCTTGAGGGCGCCGCGGTGGCACGGCAGGCGTTGCGGGCGGTGGAGCGGCGGCCGGAGCAGGTGCCGTTGTCGTTCGCGCAGCAGCGGTTGTGGTTCATCAGCCGGCTCGAAGGGCCGAGCGCGACCTACAACGTACCGGTCGTGCTCCGGCTGTCCGGCGGTGTTGATCGGGCGGCGTTGAACGCGGCGCTACGGGATGTGATCGGGCGGCACGAGGTGCTGCGGACGGTCTTCCCCGCGGTGGACGGTGAGCCCCATCAGCGGATCCTGCCGCTGGACGAGCTTGAGTGGGAGCTGTCCGCGGTCGAGGTGGCGTCGGAGGACCTTGGGGGGGTGACCGGCGCGGCGGTGGGCCAGGTGTTCGATCTGGCGTGTGAGGTGCCGATCCGGGCGTGGTTGCTGTCGGAGTCGGCGGACGAGCATGTGCTGGTGGTGGTCGTTCATCACATCGCCGGTGATGCGTGGTCGTTGGGGTTGCTGGCGCGGGATGTGTCGGTGGCGTACGCGGCTCGGTGCGGTGGTGCGGCTCCGCGGTGGGAGCCGTTGCCGGTGCAGTACGCGGACTACGCGTTGTGGCAGCGGGAACTGCTGGGCGAGGACCAGGACGACGACAGTGTGATCGCGCGGCAGCTCGGATACTGGCGGAACGCGCTGACCGGCCTGCCGGAGGAGCTCGCGCTCCCGGTTGACCGGCCGCGTCCGGCGGTGGCCTCTTATCGGGGGCACTCGGTGCCGGTCGAGGTTCCGGTCGAGGTGCATGCGCGGCTGGTGGAACTGGCGCGGGCCGAGGGCGTCACGACGTTCATGGTGGTGCAGGCCGCGCTCGCCGTGCTGCTGTCGCGGCTCGGAGCCGGGAACGACATCCCGATCGGGTCGCCGAACGCGGGACGCATGGACGAGGCACTGGATGACCTCGTCGGCTTCTTCGTCAACACGCTCGTCCTGCGCACCGACCTGTCCGGGAATCCGACGTTCCGTGAGCTGCTGGGGCGGGTGCGGGAGTCGAGCCTGGCCGCCTTCGATCACCAGGACGTGCCGTTCGAGCGGCTGGTCGAGGAGCTGGCGCCTGCGCGGTCGATGGCCCGGCATCCGCTGTTCCAGGTGCTGCTCACGCTGCAGAACACCGGTGAGGCGGAGCTGGAACTGCCCGGCGTGCGGGTCACCGGGATGCCGTTGGAGGAGGCGCCGGCCAAGTTCGACCTGGAGTTGAGCCTGACCGAGATGTCCGGCTCCTTGGGAGACCCGTCGGGGCTGCGCGGCGCGCTGCGGGCAGCAGCGGACCTGTTCGACCGGGAGTCGGCCGAAACGCTGGTGGCGCGGTGGATGCGGGTGCTGGACGTGCTGACCGCTGAGCCGGCGACCCGGCTGAGCGGCGTGGACGTGCTGGACGCCGAGGAGCGGCGTCTGGTGGTGGAGGAGTGGAATGACACCTCTGCCGAGGTGCTGTCGGGGACGTTGGCGGAGTTGTTCGAGGCGCGGGTGGCGGCGGTTCCGGATGCGGTGGCGGTGGTTGGTGACGGGGTGGAGTTGTCGTTTGCGGAGGTGGATGGGCGGGCGAATCGGTTGGCGCGGTTGTTGGTGGGGCGGGGTGTCGGGGTGGAGTCGGTGGTGGGGGTGTGTTTGGAGCGTGGGGTGGATCTGGTGGTGGCGTTGCTGGCTGTGTTGAAGGCTGGGGCTGCTTATCTGCCGGTGGATCCGGAGTATCCGGTCGAGCGGATGGCGTATCTGGTCGAGCAGGCCGGGGCGGTTTGTGTGATCACCTCGTCTGCTGTGAGGTCGCCCAGCGGGGTCGAGCGGGTTGTGCTGGATGATCCGGCGGTGGTGGCGGAGTTGGCGGGTCTGCCGGATCGGGGGCTCTCCGCCGTTGAGCGTGGTGGGGTGCTGACCGGCGCGAATGCGGCGTATGTGATGTTCACCTCCGGCTCGACCGGCCGGCCCAAGGGCGTGGTGGTGCCGCATGCGGGCGTGGTGAACCGGCTGGCCTGGATGCAGCAGCGGTTGCGGTTGCCACAGGGGACACGGGTGCTGCAGAAGACGTCGTTCGGGTTCGACGTGTCGGTGTGGGAGTTCTTCTGGCCGCTGCTGTGGGGCGGGGTGTTGGTGCTGGCGCGGCCTGGCGGGCAGCGCGACGCCGCCTATCTGGCGGAGTTGATTCGTCGGGAGAACGTGCGGGTGGCGCATTTTGTGCCGTCGATGTTGGAGGTGTTCCTGGCCGAGCCCGCCGCCTCGGGGTGCACCGGCCTGCAATGGGTGGCCTGTTCGGGCGAGGCGCTGCCGCTCCACGCGACGCGGCGGTTCTTCGAGGTGCTGGACGGTGTGCGGCTGGAGAACTATTACGGGCCCACCGAGGCGTCGATCGAGGTCACCGCCTGGGAGTGCCCGCCTAACTGGGCGGGAAGCTCCGTGCCGATCGGGCGGCCGGTGGCCAACACCCGGGCGTACGTGCTGGATGAGTTCCTCCGGCCGGTGCCGCCGGGCGTGGTCGGTGAGCTGCACATCGCCGGGGTGCAGGTGACCCGCGGCTACACCGGCCGTCCCGGGCTGACGGCCGAGCGGTTCGTGGCGTGCCCGTTCGGCCCGGGCGGGGAACGGATGTACCGGACCGGGGACCGGGTGAGCTGGTCGGCCGACGGTGAGTTGCTGTTCGCCGGGCGTGCCGATGACCAGGTGAAGATCCGCGGGTTCCGGGTCGAGCCCAGCGAGATCAGCCTGGTCCTGGCCGCCTGTCCCGAGGTGGGGCAGGTGGCGGTGGTGGCGCGGGAGGACGTGCCGGGGGATGTGCGGCTGGTGGCCTACGTGGTCCCCTCTGACGGTGGGACGGCCCCTGGTGAGGCGCACCTGGCGGAGGTCGTGCGGCGGTTCGCCGGGGAACGGCTGCCGGAGTACATGGTGCCGTCCGCCGTGGTCATGCTGGACGCGCTGCCGGTGTCGGTCAACGGCAAGCTCGATCGCAAGGCTCTGCCGGCTCCCGCGTACACCGTGAGTTCCGGACGGCGGCCGGGCACCCGTGAGGAGGAGGTTCTGTGCGAGGCGTTCGCGGAGGTGCTCCGCCTGGAGAGCGTCGGGGTCGATGACGACTTCTTCCAGCTCGGCGGACATTCGCTCCTGGCGGTGCGGATGGTCAGCCGGATCCGGGCGGTGCTCGGTGTGGAAGTGCCGTTGAAGGACCTGTTCGAGGCGCCCACGGTCGCGCGGCTCGCCTCCCGGCTGGCCGGTGCCGAGGTCGCCCGCAAGGGGCTCGCGCGGATGGAGCGGCCGGAGCGGGTGCCCCTGTCGTACGCGCAGCAACGGCTCTGGTTCATCGGCCAGCTCGAAGGGCCGAGCGCGACGTACAACATCCCGGTGTCGGTGTCCCTGTCAGGGGACGTGGACGTGGCGGCGCTCGGCGCGGCGTTCCGGGACGTGATCGGGCGGCACGAGGTGCTGCGCACGATCTTCCCCGTGGTCGACGGCGAGCCCTGCCAGCTGATCCTTCCGGTCGCGGAGCTCGACTGGGAGCTCCCGGTGATCGACGTCACCGCCGCGGAGCTGCCCGGCGTGGTCGCCGAGGCGGCCGGGCACGCCTTCGACCTGTCGTCGGAGGTGCCGATCCGGGCGTGGTTGTACTCGGTGACAGCGGGCGAGCACGCGCTGGTGGTCGTGGTCCATCACATCGCCGGGGACGGGGCCTCGATGGGGCCGCTGGCCGCGGACCTCTCTGCGGCCTACCGCGCCAGATGCGCGGGTACGGCTCCAGAGTGGCAGCCGCTGCCCGTGCAGTACGCCGACTACGCGTTGTGGCAGCGGGAGTCGCTCGGCGATGAGCAGGATCCGGAAAGCGTGATCTCCGAGCAGGTCGCGTACTGGCGTGAAGCGCTGGCCGGGGCGCCGGAGGCGCTGGAGCTGCCCTTCGACCGGCCGCGGCCGGAGGTGGCCTCGCATCGCGGGCACATGGTGCCGATCGAGGTGCCGGCCGAGGTGCACGCGCGGCTGGCGGAACTGGCGCGGGGCGAAGGCGTCACCACCTACATGGTGGTGCAGGCCGCGCTCGCCATGCTGCTGTCACGGCTCGGGGCCGGGACCGACATCCCGATGGGAGCGGCGAACGCCGGGCGGAACGACGAGGCGCTGAACGATCTCGTCGGCTTCTTCATCAACACGCTCGTCGTGCGTACGGACCTGTCCGGGGACCCGACGTTCCGTGAGCTGCTGGGGCGGGTCCGGGAGCGGAGCCTGTCGGCGTTCGATCACCAGGACGTGCCGTTCGAGCGGTTGGTGGAGGAGCTGGCGCCGGCGCGATCGATGGCGCGGCATCCGCTGTTCCAGGTGATGTTCAAGGTGCAGAACAACGCCGAGGCGGTGCTGGACCTGCAAGGAGTACGGGCTGAGGGGATCTCACCGGGGGCGTCGGCAGCCAAGTTCGATCTGGACTTCACGGTGGTGGAGGTGCCGGGGTCGGGTGGGTTGCGGGGGTCGTTGGTGGCGGCGGCCGACCTGTTCGATCGGCAGTCGGCGGAGCTGCTGGTGGCGCGGTTGGTGGGGGTGCTGGGTGCGGTGACCGCTGAGCCGTCGACCCGGTTGAGCGGGGTGGAGGTGTTGGACGAGGTCGAGCGTCATCGGGTGTTGGTGGAGTGGAACGACACGGCGGCTGGGGTGGGTGCTGGGTCGTTGGTGGAGTTGTTTGAGGCGCAGGTGGCGCGGTCGCCGGGGGCGGTGGCGTTGGTGGCTGGTGGGGTGGGGTTGTCGTATGTGGAGGTGGATGAGCGGGCGAATCGGCTGGCGCGGTTGTTGGTGGCGCGCGGGGTCGGGGCGGAGTCGGTCGTCGGCGTTTGCCTGGAGCGCGGTGCTGATCTGATCGTGGCGCTGCTGGCGGTGCTCAAGGCGGGTGGCGCTTATGTGGCGCTGGATCCGGCGTATCCGGTGGAGCGGTTGCGGTGGATGGTGGCCGATGCCGCGCCGGTGGTGGTGCTGGCCTCGACTCGGACGGCGGGTGTGGTGGCGGGTGAGGTGGTGGTGCTGGATGATCCGGTTGTGGTCGCCGAGTTGGCGGGTCATGCCGGGGGTGCGTTGGGTGTTGGGGTGGTTGGTGGGAATGCGGCGTATGTGGTGTATACGTCGGGGTCGACGGGGCGGCCGAAGGGGGTGGTGGTGC
>NZ_JBITJQ010000018.1:0-222810 GCF_044460125.1 Nonomuraea sp. NPDC050153
CTACCAGGAGCTCTGCTACGTCATGGGGCTAACACCGGACTTGCGATCATGCTGTGACCAGGGCACTCGCTGGGAAGCCTGAAATGGGTTCAGTGTCGACTCTGGCGAGAAGACACGATCGTGCGAAGGCCGCGTCCCGGCTCGCGGGCCGGCTTCTCCTTCTCCTTGCGCAGCTTTCGGCGTGGAGTCTGATGTCAGCCGCTGGCCGGACGGCCGACGAAGCCCAGGACTAGGAAGATCAGGCCGCGTGACCTGCTGGAATCGGGTGTCGAGCAGGTTGCTGTCCTCGATGAGGAACGCGTCGAATGCGCGGGATTGTCATTGCGTCAGGAGTGAATCAGGCGGCTCAACGGCCCCTTGAGCGATAGCTGTGGTCACAGCTCCCGGAGCGTGTGGTCGTCGTGGAGAATGCGGAGATGCAGGCGCCTCAGCGCGGCGCCGGGCTCGTTGCCCAGGCTTTCCACGAGGCCGGTGCGGATCCGGGTGTACCAGGTGAGGGCCTCGGCGCGCTGTCCGTTGAGGTAGAGAGCGAGCATCAGCATGGCCGCGATGCGCTCATCGCGCGGATACTCGTGCATCAGGCTGATGAGCGCAGGCGCCACCTCAGCGTGACGGCCGAGGCGCAGATCCACCTCGATGGCGGCGATGCGCGCGGTGAGCCACTCGACAGTCATGCTCTCGCGGGCGCCGCGGGACCAGGCGCAGTCCACGTCGGCCAGCGGAGTTCCCGACCACAGCCGTATCGCCTGTTTGTACAGGCCCGACCGCCGGTCGTCCCGCTCGGCGGCGCGGGCGGCGGCGGTAAGGCGGCGGAATCGGTGCAGGTCGATGCGGTCGGGTTCGGTGCGCAGCAGGTATCCGCCACGCCTGCGCACCAGGCAGTCCGTGGCGGAGATCTCCCTGATGCTGCCGCGGAGCCGCTTGGCAGAGGTGTAGAGGGCGTCGCGTGGATCACTGGGCACGGACGGCCCCCAGATCCGCTGGATGAGGACCTCGTCGGCGACGAACCCGTTCGGCTCCCAGGCCAGCACCGCCAGCAGGCTCCTGGCGCGGCCGGAGGCGGGGCGCACGGTGCTGTTCCTGCTCTGCAAGCAGACGGGCCCCAGCAGTCGCACGCGCATGGCGATCACTCCCCGACAGTCCCGGACGATGTCAGCGGCCACAGGTCAGCTTCCGATCAAGGCGCATACGGGACGCATACACACCGGCCGGCGAACATGCCGCGAGATGCGGCGCCGGGATCCGGTCGGCGTGGCGGTGCCCTCGTGGCCTCACGGCTCGCGGGCCGTGGGTCCCGGGCGGGGCGCGGTCATCTCTCGGCCGGGACCATCGCGGGGCGCGGTCATCTCGGCCGGTGCGGTCGCTCAGAGCCCCGCGAGAACGCCGTGCTGCGCCGGCGCGCCGATCTCTGCCAGCACGGTCTGAGCCCGCCGCCGGGCGGAGCGAGCGCCACGCTCATTTCCCATCCGCTCACGTGCCCGGCCCAGAACGATCAGCGCACGGGCGTGGCCGAGCCGCTGGCCGGTGCGGGCGAACGTGCGCAGGGCCCGCTCGCACTGTCCGGCGCACTGGTCGTATTCGCGCTCGCCGAGGTCGGCGATGGCCAGCGCGACCCGCGCCCTTCCCGTGCCCAGGGCGCACCCCTGAGCCGCCAGGCGCAGCGCGGACTCGGCGTGAACGCGGGCCTCCTGGTAGTGGCCTTCGCGGGCGGCCAGCGCCGACAGCGCGAGCGCGGCCTCCATGCTGCCCTGGCGGTGGCCGATGCCTTCGGCCTGGCTCAAGGCAGCCCGAAGCCGGTCGCTCCCCGGCCGCCCGAGGCCGATCTCCGCCCGTGCCAGGCCGATGAGCGCGAGGACCTCGTAACCGTGGTCCTCGATCTGCCTGGCGAGGTCGAGCATCTCCCTTCTGGCCCGCAACGCCTGCACGTGCCGATCGGTGTCGGCGTGCACGGCGGCGATCGCGTCCAGCGCGCTCACCTGCCCGTACGCCATTCCGGCCGATCTGCCAAGGCGCAGCGCGCGCCGCAAGATGCGCAAGGCGTCGCCAAGCCGCCCCTGCTCATGCCAGACCCCGCCGAGCCCCGTCAGCGTCAGGACCTCCAGCTCCCTGGGGCCGATCTCCTCGGCCATGGAGATCGCGCGTTCCAGGCAGTCCTCAGCATCCGCAAGTTTGCCCAGGTTGCGTAGCATCGCTCCGAGATTGTTAATGCTGGAGGCCTGGCGGCTCCGGTCGCCGATCGACTCGTAGATCCGCAGGGCCCGGAGGGCCTTGGTCACGGCCTGCCGGGGTGAGCCGGCCACGGTGAGCGCCACACTGGCGGCTCGCAGAGCGTCAGCCTCACCGCTGCGCCATCCGGCGCTGCGGCAGAGCGCCGTCGCCCGGTCCAACTCCTGGACCGAGAGCCGGTAGTCGCCGGTGCACACGTGCGCCAGACCGAGTGACAGGCGCATCGCGGCCTGGCCCAGCACGTCGCGGTCCCGCTGCGCGCTCGCCAGCCCGAGCCTGGCCAGGCGCAGCCAGACGGGAAGCCAGCGCCTCCGATAGAGCACGGTGCGCATGGCATGCGCCAGCCGCCAGACGATTCCGTCCAAGCCGAGCTCGGCGGCGTGCTCGATGGCCGCGGTGACGTTTGCCCATTCGCTCCCGAGCCACGCGTCCCCCTCTTCGGGGGATCCGAAGTGTACGGGGGGCGGGTCGCCGAGCAGGTCGACCGGGCGGGAGTAGACCACGTCCGCCACCGCGGCGACGTGGTGCAGGTAGAACTCCAGCAGGCGGAGGACGGCGGCGCACTCGTCCCCTGCCGACGTGCGCCCGTTCTCCGGGCCGCCCGTCTCGCGGGCGAACTCCGCCACCAGGTCGTGGCAGGCGTAGCGGCCCGCGCCCGTCTCCGTGGCCAGGTGAACCCGGGTCAGGGCGTTCAGCAAGGTTTCCGCCTCGGCGGCGCCAACGCCTGCGAGGGCCGCGGCGGCGCCGGTGGCGATGCCGTCGCCGGCGACCAGGTTCATCAGGAGGAACATTCTGCGGGCCGCTGGGGAGAGCGCCCGGTACGACAGCTCGAGCGCCCGCCGCATGGCCGCCCCGTCGTCTCCCTCGATGCGGAGCCCCGCCAGCCGCCCGCGCTCGATCAGCTGTGTCACGTAGCCGGCGATCGTCAGGTGTGGATGATCGGCGAGCCGGGCGCCGGCGATCCGGAGAGCGAGTGGCAGCTGCCCGCACAGGCGGACGAGCTCGATGGCGGCGTCCGGCTCCGCGTCGATCCTGCGCTGGCCGGCGGTGCTCGCGAGGAGCATCAGGGAGGACTTGGAAGTCAGGCAGTCCAGCGCGATGCGTTGCGCCCCCTCCAGCGCCACCAGGCCGCTGAGCCGGTCGCGGCTCGTTACGAGGGTCATGCAGCGCGGCTCACCGGGCAGCAAAGGACGGACCTGAGCCGAGCCTGCGGCGTTGTCCAGCACGATGAGCATCCGCAGCCCGGACAGTGAGGACCGGTAGAGGGAGAGCTGCGCCTGCGGGTCCACCGGCACGTCCCGAATGGAGTGGCCCAGGGCGATGAGAAGCCGCGCGAGCGGGTCCGCGGTGGCCGGGCTCTTGTCGAAGCCATGCAGGTCCAGGTAAAGCTGCCCGTCGGGGAACAGGGTCGCGTGCTCGTGCGCCCAGTGCAGTGCCAGGCTCGTCTTGCCGACTCCCGCGGCTCCGACGATCGTCACCGTTCTGGCCGGGCCCCGGCTGATGGCGGTGAGCTGGTCGAGCTCGGTCCGGCGGTCGAGCAGAAGGCCGGGGGCGAGCGGCAGCTGGCGAGGCCTCACAGTCACTGCCGGCCGCACCACGCGAAGCAGCCGGTCGTACAGCTCTCGGAGCGGAGGGGCCGGCTCCACGCCGAGATCCTCGCGCAGATGGTCGCGCAGCCGGTGGTAGACGTCCAGGGCCTCGGCAGTCCTCCCGGTCGCGGCCAGGGCCACCATGAGCTGGCCGTGCGGGCGCTCTCTCGAAGGGTGTGCGACGACGACGGGACGCAGGTCCGTGACGACCTCGGCCGTCCGCCCCAGGGCCAGCATCAGTTCGGCCCGTTCCTCGACGGCGGCGGCGTGCAGCTCCAAGAGCCGCGCGACCTCGGCATGGGCGAACGGGTGGTCGATCCCCGGCAGCGGCGGGCCGCTCCACAGGGCCAGCGCCTTGTCATAGAGGGGCGGCGCGTCTTCCGCGGTGGCGTTCCGCGCCCGGCCGACGAGGTCGCCGAACACGTCGGCGTCGAGCTCGCCCGGCCTCACGTGCAGGACGTAGCCGGGATCGCGGGTGGTGATCAGCGTGCTGCCGCAGGCGGCCCGCACCTTGGAGATCAGCATGCGGATTCTGGATCGGTACGTGCCCGGCACGGCGTCGCCCCACAAGACGTCTGCGAGGTGATCGACCGACACGGTCGCACCGGCGTTCAGCAGCAGCACTGCCAGTACCGTCCGCTGCTGAGGCGGCAGCATGATCTCCTCGGCCTCGATGATGACCGTCACGCCGCCCAGGATCCGGAAGCCGCAGCCCGTTCCCGACATACCCGGATAGTAAACGATCATTATTCCGGTCGTAAGATCCTCACCGGATGAGATCCGTCGCGGATCGGTCCGTGATCGGTCCGCCGGAGCCACCCGTACGCTCGCCGTTCCCGTAATCACCGGTGAAATTAGGACGGCGTGGAGATTTTTGCCCTTGACGAGGTGGGGGGTGAAGTTTACCTTCCCGAAGGAGGTGGCAACGAAATCACTTCACGGAGTTGACTGCTCGGAGAAAATATGCTCGAACCTTTGGGCCTCGATCAGGCAGCCGAACGCGCGTATCTCATCCTTCTCCAGCATCCCGGATGGGGTGCGGTCGATATCGCCGCGCAATTAGGAGTTTCCGAGGAGAAAGCCCGTCTATTGCTCGACCGTCTCGTCGACCTGTCGCTCGTACGTGCGGACCGCACGGCATGCGGCGCCTTTCGCGCGGTTCGCCCGCAATTCGGCTTGCCGGCCCTCCTGGCCAGGCGTCAGGCCGAGCTACACGAACACCAGCAGCAGGTGGAGCACATGCGCGCCGCCATCGCTTCGATTTCCGACGAGTACGCCTCCATGACGCAGTCGGGCGACCATGTCATCGAACGTCTGGATGGCCTGGAGAACGTCCGGGCCAGGCTGGAGGAGATCGAACGCGAGGCGCGCCGGGAGTGCCTCTCCTTCGTGCCCGGCGGACCTCAGCCGGCCGACGCCCTGGCTGCCAGCCGGCCGCTGGACCAGTCCGCACTCGAACGCGGGGTGCGCCTGCGCAGTGTCTACCAGGACAGCTGCTCCAACGACCCGGCAACATGGAGATATCTCATGTGGCTGCGCGAGCTGGGCGCGGACACCCGGACCACGCCCACTTTGCCCACGACCATGGTCATCGTGGACCGGCGCACCGCCCTGATCCCGCTGGACCCCGCCGATGCCCGGGCAGGCGCGCTGCAGATTCACCATCGAGGGATCGTCGCGACGCTCTGCGTGCTCTTCGAGCACGTGTGGCAGACGGCGGCCGTGCTCGGCGTTCCCCAGGCGCGGGACGGAAGCGGGCTTTCGGTGCAGCAGCAGGCCCTGCTCGGCCTGCTGGGAGAGGGTTACACGGATGAACGGGCAGCTCGCAGCCTTGGCCTGTCGCTCAGGACGACCCGTCGCATGATGTCGTCGCTGATGATGAGGTTGGAGGCGCAGAGCCGGTTCCAGGCAGGAGTGCGCGCCGTGGAGGCCGGCTGGCTCGACAGGGTCTCGTCGGGTCCTGGGCGGGGACGGGTGTTCGAGATCGCGGATCTTCAGCGTCCGGCTGCGGGCGGTCGCCCTTGACGCGGGGCCGGCCACGCCGCCTGCCGATCGGGGCGAGCAGGGCGTACAGCTTGCGGTGGCCCCAAGGAGCCAGGGGCATCGGCGGTCCGCCGCTCGTAAAGGAGGCCCATGTTCGATCCGCGATCCCTGTACGAACGCGCGCTCATCGAACGGCGCGGGAAATTGTCGGGCAACTACCACAACAATGTCCCGATGGCGGTGGCGGACGTGGGCGAAGTCGTCGTCCGGGTTCCCATTGACGGGATGGACGTCCGTGATCTGCGGATATGGCCGGAGCACCAGACGCTGGCCGTGCTCGGGCCATTGCTGGCCGGGCTGCCGAGGCTGTTGCATCACTCTGAGTCGCCGCGGTTCCAGGTGCAGGCGTTCATCGGCGGGGCGGTACTGGACGAACTCGCGCCTCGCGGCACCCGCGTGCCCGCTCATGTGATCGGCGATGTCGTGGAGCTCATGGCCGGCTTGTGCCGCGTACCGCAGGACCGGCTCCCGCCCGCGCCCGACTGGTGGCCGGGCACGGGGCCGGCGTTCGGCCGCCTGGTATCGGGGGCGACGGGCCATGTGGTCGAGACTGTTCGAGCCGGCGCATACGCCGAGTTGTACGACAGGCTCGGCATCCCGGCGGCGCCGCTCGCCGTGCTGGACGGCCTCTGGTCAGGGCTGGCGGCGCGCAGGTTCGCGCCGATCCATTGCGACCTGCACAGGAAGAACATGATCGTCCGCGGAGGGCGGACCCGCTTCCTGGACTGGGAGTTGTGCCTTCTCCATGGCGACCCTGTATACGATCTCGCGATCCATCTGACGAAGATGGGATATCTCGCGGACGAGGAGGATGATCTCCTGGGGCGCTGGGCGGAGGCCGTCCCGGCCGAGTGCTCGGCCGGATGGTCGCACGATCTGCCCGTCTATCGGGCACACGAGCGCATCAAGGCCGCCGTGGTCGACAGCGTCCGCTACACCAAGCTCATCGCGGCCGGTGACACGGCGGGCCGGGGAACGATGATCGCGTCGTTGACCGGGAAACTGAACGCCGCGCACGAGGTCTGGGCAACCGGGATCTCGCTGGGGCGAGAAGCGGTCGAGAAGGCGGTGGCGGCGGTTCTGGCGTCGCCACCGCCGTTCCTGTCTGCCTGGACTCCGCTCAGACACCCAGCATCAAGCCCTCGCCGGCCAGCCATCGGCGGCGGCCCGTCTCCTTGATGAGGGTCTTGGAGCCGGCGTGGTCGTGCTGGATGTAATGGCTCGCCGCGAGCACCGGCTCCCACTCGGTGGGCGAGACGCCGGCCGCGGTGAGATCCGCCGCCCAGCTGCGCCAGTGCAGGTTCTCCCCTCGCCGCGCCCGCTGTAACGCCGCGGCCGCCCGGGTGGCCGCGGCGTTGTCCCTCGCGTGCAGAAGGGCCGTCCGCACGCCATCCACCGCGTGGTCGACGTCGAGGCTGAGCTCCGGCGTGCCCTTGTAGAGCTCCTGCGTCGTCGCCGTCAGATCGGCGGGTACGGCGGATCTCAGGGCGGCGTGGGCGATCGCGTAGATGTTCGCCAAGGTCGGCTGGTCGAAGACGACGCCCAGCTCCCTGACGATGTCCATCGGCTCGTCGGGACAGTGGACCAGCACGGCCACCCGGTTCGGCGCCCGCAGGACCTCGCGGAGCTGGAACGCGGAGCGATCCGAGGGAAAGGCGGAGCCCTTCAGCCGGATCAGCCGGGGCGCTGCGGGGATCTCCAGCGGGTCGCTCGTGTCAAGCAGAACGATCGTCATGGCCTGCGTGCGATAGAGCATGAGATCCGTGACGTCGATGCGGTCGAGGGTGGCCACGTTCCACTGGAAGCGCCACAGCTCGCGGGCCATCGCCCGGTCATACCAGAAGAGCTCCGCGTGGATCGGCACGAACCCATGTGCGGCCAGATAGTCGACACATGCCTCAGCCTTTCTCGACAGCACCGCGTCCGGTTTCACGGTCAGGATGGCCAGCCGCTGGAAAAGTGCGAGGGCTTCATCGCCGACAACGTCGACGGCGGTTTGCCAGCTCTGCCTGAACACCGTGTCCGTCTGGAAGTAGGTGAATTTGTCCCGCAGCGTGCTGAGCGCGCGCCAGGTGCCCCGCCTGTCCAGCTCGGAAATGCACGGATCGAGCGCTTCCTCCATTATCCGTCCCCTAACTGAGAGGCAGAAAGCATTCGGCGAACAGATCGACCGCCTCCGCAGTCTTGGGATGCTCGGCCAGCAGCCCGAAGAAGCGCGGGGGCACAGTCACGACATGTGCACCCGCGCTGGCGAAATCCGTCACGTCGTAGGCCCTTCTGAGGCTCCCGACGATGATCTCGGTGCCGTGTTCCTGGATGAGCGGCGCCGTGTCGGCGATGACCCGGCGCGGATCCATGCCTGCGTCGCTCATCTTGCCGGCGAAGAACGACACGTACCTGGCGCCCGCCTGGGCCGCCAGCAACCCCTGCGCGACGGTCATGCAGGCCGTGGCGTTGACCTGCGCACCGTTCGCCGTCAGGTCGTGGATGACCCGCAGAGAATCCCACTCGCAAGGGATCTTGACGATCAGCGACTTGTAACCGAGCGCGTCGGAGATGACCCGCGCATGCCGGGACATCTCATCGGGTGTCCTGGCCATCACCTGCACGGACAGCGGAAATTCTCGCCCATCCTTCTCCAGAAGGCCGACGATTTTCCGGAGGTGGGAGACGGGATCGCCTGCTGTTTCCGCCTTGAGCGTGGTCGGGTTCGTCGTCACGCCACGGACGAGCCCGCGGGTGAGAACGCTTTCGAGTTCGGCGATGTTTGCTGAGTCTGCGAAAAGTTTCACGGCTGATGCTCTTTCTCTTTTTTAGCCCCAGGTGAATCCTCGCCGGATGACCACGGTGCTCTCCATAATGTGCGGCTGTCGCTTTTCCTCTACATATTTTTCACGGCTTCGGGACCGGCGTCATCACTGATGTCTGACAGGTTCTGGCGCTGGCCGGAAGCTGCCTGGGCGCGTCCCCGGTTCGTCTTCGCCGTACCCGGGTCTCCTATGCCGGCGGGGTGAGCGGTAATGACCGAGTGTCAGGATCGGTGGCCATGAGCAGGACCACGTGCGCGATGCGCTGGAGCAGCGCCTCTGACATGGCCGGCCACCTGGTTCCGTTGCGCGACCGCAGGTTCAGCCGGACGGAATTCGCGAATTGGACCACTTCCAGATGCAGTGCCAAGCCGCGGCGGCGGGTGGGGCCCTGGCGGAATTCGGTCAGGATCGCTTGGCCCGGGGCCGGCGAGATGGTCCAGGGCGCTGTCGCTCCCGAATCCGGCGGGATGCCCTCCTCCTTGAAATTGAGATGTACTCCGGAGACGCTGGGGGCCTGGGCGTTCGGAAGCTCCTCGGCCCGGATCGTGTCGATCGCCGTGCGATCCACGTGCGAGAAACGGCCGGCAGGAAATATCTGCCGCATGCAACGCGTGGTGACCTCGGAGAGGCTGACCGGCCCGGGACGGGTGACGACTATCGGCGCCTGCATGAACATCTTGCTCACGGAGCCGCGAGAAGCCAGTGTGTACCGGTTGCCGAACAACATCATGATGCCGACGGCCGGAGTGGCGTTCGCCAGGCACAGGGAGATGCCCAAGGCGGACAGGAACACGCACGGAAGGGAGACCTCCAGTTTCGCCGAAGCCGCCCGGGCCACGTCGAGCAGGCGGTTGGAGCTCACCGAGATCGAACCGTAGCTCGCATCGTTGTCAGGCCGGGTGAAAGGCATCTCCTCGGCGCCGAAGGCCTTGCCGAGATGACCGCCGATCTCGGCGAACTGCTTGTGCCAGAAGTCGAGCCCCCTTCTCAGGTGCGCACGTCCCTTGGCTGAGAGCTCCCAGTCGCTGAGGTCGAGCGGCTGAAGGGCGGGACGGTCGATCGTGAGCGGAGCGCCGGTTCCGAGCCGTCCGGACAGCGTCACGATGTCTTCGGCGAGCACGTCCGCGCCCCATCGATCTGCGGCGAAATGGTCCAGCACCGCGGTGATGCCGACGACGTCATGGCCTGATGTGGAAAGCAGGAACTCGACAGGCCACGACCGCGTCAGATCGAACGAAGTGGCACGGATGATCTTCTCTGCCTCGCCTGCCCGGGAGACGTCGGCGACAGACGTGTGGGCTTCCAGTCGCGAAGCTATCTGGGACACCGGTGAGACCCGCTGGACGCGCTCGGGTGAGTCGGAGACAAGCGTGCGAAGTGCCTCATGGCGCTCAATCGCAGCGGCAAGGATCCGTTTGGCCTCGGCCACCCCCAGGCCGCCCATGGGGATTCGCACAGCGATATTGTCCTCGTGCGAGGTCAGCCGGTCTGCGGGCTGTCCGATCAGCCAGTCCAGCTGTGGCCAGTTGAGCTTGCCTGCGCGGCCGTCCTTGTCCATGAGCATTGCGCACTCCTTCGGATCCGCCGGTTCAGTCCGGGATGCTCAGCCGCCGACGCTCTCATAGCGGCTCAGCCGCCAGTTCCACCAGCGGCGCGCGACGAGGAAGAGCAAGAGGTTGATGCCTGGGGCGGCGACCGCCATCCAGGCAGGGAGCGGAAGCTCGTCCGCGTGCCCGGTGAGCACCGCGGCCGGCAGGTATCCCGCGAACGCGATGGGGAGGAGGAAAGTGAAGATCGCTCGGGCGAGGCCGGGAAAGATGTGCTGAGGATAGCTGCCGAAGGTCGACATCAGCTCCTCGGCCCATTCTTGCCACTGCCCCGTGCTGACCGCCCGGAGCGCGAATCCGCCGAGAAAGGTTTGCACCGCGGCCTCCAGGAACATTGCTCCGCCGAGGGCCAGGACGAGGTAAACGATCCGCCCAGGAGACCACTCCACGGTCACCTGCGAAAATGTCACACCGAAAATCAGGAAGGCGACCGCCAGGTCGCCGAGCACAGGCACATGGAAATGATTCATCAGGGCCTGGCGGTAGACGGGGAGCGGCCGAAGCAGGAACACGTCGATCTTGGCGTCCTGCACCATGGACACCATTTCTCGCATCCCTATGAAAAACGCGACCGCAAGGGCGTGACCAGTCATTCGTATGGCGGTGATGAGCAGCACGTCGCCCGGGGACCAGCCGCCCATGCCGGGGAAGTTCGCGATCAGCACCGTGGCGAAAATGATCACGGATACCTGCCATGCCGCCCCGATCCCGATCTGCGACAGGAAGTCGACGCGATACTCGGCTCGCGATTTGATCGACAAGAGCAGGTACCGGACGGTCAACATCGTCATCCCCCCTGGACCACGACGCGCTGGTCGGCCCTTGACCAAAGGAACCGCAGGGCAAGCGAGAGGAGCGCGACCCACAGGATCTGCACGAGGACGTCGTGGAGCGCGGAATCGGCGGGAATCCGGCCGACGTAGATCGAAACGGGGATGTGGAATGTGCTCTGGAAGGGCAGCCACGCGGACAGGCCCTGGAACCAGGCGGGGAAGAACCAGAGCGGCGCTATCGCCCCTGCGAACACGCTCTGCACGAAACGGATGATCGACACGATCCCGGTGTTGCTCATCGTCCAGAAACAGGCGACATCGGCGATCGCCAGAAGATGGTAGAGCACCACTTGGCCGAGGACCAGGGAGATCGTGAAGACTCCGAAGGCCGCGGGTGAGGCCGGCTTCTCGATCATTCCCAGGAGCAGGCATATCAGATATGCCGCCGCGGCCGAGGCGAAGCCGTACACCTGATCCCCGATCGCCCGCAGCCGGTGATAGCGGCGTGGACTGAGGGGGCGGAGGTACCAGTAGAGGATGGTCCCATATCGGACGTGCTGAACCGTCTGATCACGGGCCGCCATGCGGTCGGGGCCGCGGAGCCGTGTATACAGCACGCCGAGCAGCGCGTAGGTGACCGCCTGACCCCTGCTGAGCTCGGCGTTGACGGGCATCACCTGGTAGAGCGCTCGCCACAGGCACCAGGTCAAGAAGATCTGGGTCGCCGTCTGCGCGACGACACCGGCGATCCGTCCAGGTTGCAGCGTCTCGTACAGGGCGGAGATACGAGCTATCCGCCAGCCATGGGCGATCCTCATGCGAGCATCGCCCCACGCTTGCGATAGACGGTGGTCATCACCTCTTCGAGGTCGTCACCGTGAATTTGCACGTCCCGGACATCGTCCCGGTCCAGGAGCAGCCGGACCAGACGCCGTTGCTCGTCATGATCCTCCCCGCCGAAGACCATCGCCTCTCCCTCGTTGCCGAGGAACCCCGGAAGCTCGGGCAGAACCCCGTCCACAATGACTTTGACCTTCCAACCGTTGCCGTACTCACGGTGCAACTCCGCAAGCCCGCCGTCGTACACGACCCGGCCTTGGTTGATCAGTACGGCGCGCTTCGCCAGCCGGGAGACCTCGCCCATGTCGTGGGTGGTGAGGACGACTGTTCGGCCGCGCTCGGCAACCTGGTGGCGAAGAAAGCCGCGGATCTGCTCTTTCGCGATGGCGTCCATGCCGATGGTGGGTTCGTCCAGGAAGACCGTAGGCGGATCATGCAGGAGCGAGGCGGCCAGGTCGGCGCGGACCCGCTGGCCCAGTGACATGTGCCGGGGGCGGAGATTCCAGAACGAGCTCAATTGCAGGAGGCCGTCGAGCTCCTCCAGCCGGCGCTTGTACGCGCCGTCGGCGACTTCGAAGATGTCGCGCAGCACGGAGAAGGACTCCAGGGCCGGGAGGTCCCACCAGAGTTGCGTGCGCTGCCCGAAGACGGCGCCGATCAGTTTCGCGTTCGCGATCCTGTCCTGTTGCGGAACACGTCCGCCGACTCTGACCTCGCCGGCCGTGGGGGTGAGGATCCCGGTCAGCATCTTGATGGTGGTGGACTTACCCGCGCCGTTGGGACCTAGCAGCGCGACCAGCTCTCCTTCGGCGACGCCGAACGAGACCTCGTCGACGGCCACTTTGCTCTCTCGCTCAGGTGCCAGAAGGGATCGGACCGCTCCCGCGAGGCCGGGTTTGCGGACCAATGTGGTGAAGACCTTTCTGAGCCCGCGTGCTTCGATCGCCGATTCTCCCACTGCGCTCCTTCGCCGGCCGGTAGGTGCTGCTCGAATATTTGCGACGCCATTGCCTCCCGGCCTAGTCGTAGAAACTCTGGACCTGTCTGGCGGTGAGTAATTCAATGAGCTCTTCGTGATCTCGCCTCAGCACCAGCTCGTACATCTCCTGAATTTTAGGGTCCATCCGGCCGGACACGTCCCGGTCGGCGTCCCGCAGCAATCCATGGACGAAGTCGAGGACCTGCGCCCGGAGTGACGAACCCACATTCGGCAGCGCGGACAGCAGGATCACCGCGTCGTGCTCGAGCACCGCCGCGTCATAAGTCTTCTTCAGGGTGCGGCTGTGCTGCCGCAGGAATTCCGACACGAACGCAATCTGCCGCATCCGGCCGCTCAGATTCTTCGCGTTGTAGAGGTCCTGCGTGATGGATGGTGGACCTTCGTCCCGGTGGCGCCAATAGTAGACCGGCTCGGATATGAGATCCACGGCTCCGGCGAAGAAATGGGCGGGAACGGTCACGGGAGCGTCCTCGAACGGATGCTCGGGGAAGGTGAAGTCATGCTCGAGCCAGTACGAGACGCGATACACCTTGTTCCAGGCGGTACGGTCTCCGATGAGATCGGGGCGAACGGCGATGTGCGTCCTCCGCGCGTCCTCGTCGAATATGCCACGGTGCAGCGGCGAGTCTGACAGCATGCCGCCGCTCAACCTTTGCACGCGGCCGCAGGCGATATCCGATCCGGTGTCCTCGAGAGAGGCGACGAGAAGTTCGAATGCTCGTTCCGGAACCAGGTCGTCACCGTCGACGAATGCGAGATAGCTCCCATTGACGTGGCTTAGCGCGCTGTTTCTCGCGGCGCCCACGCCTCGGTTGGGCTGAGCCAGGAGCTTGAATCTGCCGTCGATCCGACAGCATTCCTCCGCGATTTTCCCGCTTCCGTCGGACGAGCCGTCATCGACCATGATGACCTCGAAATCCGCGTATGTTTGCCCGGCTATCGAGTTCAGGCAGTCCTGGAGGTAGTGCGCCACGTTGAAGAACGGAATGACTATGCTCAGGTCGCGGCCCATGGAGGGTTTCCTCACGCTCGACGATGATTACACGCGGGGCACGATCGAAGTGGCGGAGGTCTTCTTGCGATCGCCGTGGAACAGGCGCCGGAGGAGCGGCTCGTCCCATGTGCACGTTTGCCCGTCGACGGTTCCGTACTCGTTCAGGAATCCGACGTCCCGGGGCTGAACGTCGGCGACGAGCTCCACCGGCACGAACTCCGGATAGAGCGTCCGCGCGTGGTGCAGCGCATAGTAGACGCTCTCCGTGGCGTTGTACGCGCCGGCTCGCTGCCTCACCTTGCGCCACGACGACGGTGTCAGCCGGGCGGCGCTGAGCGCTATGTCGAGGAACTTCAGCACCTGAAGATCCGCGCCGGCTTCGATGTAATGCAGGCTGGTCGCCTCCTTGTGGAAATGCAGGCACAGGTCGATGAACTGGTCGTCCGGCGAAAGCGCGTAGGTGTCCTGTCCGCACAGCCGGGCCTGCCTGCGACGGTCGAGCAGCTCCTGTGTCACTCCACGATCACGCTTGTGCTGGAAGACACTGAGGCAGATGTCCACCGAGAAGACCTCCACCTCCAACCGGTCCGAGACCTTCACGAACGGCAGCTCATTGTTGATGTTCAACCGCCAGAACGCCCGGGTGGCCCGGCGGAACGGCACGACCTCCCGGCCGTCGGCGGAAAGGCGCCCCTGCGCATAGCCGTGCTGCCGGAGTATTTCCGCCAGGTGCTTCGCATCGGCGGGCGCGACCAGCAGGTCGAGATCGGCCATGCGCCGGAGGCCGGGATCGCCATACAGGTTCTCGACGAGGACCGGACCCTTGCGCACGGCGTACGGAAAACGAGCGTCGGAGAGCGCGAGAAATATCCTGCCGAACTCCTCCGCGAGGTGTTCGTTTCTCGTCTTGTTCGTGAGATAGACGCCGGTGTACAGCCAGCGGTAAGGAATGAGCGAGGTCGCCTCGGCGGAGTAGTGCAAACGGTGGCGGGCAATATTACGGCCGACCAGAGGCAGGACGCGGTGCCGCCCCGCCTGATCGATGAAGTGTCCCCAGTCGAAAGCGCCTCCGTGTTCCCGGAGAAGAGCCCGGCACTCGTCGACCTGGGCATCCGTCAGATGAGGTCGCGAAAGTGACAGAAGCAGGACGATCTCCTTGGCGAGCGCCGGGTCCCGGCCGGTCGACACAGTCAATCTTCATCCCCGATCCACAGGCTTCATTCACATCTGCGCGGGTGTGCGGACACCCTCTGCGGAAAGTCTCCACGTGGTCGGGCGCCGCGTCATCATTCTTGTTCGGCACCTTGGTGCGCTGGCCACAAGATGCCAAGGCTCCGTCCTCGGATCGACGAAGGCTTCCGCCATACTCGACACCATGCCTGCCATTCACTTCGCCGGACCGGTACGAGAAGACGCGCGGCATCGCATATCGCGGCGAGTTCAGCCGTCGATCTCTCACGGAGACCAATCGTGAACGACGTGGAAGAGCGAATCCTGGGTCTACTCGGACAGATCGACATCCTGCTGGCGGGTCCCCGGCAGCAATTGCCCCAGCAGCGACTGTGGGAAAACGGAATGACGTCGCTCTCGAGCGTTCGACTCCTGCTGCTCGTGGAGGAGGAGTTCGACGTCGAGCTTCCGGATGAGGCGTTGACCAGGACGACGTTCGAGAGTGTGGGCTCCTTGGCGGCCGTTGTTCGCCAGGCCGCGGGCGGGAGCGGGTCGTGACGCTGTCCGAGATCGACGAGCTCGTGATGCCGGTGTTGCGCAGGACCTGCGACGAGGTGGACCGCGATGCCCGCCTGCCGCTGGAAGCGCTGGCCGCCATCGAGGACATCGGCCTGTTCGATCAGGAGCCTGCCGTTACGCGTGCATGCGAGATCGCAGAGGCTCTTGCCAAGGGATGCGGTGCCACAGCCATGATCTGGGCGATGCATCAGGCACAGCGAGCCAGTATCGTTCACCATGCGGGAAGCGGCAGGCAGAGAGAGCTCATTCTGGAGCTGCTGCGCCCCTTCCCCGGCCGGGCCGGACGGCTTGTCGCATCGGTTACGAGCGAGGTCGGCACAGGGGGCGACATCGGCCGGAGCGTCGCCCAGGTCGAAGGATCCAATGGGTGCCTGGCCCTGCGTAAGAGAGCGACCACCATCTCGTACGCCAGCATTGCTTCGACGTTCCTGGTGAGCGCCGGAAGGAGTGGTGAGTCCCGCCCGACGGACCAGGTCGGCGTGGTCCTCGGCAGCCGGCAGGTGACGCTGACGGACGCGACCGGCTGGGACACCTTGGGCATGCGCGGGACATCCAGCCCGGGATATACGCTCACCGCCGAGTTCGAAAACTGGCAAATACTGCCGGCGCCTTTCGCGGAGATCGCCGCCGAGACCATGTTGCCCTGGTCTCACTTGCTCTGGTCCGCCGTGTGGGTCGGCCTCGCGACCGAGGCGCTCCATCGAGCGAGCAGGATTCTCCGGCACAACAAGACGACCGATTCGCGCCTGGCCGAGGCACACGGCCGGCTCTCCGTCGTCCGCTCGCTGTTGTACAGCGCGGCAAAAGAGGTCGAGCAGGCGAGGCAACGGGGTCACGGCCTCTCGATCCCGATGACGGTTCGTCTCAACGACCTCAAGGTGACGAGTTCCACGACGTGTGTTCGCGTGGCGCTCAGCGCGCTGGAGATCTGCGGGATGCGAGGTTATGCGGAGCGGAGCGAGTTCTCTGTTTCGCGGATCCTGCGGGATCTGCTTTCCGCGCCTCTGATGGTCAGCAACCGCCGCCTCCTCGAAGCCAACTCCCAGTTCCTCGCCGCCGGCAAGGTGTTCGTCTCATGAACCATGGGCTCCCGTCCCGGGGAAACGATTCACGAGAGGTCTTCGACCTCCTGCGCAACGGCTTGTCCAGGCTTTTTCTGGACAGCTCGCAAGAAGTGGTCCTGATGCCTCCTGTCATCCCGCTCGAGGTTGTGAGGCGGGCGGAGTACGATCAGCTGTTCCCGCACCTCCTGGGCATCGTGAGGACCGGCGCGGGCTCCAGCGGCCCCGAGCTGGCCCTCACGCCGGCAGCCTGCCATCACGTGTACCCGGAGTGGCAGGGCGCATCGGTCGACGGGCCGAAAGTCAGGGCGGTCGAGGCGGATTGCTTCCGTTTCGAAACAAGCACGGAGCTCGGTCGCCTGCGTTCCTTCCGCATGCTCGAGTTCGTGTGCCTCGGCTCTCCTGAAACCTGTGACGCCTGGCAGAAGGGCGTCCGGTCCGCAGCCCGCGACTTCTTCGCGTCCCTGGGCGTCGACGTGCGCATCGCCCTCGCGTCGGACCCGTTCTTCGGACGGGGAGGGCGGCTGCTCGCGAACAATCAAGTAGAGGAAGGTCTCAAGCAGGAGTTCGTCGCACCGGTCTCGTCGGAGCTGTACCAGGCCATCGCATCGGTCAATATGCACCGAGAGCACATGGCCAAGGTCTTCGACATTTCCGGCCCGAACGGCGAAGCCTGGCACACTTCGTGCTTGGCCTTCGGCCTGGATCGTGTCTATCTCGCCCTCGAGCACGCCCACGGTCCGGACATCCGGAAGTGGCCGCTTCGGGAGTGACCACGTCATCGCCGACCTGGGTGCGCACCCAGGTCTGGCAATCCGGTTACGAATCTACACTGTAAAGGCGTGGCGATCATCGCCCAAGGGCAATCGTGGGCGATGGCTCTCCGTCCGGATGAAGAGGAAACGGGCTTCGCCCGTGCGCTTTGGCTCGCGTCGGCCAGGTCGGAAGGGTCCTGTGCGGTGGTACCGCTGAAGGAGGAGGCGACCGGCACGCGCCCTCGGCCCGCGCGGTGGCCGTGCTGACTGAGGCAGCGGGCCGGGCTGAAAGGGCTGCCTGGCGACCGGCGCCGACGGCCCGTCGCACGGGTGCCCACCGCTGAAGGGGTAAACCGCCGCTTCACCAGGAGCGCGCCCCATGAGTTGTGGGTTACCGAGCACCCCACGCGTGAGGGCCAGGTGTGTTGCCGCGTGATACTGGACGCCTGCTCGACCGCGGTCAGTTCTCCGGTAAGCCGGGCGCGCCGGCGTTCGTCCTGCACCAGCGCCGTGGCCTGGTCCAGTCGGTCGCGGCGCGAACTTCTCGTCAAGGAAGCGCGGACGGCAGCGCTATGCCCGGTTCTTGCCCGGCCCCATCTGGAAGGGACGAGATGCCCTCCGCACTGCGAGGAGTGGCGCCGCCTCGGTTCGTGCCGAGGGACATGTCCGTTTCGGCGGCTGCAGACAGGACTGTGCTCCGGCCGCGACCAGGACCGATCGCTGGATGAGGACATCGAGGAAGCGTTCGAGGACCTTGCCCGTCGAGTGAGCCGGGGATTGGCGAGGGCGGGATGACAGGGCGGCGACAGAATGACGCGAGAGCCCTTGAATACCGTGACAGGTGAAGTGTTCAGCCTCCGGCCGGGGCGCGACATCAAGGTTTCACCCTGACTCCAGGGTTCTCGAAGGGATGTCCATGCGCAAGCTCATCCAAGCCGGTGTCCTCGCCGCCGCCTTAGGAACCGCCGTCGCCCTCGCTCCTGGAACTGCTCAGGCAGCGCAGCCGACCGCTGCGTCCGAGTGGCGCTTTGAAACTTACAGCAGCAACCTCTTCTGCAATGTGGCTCTGGCCGCCAAACGCGCGGCGGGCTATCAGACGGATCCTCCTAGCGGAGGCTGCTGGTACAGCGACACCCCGTACTGGTACTACTGGTACTGCTATCCCCAGGGTGCGGCCTGCCCCTGGGTGGCCTCGCGCGAGCCCTGACCTGCTCGCGTGTTCGCTCCCGGCCAGGCGGGCGGGAGCGAACACGCCCGCCGGCGGATGAGGCGCGGAGCCGACTGGCGTCTCCGGACAGCTTCCGGCCCAACCATGGTGCCCGGTACCTGCCACAGGCAGTATCCAGACGTCGCACGATGCCATGGTGACGGCGACCCTACTCGAGTCGACCGCTGGTTCGGTGAAAGGTCAGCGCGCTCACCCGATTACTCGAACCCATGAGCCGTATCAGAAGGCTGTTCAAGCGCCGTATCTGAGGCCGCGAGTGTCGGCTTCGTTCATCCCAAGAGGCGATGGCAAGCGACGTTGCGTAGCCGAAACTCCTGTTGGTGAAGCGGGAACAATTCATCGCACTTCATGTCGATCAGTGATCGGCTTCCGCCGCGTCGGGAAGCGTCCGGAGAGAGTGACGGTCGGCTGAGGGCTTGGCCACCAGTCGTGGCCGTACCAGTTCGCGGTGGCCTTGCGGCCCATCGATGCTCACACGATTCCTGACTACACCTCTGTGCTTGGCGTTGCCGCCGCTACCGTCCTGTTCGCCTGTCTTCCCGTGAGGGCGGGCGGGCTGCCACGCCGATAGCAGATACCCTATGTGGGTATATTTCGAGGAAAGGGAGCCAATCCACAGGAGGTATGCGAAGTGAACGAAGGATCTGAGATATCCGCTGCGGTGCAGGTGGAGGGGTTCGTCGCGGACGGATACGACAAGGTGCGCGAGGTGTTCCAGAAGCTGGTTGACGAGGGCCGGGAGACGGGGGCGGGGGTGTCGGTGTGGCGGGACGGCCGTGAGGTCGTCCGGCTGAGCGGGGGATGGGCCGACGCCGCGCGGCGCCGGTCATGGCGCACTGACACCCTCGTCCAGCCGTACTCGCTGTCGAAGTCTTTCGTGACCCTCGCCGCCCTGGTGGCGGTGCGCGAGGGCGCGCTGGCACTGGACGAGCCGGTGGCCGCGTACTGGCCTGAGTATGGTGCCAGAGGCAAGGAGCGCACCACGTTGCGCCAGGTGCTGACACACCAGGCAGGGCAGCCGCGCTTCCCGGCAGAGGCGGCGGCCCTGGACCTCCTGGACGACGACGGGCTGCGTGAGAGCCTGGCACGGGCGGCGCCGGAGTACGTTCCGGGAACGTCGCTCGGGGAGCACGCGCTGACCTACGGGCACCTGGTGGACGGCATCCTGCGCGCAGGTGCCGGCACCACGCTGGGGGAGGCGTTCAACGAGGTAGTGCGGCCCGCGCTGGGGCTGGACGCGTGGTTCGGGGTGCCGGATGACGCGCTGGACCGCGTCGCCGACCTGGAGTACGCCGATCCCAGCTGGTCGCTGCAGTTGCATGCGGCGCCGTGGCTGCAGATTCCGGACGGGACCTTGGATGTCGAGCGGGCGAACTCCACGGCCTGGCGGCAGGCGGTGTTCGGTGCGGTCAACCTGCACACGACTGCCACCGCCATGGCGCGCTTCTTTTCCGAGCTGACCGGCGAGGACGGCCCTGTGCGCGCGCTGCTCGGGCCGGAGTTGCACGCCGAACTCCTCGCTCCCCAGGTCACGGACTTCGACGAGGTTTTCGGCACCAGGATCACCTGGACACTTGGGTTCGTCCGGGACCGCGGCAAGATCGCCAAGGGCGGGATCGGTGGTTCGGCCGCCTGGTGGTCGCGCAAGCACCACCACGGGTGCGCCTACGTGACGCGACGGCTGGATGATCATTCCCGTGCTGCGGAGATCGCCGCCGCGCTGGGCGACGACCTGGCCGTGGTTGGCGAGGATTGACGCGGCCGCTCTCTTGGTGCGGCGCTGCAGCCGCCGTCTTCACTCAACGGATTCCGTGACGGCGCAGGAAGTTTCCGCCTCCCAGGGGCACGGTCACCAGTTCGAGCGGGTGCTGGCCACGGAGCGGATCAGGGAGCATCACGACAAGCCGTTGCGGCGGGTGGAGCGGCTCATCGTGCGCGGGCAGCGCGAGGGCGGCTTCCGTACGGACCTGCCGCCGGCATGGCTGGTGACGACGTTCTTCTCGATCATCCACAGTGCCGCGCAGGAGCGCGAGGCCGGGCGGCTCGCGCCCGACGAGGTCGAGCCGGTGCTGGTCAAGACGATGCTCTCGCTGCTCACGCCTGCCCGGCCGTAGTCCCACCGGCCCGCGTCGCGCGGCCCTCCCGGCGTCCATCAAGCCCTACCCCGGTATGGTTCATGCGTGCTAACTTGAACACCACTGTTCGAGTTTAGGAGATTTCGGATGAACCTTCACACGGCTCCCCCCAAAAAGCACACCGGCAGGTGGAGCCTGCTGGCGCTGCTGTGCCTGGCCCAGTTCATGCTGATCGTGGACATCACAGTCGTACAGGTGGCGTTGCCGACCATCGGCGCCGACCTCGCGCTCGACCGCGAATCCCTCACCTGGGTCGTGACCACCTACACGCTCTGCTTCGGCGGCCTCATGGTGCTCGGCGGGCGACTCGCCGACGCCCTGGGCGCCCGCCGCACACTCCTGGCGGGCCTGGGACTGTTCACCGCGGCCTCGCTGCTGTGCGGACTGGCCGGCAGCGGCACCACACTCATCACCGGGCGAGCGCTGCAGGGGACCGGCGCGGCACTGCTGTCCCCCGCGGCACTGGCCGTCATCACCACCACCTTCACGGGCGAGCGACGCGGCCGGGCACTCGGCGTCTGGGCCGCCATCGGCGGCACCGGCGCGGCCATCGGCGTACTGGCCGGCGGCCTGCTGACCGCCGGGCCGGGGTGGACATGGGCCTTCTTCGTCAACGTCCCGATCGGGCTGGCCGTGCTGGTAGCGGTGCCCGCCCTGGTGCCGCCCGCGCCCGGCAATCGCGAGCGGGTCGACGTGCCCGGCGCCCTGCTGGTCACGCTGGCCACGGCGCTGCTGATCTACGGGCTGGTGACGGCCGGCGACACCGGCTGGGGCGCGACGGACACGCTGCTGCCGCTGGCCGGGTCGGCGCTGCTGTACGTGCTGTTCGTCGTGGTCGAGCGGTCGGTACGATCCCCGCTGATGCGCCCCGAGACCCTGGCCAGGCGGCCCGTGCTCTCAGGGACGTTCGTCATGCTGGTGGCGACCGGGCTGATGCTGGGGCTGTTCTTCCTCAGCTCGCTCTACCTCCAGCACGTGCTGCGGTTCAGCCCGCTGGAGACGGGACTGCTGTTCCTGCCCGTGGCGGTCGCGATCACCATCGGGGCGCAACTCGGCGGGCATCTCATCGGCAGAATCGGCGGACGGCCGGTGGCGGTGGCCTCCTTCGCGCTGACGGCGGCCGGAGCGGCGCTGATGACCCGCATCTCACCGGAGGCGAGCGCGTACACCACGCTGCTGCCCGGCTTCGTGCTGGCGGCGCTGGGCATCGGGCCGGCGTTCGTGACGGCCACCACGACGACCATGGCCAACATCCCGCCCGGCGAGAACGGCGTGGCCTCCGGCGTCATCAACACCTTCCACGAACTCGGCGGCTCGATCGGCGTGGCCGCCGTCTCGACCGTCGCCGCGGCCGGCCTCGCACCGGGCTCACCGGGCGGCGTCGGAGGTTTCGTCGCGGGGCTCACGCTGTGCGCCGTCGTCGCGGGCGTCGCCGCGGCCGTCTCTCTCGGGCTGGTACCGCCGGGCCGACCGGCCAAGGCGTTCGTCGGCCACGGCCACTGACGTCCCGAGCCCGCCGATCGCCAACGCGATTGGACCGTGGTGCCGCGGGCGGCGCAGCGGCTCGCATGAAGGAGAAACCCAGCGATGAACACCGTCCTTGTCCTCGGCGGATACGGCGCAGTCGGCCGCGAGGCCGCGGCCGTCCTGATCGGTTACCCCGGTATCCGAGTGATCGTGGCCGGACGCAACCCGGGCCTGGCCCGGCCCGGGCCGGCCACCACGGCGATGCGCGTGGACGCCGCCGACCCCGACCAGCTGGCCAGGGCGCTCGACGGCGTCACCACCGTTCTCATGTGTGCCGAGAGCGACAACGCCGGGGTAGCCCGCACCTGCCTGGAACGCGGCATCGGGTACGTGGACGTGTCGGCCTCCCATCACGTGCTGGCCGAAATCCAGCACCTCGACGACCTGGCCCGGGCACGCGGCGCGACCGCGGCCCTCAGCGTCGGCCTCGTCCCCGGCATCACCAACCTGCTGGCCCGCATCTGCGTCGAACGCTCACCGGCCACGGAACTGCGCATCGGGGTGCTGCTCGGCTCGGGGGAGCGGCATGGCCGAGCAGCCATCGCCTGGACTCTGGACGGGCTGGGTCGGCTCGACGGATCGTGGACGATGAACTTTCCCGCGCCGCACGGCACGCGTACCGTTCACCGCTTCCCGTTCTCCGATCAGTACACGCTGCCACGCACCCTCGGCGTGCCCGCCGCGCGGACCGGGCTGTGTCTGGACTCCCGCATCACCACCGGCCTGCTGGCCGCGGCCGGGCGGCCCGCCGCCGCCCGGCTGCTACGCCGCCGGCAGGTACGCGATCTGCTGCTCACGGCGCTGGAGAAGATTCATCTCGGGAGCGAAGGGTTCGCTGTGACGGTCGACTCGGGCACGGCCCGGGCATCCCTCAGCGGACGGCTGCAGAGCCGCGCCACCGGGCGTGCCGCCGCCCTGCTCATCCGCGATCTGCCCGGGTTGCAGCCCGGCGTCCGGCACATCGAGCAACTGGTGGACCCGGTCGTTTTCCTGACCGAACTCGCCGCCGACGAGTTCGACCTCCGCATCGACCACGACGACCATCTGGAGAACGGCCGTCGATGACTGACACCAGGCGCAGGGTCTGCTCGTCGCCTTGATCACCATCCGGGTCGGCTCCGCTCCTCACCATGTCGCCATACTCCACGGCATTGCGGCGGACGCTGTGCATGGTATCGGCGCGGTCGTGGTTTCGATGGAGTCAAGCCTTCGATTGGGGCGGGTCCTCGCCCTCACAGCGCGGCGCTCGTTCGGCTGCAGCAAACGTCCGGCAAGCCGGAGATCACGGAGAGTCGGGCGAGGCCGGCGAGAGGAACATCCGGGCCAAGCAGCCCGGCGTGCCGGCCCGACGTCTTGCGGAATCACCGGATTGGCTCGGCGAAACCGACAGAGCCGGTGCATCCACCCGATGGGCTCCGCAGACCCGGTGCGCTTGCCCGCGCCGTTGCTCGTCTGGGCGGCGGGTGTGACTCGCGGTGTCGACCTTTACGGGCGGACGGCGCCCAGCAGGCGGTTACGCCAGTAGTCGTCGAGGTCGCTGACTTTGATGACGTCTCCGGTCTGGGGGGCGTGGACCATCTTGCCGTTGCCGGCATACATGCCCATGTGTCCCAGACCCTTGCTGAAGAGCAGGTCGCCGGGTTGCAGCTGGTCCAGGGGAACGCGGCGGCCGGCGCCCCAGTCCCATTGCGTGTAGGTGGTGCGAGGGAGTTCGACTCCGGCCTGGCGCCAGGCGGCCTGGGTGAGGCCGGAGCAGTCGTAGGAGCCGGGGCCGGTGCCGCCCCATCGGTAGGGCTTGCCGATCTGGGCGAAGGCGAACTGGAGGGCTGAACGGGCGTTGCCGGAGGCGGGGCCGGTGTATTGGATGCCGGGGCTGTCGGGGTCGCCGGTCTTGAAGGCGCCGAGGCTGCGCAGGAGTTTGGTCTGCTCCTTGACCAGCTTTTCGACCGCGGTCTTCTCGTCGCGGACCTTGCCGCGTGCGGTCTCGGCCGCGGCCAGGGCGCTCTTGGCCTCGTCACGTCTGTCGCGCAGCTCCTTGGTGGCCGCCTCGTAGGCGCGGATCTTCGCGGCCCTGGCCTCGGCGATCTCCTGGAGCGAGGCCATGCTGCCGAGGAACGCCTGCGGGTCGCTCTGGCCGACAAGGCGTCCCCAGAGTGGTAACGGGCCCGCCTGGTAGTCGCTGACCGCCGCCGTGACGAGGTCGCGGCGGAGCTCGTCGGCCCGGACGTTCTTGCGGCCGAGCTCGGCGTTGAGCGTGGCGTACTTCTTCTTGGCGCTCTTGAACGTCTCGCTGGCCTGGTTGAACTTCTCGACCAGTTGGTCGGCTTGCTCGTTGAGCTTCACGAGCTTGGCTCGGGCCTTGGCGGGTGACGGTTCGGCGACGGCAGCGCCCGGGGCGGCGATCGACGCGGCCAGTGCCAGGGCCACGGGTACCGCTGTTCGCCCAAGCCATGTCGGCACGGCCACTACGACGCCTCCTCGTACTTCTCCAAACCTGGAGCGAAATAGTACAGACCTTGAAGGTCTGCCGGTCTCGTTCGTGACAATTCGGTTCACGAGGCCAGGACGTACTATGACGCATAGCGGATGGTCTGACGATCCGTATGGGAGATACGCGGGCCACCTCCACGGCGTTCATACGCCCCGGCCAGGAGCCCGGGGCGCGGGTGCATCAGCGGACGACGCGATCGAATAGACGGCGACGATCAAGGCCGGCGTTGTCGGCCCGGGTTGAAACCGCTCCAGCAACGTCGGCAGCAGGGCGCCCGGCATCGCGGTGATCGCGTCATTGGCCACGTGGACGGTGGCCAGGAAGTCGGCCGAAGACGTCCCTTCCAGCACGCCTGGCCTGCGGATCACGTGTGGCATGTCGGACTCCTCAGGTTTCTCTTCGTGGTGCTCTTGACGGCAGGAATACCATAGGGGGGTATGGTGTCGGCACGGGTGACAGACCCGAGGGGAGAGCTGACATGGCCGGATACACCGACGGCAAGCAGGACCACGCGATGCGGCTACGCCGTGTGGAGGGGCAGATTCGTGGGCTGCAGCGGATGGTCGAAGAAGACAAGTACTGCATCGACGTCCTCACTCAGGTGTCCGCGGCGACCAGCGCGCTGAGGTCGTTCTCCCTGTTGTTGCTCGAGGAGCACCTGGCCCACTGCGTGGCCGAGGCCACCCTCAAGGGCGGTCCGGAGGCTGAGGCGAAGGTCAAGGAAGCCTCCGACGCCATCGCCAGACTTGTTCGTTCCTGACCCGGATGTGAAGGAGAGATTGCTATGAGCACCGCCGCCTACACCGTCAAGGGCATGACCTGCGGCCACTGCGTCAGCTCGGTCAAGGAAGAGGTCGGAGAGGTCGCCGGCGTCACGAACGTCGAAGTCGACCTGGCCACCGGGCTGCTGACCGTGGACAGCGACGGTCCCATCGACGCGGCGAAGATCGCTGCCGCGGTCGAGGCGGCCGGATACGAGGTGGCGAACCCATGAACACCGCAACGAAGCTCGGTTCCTACGTCCTGGGCCTGGCCGTCGTCTTCGGCGGTGCCTTGGGAGCGGGAAAGGCGGTCGGCCCGGTCGCAGCACCGTCGGTGGAGGACCACAGCGCCATGGCGGCACCCGCCGCGAGCGCGGGCCATGGGGAGCACGCCACCCAGCAGGCGACGAACGATACCCCTGGGGGGCTCCAAGTGTCCGAGAACGGTTACACCCTCAACCCGCTCACCGAGACGATCAAGCCGGGCGAGTCGACCGACGTCCGCTTCACCGTCACCGGACCCGATGGCCGGCCGGTCACCGACTACCAGGTCGAGCACGACAAGAAGCTGCATTTCATCGTCGTCTCCCGCGACCTGGAGAGCTTCCAGCACGTACATCCGGAGATGACGCCTGACGGGACCTGGTCGGTCAAGCTGGCGCTGCCGAAGGCGGGCCCGTACCGGGCGTTCGCTGACTTCGCCCCCACCGGTGGTGACGGGCTGACGTTGGGCGCCGATCTGTCCGTGGCAGGCGACTACAAGCCCGAGGCGCTGCCGGAGGAGAGCCGTACGGCGAACGTTGACGGATACACCGTGACCTTGGACGGGGAGCTGACGCCGGGGCAGGCGAGCAAGCTCACCCTGAAGGTCAGCAAGGACGGCAAGCCGGTCACCGACCTGCAGCCCTACCTCGGCGCCTATGGCCACCTGGTCGCCCTGCGCGCCAGGGACCTGGCCTACCTGCACGTCCACCCGGACGGCGCGCCCGGCGACGGCAAGACCAAGGCCGGGCCCGAGATCGTCTTCTACGCCGAGGTGCCCAGCACCGGCGACTACAGGCTGTTCCTGGACTTCCAGCACGAGGGCGAGGTCCGCACCGCCGACTTCACCCTCGGCGCAAGCCGGCAGCCCGCGATCCCGACGCCGACGCCCAGCGGGCACGGCCACTGAACGAGAGAAAGGAGAACGGTGATGTCCTCTGTCACTGACGACCGGCAGAACGCGGTCGAGCTCTCGATCGGCGGCATGACGTGCGCCTCGTGCGCCAATCGCATCGAGCGCAAGCTCAACAAGATGGACGGCGTGACGGCGACGGTCAACTACGCCACGGAGAAGGCCAGGGTCACTTTCCCCGAGGATGTCGACCCGCAACAGCTCATCGCCGAGGTGGAGAAGGCCGGCTACACGGCCGCTCTGCCCGCGCCGCCCAAGGCGGAAGCGGCCGAGCAGGAGCCGCAGGACGAGCTCCAGCCGCTGCGGCAGCGGCTGGTGACGTCGGTGGTGCTGGCCGTGCCGGTGATCGCGATGGCGATGATCCCGCCGTTGCAGTTCACCAACTGGCAGTGGTTGTCGCTGGTGCTGGCCGCGCCGGTGGTGGTGTACGCGGGCTGGCCCTTCCACAAGGCCGCCTGGACCAACCTGAGGCACGGCGCCGCCACCATGGACACGTTGATCTCGATCGGCACGCTCGCCGCACTCGGCTGGTCCCTGTGGGCCCTGTTCTTCGGCACGGCTGGGACACCGGGCATGACGCACCCGTTCGCGTTCACGATCGAGCGCAGCGACGGGTCGGGCAACATCTATCTGGAGGCGGCGGCAGGGGTGACGGCATTCATCCTGGCCGGCCGGTATTTCGAGGTGCGCTCCAAGCGGCGGGCGGGTGCGGCGCTGCGGGCTTTGCTGGAGCTGGGCGCCAAGGATGTCGCCGTGCTGCGCGGCGGTGTGGAGACGCGTATCCCGAGCGACCAGCTCAATGTGGGAGACCGGTTCGTGGTCCGGCCGGGCGAGAAGATCGCCACCGATGGGGTGATCGAGGATGGCACCTCGGCGGTCGACGCCTCCATGCTGACCGGCGAGTCCGTACCCGTCGAGGTCCGGCCTGGTGACACGGTCACGGGCGCCACCGTGAACGCGGGCGGGCGCTTGATCGTCCGCGCCGCGCGGGTGGGCGCCGACACGCAGCTCGCCCAGATGGCCAAGCTGGTGGAGGAGGCCCAGACCGGAAAGGCGCAGGTGCAGCGACTGGCCGACCGGATCTCCGGCATCTTCGTGCCCGTCGTGATCGCCCTGGCCATCGGCACCCTCGGGTTCTGGCTGGGCACCGGCGACGGCGTGGGCGCGGCTTTCACCGCGGCGGTCGCGGTGCTGATCATCGCCTGCCCGTGCGCGCTGGGGCTGGCCACGCCGACGGCGCTGCTGGTCGGCACCGGGCGGGGCGCCCAGCTGGGCATCTTGATCAAGGGCCCTGAGGTGCTGGAGTCCACCCGCCGGATCGACACGATCGTCCTCGACAAGACCGGCACGGTCACCGAGGGCAAGATGACCCTGACCGATGTCCACGTGGCCGAGGGTCAGGACGAGGATGAGGTGCTGCGCCTCGCCGGGGCGCTGGAGCACGCCTCCGAGCACCCGATCGCCCAGGCCATCGCCAGGGGCGCCACCGTCCGCGTCGGTGAACTCCCCACGCCGGAGGACTTCGCCAACGTCGAAGGGCTCGGCGTGCAGGGCATCGTCGATGGGCACGCCGTGCTCGTGGGTCGGCCCAGGCTGCTGGAGGAGTGGTCACAGCACCTCACGCCCGACCTCGAGCGAGAGCTGCACGCCGCTCAGGCCGCCGGCCGGACCGCGGTGGCGGTCGGCTGGGACGGCCAGGCCCGCGCGGTGCTCGTGGTGGCCGACGTGGTCAAGCCCACCAGCAAGGAGGCCATCGAGCGGTTCCGGGCGCTCGGCCTCACTCCTGTGCTGCTGACTGGCGACAACGAGGCCGTGGCCAAGACGGTGGCCGCCGAGGTGGGTATCGCCGAGGTGATCGCCGAGGTATTGCCCGCCGACAAGGTCGATGTCGTCAAGAAGCTGCAGACCGAGGGCAAGGTCGTGGCCATGGTCGGCGACGGCGTCAACGACGCCGCCGCGCTCGCCCAGGCCGACCTCGGGCTGGCGATGGGCACCGGCACCGACGCGGCCATCGAAGCCTCCGACCTCACCCTGGTCCGCGGCGACCTGCGGGTGGCCGCCGACGCCATCCGCCTGTCGCGCAGGACGCTCGGCACGATCAAGAGCAACCTGTTCTGGGCGTTCGCCTACAACGTGGCCGCCCTGCCGCTGGCCGCCCTCGGGCTGCTCAACCCGATGATCGCCGGAGCCGCGATGGCGTTCTCCAGCGTCTTCGTGGTCAGCAACAGCCTGCGGCTACGCCGCTTCAAGTAGGTCCAGGCGCAATGGCTCCGAGCCGATCGGCTCGGAGCCATTCACAGCCCCTATGTTGTGACGAACATCCATAGCCCCTGGCCGACGCACATCACGAGGCTGGTCGCGGCGGCCAGACCGGTTGGTGCTGGCCACGGGCGTGCGAGACGTGCTGCCCTCGGTTCCCGGGTTGGTGGACCGCTGGGGAGACGGCGTGGTGCACTGCCCGTACTGCCACGGCTGGGAACGCCACGGGCGGCTTGGATGGAGTGGAAGTCGGCGGAGCCGTCCGCCGAGATCGACTTCCAGGTGAGCCCAGAGTCGGACGATCGGATGAGGCCGAGGGATGTGACCTTGAACAGCCCATAGTGCCCCGCGGCGTAGAGGCCGTGGACATGGCCCACACCGAGGTCGGGCTTGCCCGTACCGCTGGGCTCCGGCGACGCCTGACCACAGCTCGCCAGAGCTAGGCCAACTACTAGCCCTCTTCGTAGAGGGGCTAAAGGGTGAGGAAGGAATGGCAGTGGTGGGCGAGGAACGCGCCCACGCCCGGGGCCACGGCAAGCGTGGCGGGACCGGCGAGCAACACCGTCACAGCCAAGAGCCCGGCGAGACGCTCTCGCCGGTCGAGCGGTTCCTGTGGATGCAGCATCCGGCGCACGCGGGTGAGCGCCGTCTCGCCGCCCGCGCCCAGCGCGAAAGCCGGAACCCGTCCCGTAGCGAGTCGGACCAGGGCCGCTGCGATGTGGACGCGCGGGTGACGGCGGGCGGCCATGTCGTCCGCCAGCAACTCGACCAGGCGGGCGATCTCGGCCCGAGCCTGCTCGAACAGCGGCACGCGAGGGAACGCCCGCGCCAGTGTCTCGGCGCCGGCCAGCACCAGGTGATGGCGCCCGCGCAGATGGGCATGCTCGTGGGCCAGCACGGCGGCGACCTGCTCCGGCGCGAGCGAGCGCAGCGCGCCGGTGGTGATGACCGTGTGCCCCTTCCGGCCGGGCAGGCAGTATGCCAGGCGCTCGTCGTAGTCGACCACGAGCGCGCCGAGATCGAGGTCGTGCTTGCCCAAAAGGGAGAGCGCCTCGCCATGCCGGCGCCGTTCACGGCGCGCGCCCAGCAGCACGACTCCACCGATATGGGCCAAACGCGCCAGGACGAGCCCGCCGACGACGAGGCCGGCCCGCGTGCTCGTCGAACTCAGTGTCGCCCCGTCGCCCAGCAAGGCGGCGCAGGCCTCGAACAGCCCGGCCAGGCCGTGCCCCACCACGGAGGCGGGTACGGCCACGGCGAACGCCGACAGCAGCACCGACACGACCACCGACACGCTTGCCGCCTGCCACATGACGATCGCCAGCCGGGGTGCGCGGTCGGCCCACCTTGCTCGCCGCAGGAGCCTCGGCAGCAGAAGGGCCGCAAGGGCGCCGTAGAGTGCGAGGGCGATGGCCACCGTCATGAACTGCGGCCTCTCGCCGGGTACACCCGGAGCGCCGCCTCCAGCGCGCTCGCCTCCTCGGGGGTGAGTCGTTCGAGGAAGTGCACCAGCGTGGCCGCCCTGTTGCCGCTGCCGGCCAAAGACTGGCGCATCACATCGGCGGTGTAGGCCTCCTTCGACGACACCGCCTCGTAGATGTAGGCCCGGCCGACCGGTCTGCGCTTGAGCAGGCCCTTGGTGTGGAGCTTGTCCATCACGGTCATCACGGTCGTGTAGGCGATGACGCGGTCTTTTCGGAGATGCTCCAGGACGTCCCTGACCGAGGCGGGCTCCTTGACGGCCCACATGCGGTCCATGATCGTGGACTCGAGCTCTCCCAGGCCACGCGCCATCTGCCAGCCTCCTCCGCCCGCCGGTCCACTCAATGCTACCGGCGATCGTAGATCTTCCCGTCATGGCAGGGCGTCCAAAGGGTCTGCGGTCACAAGGGTGCGCTTGATGCGGATCAGGTCCTTGTGGGAGTTCGCCGCGACCGCGCCGACGAGCACCCCGTCCTTGGCGAAGCGGGCGACGTCGCCGGCGGCCACCACGTCCGAGGCGCCCAGAGCGAGCAGACGCTCGTCGCCGATCAGTGTGATCGTGCTGTCGAAGCCTTCTCGTCGTAGCGCTCAGCTCAGATACCCGTAGGGGGTGGCCACCGGCAAGGTGACCGTGACGGGGAACGAGCCCATTGAGGAGGCTCTTGTGCGTGAGGCCGTTGAAGAGGCCGGATACGAGCTGACCGCCGTGTGACCGGAGCGGCTCCGCATCGCCGGACTGCGGCACGATCCCTTTTTTGGACCCGCAACGCCCGGACCGGCGTCGCCGGTCCGGTGACGGCTGTGGCGCTTCGGCTTCCTGGTGAACGTCTACGTGCCGGGGGCCGTACCCCTGTGTGGCAGCGCCCGTGAGGCACTACGAGGCTTCGTAGTAAATTGGTGGGGCTCGGGAAGTTCCGATTGCCAAGGGAGAGCCGATGGGGGTTGCGCGGCGACGCCTCGCATTGCGGGTCGTGCGCGGCTTCCTGCTCGTCTTCCTCGCCTTGGGCGTGTGTGGCATGCACACGCTGGGACATCTCGACGGCGGCCACGGCGGCACTTCGTCCGATGTCCGTGGCATGGGCGTCGCTCCGGAGCCCGTTCCCATGGCTCCGGCGGGGCTGCAGGCATTCGTTCCCGAGCATGACGCGCCCGGGTTCGACCCGACGGACGTGTGCCTGGCCGTATTGACCTCGTTCATGGTCATGATGATGCTGGCCGCCTGGATCAAAGCGCGGCGGCGAACCGGCGGCCGAGGCTGGTCCCGTCCACCCGTCCGGCAGGTCGCCAGGCCTCCTCCCAAGACCACATCCTTGCGCCTGGCAAGTCTCTCGATGTTGCGCATATAGGCCGATGTTCCGCGCGGACCTGCCCCGAGTCGGTCCGCATACAGGCCGACAGTCCCAACACATCGAGAGACCAGACAACCATGCGTATCAACCGCAAGATTTCCGTTGCCGTCGCCGCGGGCGGGCTCGCTCTGCTGACCGCGTGCGGTGGCAACAGCGACTCCATGGCCGGGCACGAGGGGATGACCAGCGCCGGCGCGCCTGCCGCCACCAGCGCGAGCGCGCAGCCGTCGGGTGCGTCCAACGACGCTGATGTCATGTTCGCGCAGATGATGATCCCGCACCACGAGCAGGCGGTCGAGATGGCCGACCTGGCCTCCACCCGGGCGAGCGACCCAGAGGTCAAGGAACTCGCGGCGAAGATCAAGGCAGCTCAGGACCCGGAGATCCAGACCATGAAGGGCTGGCTGACGGAGTGGGGCAAGCCCGCGTCCGAGGGTGGCATGGGGCATGACATGCCGGGTGTCATGTCCGAGGAGGACATGAAGAAGCTGGAGGCGGCCAAGGGCAAGGCCTTCGACAAGCTGTTCGTCCAGCAGATGATCGCCCACCACAACGGCGCGATCGGGATGGCCAAGACCGAGCAGACGGGCGGCTCGGACCCGCGGGCCAAGGAACTGGCCAAGACTATCGAGGCCACCCAGCAGGCCGAGGTGGAACAGATGCAGAAGATCCTCGACCGGCTCTGATCCAGGGATCCGCCCGGGCGCGCCGAGTGCCCGGGCGGTCTCATGTCCGCGTATGCAGGGAACGGCCAGGCGTGCGGCCGGCCCTTCATGGATCGGTTGTCGCCGGCGGACGAAGGCGACCATGATGCCCATGACGCCGTCATAGGCGGCGGGTTCGTTGTACCGGGTGTGGACCCTGATCTTGTCCCCTAAGGAGAAGGCGAGGTTGGGGTCGCAGGTGGTGAAGTCCGACACCGATCCCATGTACGCCATGAGCGGCGCGTTCGGATGGCCGTCGGAGGTCACGGTGCTGGCGCCGGCCAGGTGCCCGTCGGTCCCGGCTCCCGGTCCGGCGGGCAGGTACATGGAGTCGGGCGCGTGAAGTTGACGTTGATGACATGGTGGAGCAGGCCGCCGGTGTCCATGAAATCGGAGAGGAACTGCTTGATCCGCTGTCGGGAGTACTGGTCGGGGTGCTCCAGCCAGAAGGCCGCGATGTGCTGGTTCAGGTCGAGTACGGCCTGCGCGAGCAGGCCGGGATCCTCTTCGCGGATCGCTCCTTCGCCCATGGCCGTCTCCAGAAGGGGGCGCAGGTCGTCCGCTTGCTGCTCGAAGGCCCAGGTGGACAGCGGGCCGACGGTGGTCTCGACGTTGCCGGCGTTCCTGAAGTGCAGGCTTTCGGTGTGCTGGACGAAGAGGTCGGCCTTGTTGTCGAAGTACAGGTAGAAGGTGCCGACCGACAGCCCCGCCCGCCGGACGAGGTCGTCGATGCGCAGGGCCGGCCGTCGGCGGCGACGATCTCGCCTGCGGCATCGAGTAATCGCCGCTGGACCTCGGGGTTCTCGGTGCTTATTGGACGTCTTGTCTGTTAGTGCGGTACGACGCCGTCGGCCAGCACTCGCCGATAGTTCGCGATGCGATCGTCGACGGAGTCCAGGCAGCAGCTGGAGCACTTCACCTGCTCGGCCGAGGTGTAGTAGAGGCAGCAGGTGTTACGCAGGTAGAAGAGCCCTTCCCGATCGCCCTCCTTGAGCCGGATCACCGTGCCCAAACGCTCCAGGTCTCCGGTGGCCGCGGCCAGGAAGGTCTTGTACGCGCTCTCCAGCTGGTCGACGTCTCCTCCTCGCCGGCTCGCGATGCAGAAGGCCGCCGCGCACCCATGGGCCACACCGCCGTAGAGCTGCCGCAGGCCGGCTCGGGTGCGTACACGCATGGCCCGCGCCAGAGGCAGCAGATGCTCGTCCACCACCCATGCGACCAGCCGCTCCACGGGCGCCTGCGTGAACGCGGGCTCGCGCAGCCCGACTGCCTCGAAGCCATGATGGGGAGAGAGCCGGATGGCGACGTTGCCCGGACGCATGTCGATCACCGCGCCGTCGACGGCCCAGGCCAGCATGGCGGCCGCGGTCACCGTGCCGGCGTAAACCGCCATCACGGTCAGCGCGGTCGCGTGGTCGGAGACCTGGCCGCTGGCCCGGCGCTCGGCGTCGAGCACCCGGCCCAGTTCGTCGGACCACGGATCCAGCAGCCGATCGCAGCCGATCCAGTCGTCTCCCGGCGTGAGCCCACGCTGGAGGCGGAAGCGGTCGCCGAAAGATTCGAGCCGCGCGAAGACGTCCGTCACTCTTACCCGTCCTTGTTCGTCAATGCTGCTTCGAGGAGTTGTGCCGTATATGCGTGGGAAGGGGCGCGGGCGAGGTCCGCCGAGAGTCCGTGCTCGACCACCGTTCCGTTGCGCAGTACCACGATCCGGTCGCACGACTGCACGGCTTCACCCAGGTCGTGGGTGACGAACAGCACGGCGAGCGCCCGGTCGACGGCCAGGGTGCGCAGCGTGGTGGCGATGCCGGCGCGGGTGGAGACGTCCAACATCGAGGTGGCCTCGTCGGCGATCAGGAGGGTGGGCTCGGCCGCGAGCGCCCGGGCGATGGACACGCGTTGCCGCTGACCGCCTGAGAGCTGGCCGGGAAAACGGCGCAGGAACTCGTCGGTCACCGGCAGCCCGGCGGCGCTCGCCACCTCGCGTACCCGGCCGGCCCGCTGTTCACGCGGCGTGCCGGCCAGCACCAGGGGCTCGGACACCAGGCTCTCGACGCGCATCCCGGGGTGGAGCGCGTCGTAGGGGTCCTGGTGGACGAAGCCGATCCGCTGCTGGAGGCGGCGGAGCGCACGGCCGCGCCGCGCGGTCAGCTCCTCGCCCGCGATCTCCACCCGGCCGCTCGACGGCCGCAGCAGGCCCAGGATGATCCTGGCCAGGGTGCTCTTTCCGGAGCCGCTCTCGCCGACGAGCCCGACGATCTCGCCTGCATGGACGTCGAGGTCCACGCCGCGCAGCGCCTCCACGGTCCTCGACCGGGCGCGGTAGACGTGCCGGACGCTCCGCACGCGGGCGACCGGCGGCCCCTGCGGGTGGTCGCCCCGTGGCACCACCGGGTACGCCGGCTTGTCGTGATGGTGGCAGGCCACCTGCGCCGCGCCGTACGCGCGTAGCGGCGGAGCTTCGTCCGCGCATCGGTCGGTGGCCAGGGGGCAGCGCGGGGCGAACCTGCATCCGCTCGGCAGCAGGTCGAGCGCTGGAGCGGAGCCGGGGATGCTGCCCCACGGCACCCGCCGGTCCGCGACGGGGGTGGCGGTGAGCAGACCGGCGGTGTACGGGTGGGCATGCTCGTCGGCCAGCGTGCGGGCGGGGCGCACTTCGGCCAGGCGCCCGGCGTACATCACCGCGACCCGGTCCGCGTACGGGATCAGCCCGGCGAGGTCGTGAGAGACGATGAGCATGCTGGTGCCGAGACCGGCCAGCAGCGCGAGGATCTGCCGCTGGGTGATCACGTCCAGCCCCGTGGTGGGCTCGTCCGCGACCAGCAGCCGGGGCTCGCCCGCCAGCGCCAGGGCGATCGCGACCCGCTGGCGCTGGCCGCCCGACAGCTCGTGCGGGTAGCAGCGCAACATGGCCTGCTGGAGGCCGACGCGTTCGAGCAGCTCGGCGGGCTGAGAATGGCCGCCGTGCAGGGCGAGCATCTCGGTGAGCTGGGCGCCGATCCTGTGCACGGGGCTGAGGCCGGTCATCGCGCCCTGCGGCACGATGGCCACTCGGCTGCCCCGTACGTTCCTCCAGTCGGTACGGCCGGCCAGCTCGTCCTCGCCGAGCAGCGCCGAGCCGGTCACGGTCGCGGTGCGGGGGAGCAGCCCGAGCAGGGCGCGGGCGAGTGAGGTCTTGCCGCAGCCGCTCTCGCCCACGAGCGCCACGATCTCGCCCTCGGCGACGTCCAGACTGATGCCGTCGACCGCGCTCAGCCCGCCGTAGCCGATCGTGAGGTCGCGCAGTGACAGCGTCATCGGGTGGCCTCTCTGAGCGCGGGGTTGAGGCGTTCCTCGACGGCGATGCCGATGAGGGCGAGGGCGAGCACGGTCAGCGTGATCGCGGCGCCCGGCGGGAGCGCCCACCAGAGCCACGCGTCGGACAGGAACACGCCGTTGGTCTGCACCCAGAAGAGCGTGGTGCCCCAGCTCGGCGCGGTCGGATCGCCCAGGCCGAGGAACGACAGCGTCGCGTCGTAGATGACCGCGCGCATCGCCGTACGGACGAAGACGGGGATGAGCAGGGGGCCGATCAGGTACGAGCCGTGCCGTAGGAGCAGCCACCAGCGCGGCGCCCCCATCGCGCGGGCCACCTCCAGATGGCCGCGGGACCACGCGGTCAGGACGGCCGCGCGCAGCACCCTGGCGGGGACCGGCCAGAGGATCAGTGACAGGATCGCCACGCGCGTGCCGAAGGACTGGCCGAGGAAGGCCGCCGCGAGGATGTAGAGGATCAGCTCCGGCAGCACCAGCATGACGTCGGTGCCGCGCATCAGGGTGGCCGACAGCCAGCGCGGGCCGATGCCGGCCGCCCCGCCGACCAGCGCGGCCAGCAGCGTCGTGCAGATGGCGACGATGAACGCCAGGCTCAGGGATGTGCCCGCGCCGACGACGAGTTGGTCGAGCAGGTTGCGGCCGAGGTCGTCGGCCCCGAGGGGCAGTCCCGCGCCTGGTGGGGCGTAGGGGGCCGCCACCCTGGCGCGTCCCGCGTCGTCGGGCAGCGCCGCGCCGTACAAGGAGACCCCGATGACGACGGCAAGGATTCCAGCCCCGATCAGACCCTGGGTGCCGAGGAGGTTGCGACGAGGTGCACGCAGGAACATCATCGGCCGCCTCCGGCCCTGGCGCGGGGATCGAGCAGCGGGTACGTGGCGTCGGCCAGCGCGTTCATCAGCACGACCAGCACCGTCAGCACCAGGAACGCGCCCTGCATCAGCGGATAGTCGCGGGCCGCGATTGCGGCGAAGGTCAGCCGCCCTAGCCCCGGGTAGGCGAAGACGGTCTCGACCACGATCGAGCCCGCGGCCAGGAAGCCGATCTCCATCATCAGGATCGTGTGGACGGGCAGCAGCGCCGGTCGCAGCGCGTGCCGCCGGACGAGCCGCCCGTACGGCACCCCGCGCGCGTGCGCGTGCTCGATCGGCTCGCTGGTCAGCACGGTCAGCAGCGACGACCGGGTGTAGAGGAACAGGTAGCCCATCCCGGTCAGCGTCATGGTGCTCACCGGCAGGACCAGGTGCAACAGCACACCCGGGACGGTCACGCCCTCGACGCCCGACACGCCGAAGGTCGGCAGCAGCCGGAGCTGGACGCCGAACAGGACGATGAGCAACATCCCCAGCCAGAACTGCGGAAACGAGTCGAGCACGATGGCCGTGCCGAGCAGCCCCGAGCCCTTGCCCCGGCGCCTGCGCAGCGCGCCCAGCACGCCGAGCGTGACGCCCACCAGCGCGGTGCCCACGATGCTGGTGCCGACCAGCAGCAACGTCCACGGCAGCGCCTCGCCGAGGGCCTGCGTGACAGGCCGCCCGTCGGACAGGGAGGTGCCGAGATCGAGGGTGAACACGCCGCCGAGATAGTCGAGGAACTGCTCGTGCACGGGCTTACCGAAGCCGTACTGGGTGGCGAGCTGCGCTCGCTCGTCGGCGGTGAGCCGGGCGAGCGCCTCAGGGCTGCCGAAGAGCTTGAGCGGGCCGCCGGGCAGGGCCCGGGGCAGCGCGAAGTTCAGCGTGAGCGCGACCGCGAGCACGGCGGCGTACTCGGCGAGCCGGCCCGCTGCGTATCTCCAGGTCATTGGAGCTTGAGGTCGACGAGGGAGAACTTGTTGAGCACTGCTGAGCCGTTCTGCCAGCTCCAGCCACCGTAGACGTCCTTTCGGAAGGCGTAGGCGCCGTTGCGGTAGTAGAGCGTGAGGAAGGGCAGTTGCTCGGCGATCTGCGTCTGGAGTTGCTTGGCCGCCGCCGTCCTGGCCTCCATCGTCGGGGCCGAGGTCAGGGTTTTGACGATGGCGTCGACCTCGTCGTTCTTGAAGCCGACGATGTTCAGGGAGCCGTCGTCCGGGTCGGAGGCGAGCAGTTGGGCGATGCTGCCGCTGCTCAGCATGACGGGCGCGGACCAGCCCCACATCGACATGTCGTAGTTGCGGCCCTTGCGCACGTCGTAGTCGGGCCACACCTTCGCGTCCAGCGAGTCGGGGTCGAGCGAGGTGACCTTCACGCTCACGCCCACCGCCTTGAGCATGTCGCGGATCAGCTCGGCGCTGCGCAGCCGGTCGGTGGAGGTGCTCTGGACCAGGAGTTCGTACGACATCGGCTTGCCGTCCAGCACCCTGACCCCGTCGGGACCGGGCTTGGCGCCCAGGGCGTCGAGCTCACGCTTGGCCGCCTCGACGTCGTAGACCGGGGCGAGCCGGTCGGGCTTGACGGGGGAGTCGGCGTGGATGAACCCGGGGTTGCCTGGTGTGCCCTGGCCGAGCAGTGCGGTCTTGACCAGGTCGGTCACGTCGATCGCCTTGGCCAGGGCGCGCCGGACCTCCGGCTTGTCGAACGGCGCCCTGGTGGTGTTGAAGGCCAGCAGTGTGGAGGCGAACTCGGTGCCCTTCACGATGCCGATGTCCGGCTGGCTCTGCAGCGACTGGAGCTGCTGCGGCGGCACGATGCGGGTGGACATGTGCACCTCGCCCGTGCGCAGGGCGGCGAACTGCGTGGACTCCTCGGGGATGACCACGACCTTCACGGCCTCGACCTTCGGCTTGCCCATCGCGTAGGACGGGTTGGCGGTGAGCGTGTAGCCGCGGGCGTTGTCGTACTGGGTGAGTTTGTACGGCCCTGTGCCGACCGCCTTGTCGGCCCCGGCCTCACTGACCTTCTCCACCGACTCCCACACGTGCTTGGGCAGGATCGCCATGTCGGCCAGGATCCGCCGTGGGAACTCGGGGTCGGGAGCCTTGAGCGTCAGGGTCACCGTGTCGCCGCTCGCGCTCACCTTCTCCACCGGCCGGACGTCGATCGCGGAGTCGCCCTCCATGTTCTTCTTGTAGAAGTCGAAGCTGAAGACCACGTCGTCCGCGGTCAGCGGCTTGCCGTCGTGCCAGGTGACGCCGGACCTGAGCGGCATCGTGAAGACCTTGTTGTCGGTGGTCTCGATCTGCTTGGCCAGCAGCGGCGTGACACCGTCGCCCTGAACGATGACCAGGGTGTCGAAGATCAGCTTCACCAGGTTGTTGCCCGGGTAGCCGGTCTGGTTCGTGAAGGGGGTCAGCGTGCCCTCGTCGGACGAGATGGCGATCGTGACGCTCTTGGCGGCGGCCTTGGTCTGCTGCTGCGTCTGCGGAGGCTGAGTACCTGCGCCGCATCCGGCCAGACCTAAACAGAGTGCGGCTGCCATCGCGATGGATCTGACGGGTCGCCGGTACACGGAACCTCCCGGGGGTATAAGAGGTCGAGACTGCCGCCGCGCGGAGCGGGCGGTGTTGCATGCGACTCTATAGAGGTTTTCCGTAGATACAAGAGCTCAATATGTAAACTCCGTAATTCGCCTACGTGCAACGGTCGATGGCGCACACATGCCTGTGACCTGTGAATATGGAGATCGCTGGATTGCTGGATCGGCTCTCCGGGCGGTGCGAGGCCGGGCATCCGAAACCGCCGGAAAGCCATAAGCACTATGGATCATAGGAGTACGTTCGCGCCGCCAGGGGTGGGCTCAACCGCTGTTGAGGTAGCGTCCGGGAGAGGTGCCGACGGTCCGGCGGAACGCCGCGAGGAACGCGCTCGGTGTCGCGTAGCCCACGGTGTGTGCGACGCGGGACACGGGCCGGCCCTCGGCGAGGAGGGCAAGGGCGGCCCGCAGCCGCACATGGGTGCGCCAGCGATCGAAGCTCATGCCGGTGTCATGGGCGAACAGCCGAGTCAAGGTACGTCGGCTCACCCCCACGGCTCGCGCGTGCGCTTCGAGGCTCCGCGGGTCCGCCGGGTCGGCGAGCAGGGCGTCGGCCACGGCGCGCACGCGTTCGTCCACGGGATCCGGAACGTCGATGGGCATGGCGGGCAGAGGCCGCAACAGGTCCAGCACCACGGCCTCGGCCCGCAGTCGCGCGTCATCGGCGAGATCCTCGCGAGCGAGGTAGGCGATCAGATGAGCCAGCAGCCCGTCGACGCCGACCGCGGTGGGCTCGGTCCAGTTCACGGCGCACCGCTCTGGCTTGAGGTAGAGGCTGCACAGCACGGCGTCGCGGGTCGCGCCGGTCCGGTGGACGACTCCCGCCGGCAACCACAGGGCCCGCGTCGGCGGCAGGACCCAGTAGGTGTCGGCCACGGCGACGCTGAGCACACCACGCCGCGTCCAGGCCAGTTGGTGGTGGGTGTGGCTGTGCGGGGAGATCCACTGCCCTGATGCCAGCGGGAAGTGCCCGACAACGATCACCCCCACCCCGGGTGGCACGGCGGTTTCGACGGCCTCGATCACGCATTCCACGGTATGTCCTCAAAGCGATATGCCTCGGCCTTATCCCGGACTGTGGCCAATGTAGGCGGTGAACAGCGTCGTCGGGTGTCGATCAATCCTTTGCTCCACTGCCGAACATCGGTGCCGTCCACTCCAGCGGGACACCTGTCATGACGCCGGTGTCTGCCGATGTCACAGGCCGCCGCTGGGCGGCCGGCCGGGCCGGCGGCGCGTCTTCCTCGTCGGAGTGGCGTTGGGCCAGGTTCAGCTCGACAACGGCTCCGGAGAGGACTTCCTGTTAGGGGCCAAGAGCGCGGCAGCACTCGTGCGGCTGCGCCAGGACGATGCCGAGGCCGCCGATCCGGCGAGGTTGCGGGGAATGCCGCTCGATCTCCTGCGGGCAGCAGTCCACGGAAGTGGTGCCGGCCTGGGCAGGGCAGGCCAGACGGCCGGTTTCCTCGCGGTCGAACGAGGATCTTGACCTCTTCAAGCTCCTGAACTCATCGATGCCTGCGAAACGCCTATGGGATATGGCCGCCGTCTCGAAACTGATCGCGTCCGGCGGGCTCGCGGCCCGCGGGATCCTCGCGATCCCCTCGGCCGCCGTCGCCGCGGACTGCGTGCAGCCTCCTCCGCCGTCCCTTGATGTCTTCACCGGCACTGTTGTCGCCGTCGGGTCGTTGGGACCCATCCCCGTACGGCGGTCTCGGTGTCGTACGGGGATCGAGTCGTACGGGGATCGATCGGCGCGGTTCAGAGCGTCGGAAGCAACTGCTTCATCTGGGCGAGTTCCGTTTGCAGGCTCGTCCGAATGGTCTTGGCCATGGACTTGACCTTGGAGTTGCCGCCTTTGGCGATCTCGTCCTGGGTCACCTTGAGGGCTCCCTGATGATGGGTGATCATCGTCCGGGCGAACATGCGGTCGAACGCAGAGCCCTTCATCTTCTTCATCTTGGCCATCTCGGCCTCTGACATCATGCCGGGCATCGATGTCATCATCGGGTCGTCGTCCGCCAGTGGCTGTTTGTCCCAGGCGGTCAGCCAGCCGTTGAGCTTGCTGAGCTGCGGCTGCCCCTGCATCTGGATCTTCATGGCGAGATCCTTGACCTCGGCGTTGGCGGCGTTGGTCTGGGCCCACCTGGCCATCTGCAGGGCCTCCTGGTGATGCGGGAGCATCATCTGGACGAACATCACGTCGCCGTCGTTGAAGCCTGCGGCGGGCTTCGAGGACGACATGTCCATGCCGTCCATGTCATCGTCGGTGGGCGCAGACGTCGACTCGTCCGTGGTGCCGTAGTCCGAGTCGCCCGGCTTTGACGGCATGTCCATGCCCTTCATGTCGCTGCTGGCAGGTGCCGCGGCCCCCGCGCCCGCGGTCGTCGTGCCTGACGCGCCGCCGCAGCCGGTGAGCAGGGTGGTGGCGCCTATTCCGGCGATCGTGGCCATGGTGAGGCGGTGAACAATGGTCATGGTGAATCTCTCCTTCGGAATCTGGAATCGGATAAGGCAGGCCGGATGTGACCGGCCGGCCTAGATCCGCAGAACCGAAAGGACGGACAGATCGGGAGCCGACCACGACGGCGGCCCTCTCCCGTGCCAGGGCAGCAGCGCGCCCCGCCTCTCGCCGGTGTCACTCCGCCGCCCGGCCCACAGGCCCAGGGCCAACAGCAGAACGAGCACCGAGGTCAGTACGGCGGGACACGAAAGAGACGGATTGAACGCCATCACGCAGGACACGGTGTCGTCGGCGGCGATAGGCGTCGTCTCGTACTGGGAAATGGGTGCGAAGTGCAGGGCCGGGTCACCTGACGGGCCATGACAGCGCAAAGTGTGCACGGCCCCTGCCCCGAGTGCGAGGGCGACGAGGAGCAGCCAGATCATCCGTTGCCGGTTGCTCCCGCGCATGTCACCCCCCGACCTCTCCGGCTTGACGCCGTGCTGAACAGGTATCAAGAGGTACGCGGGTCGATGCTTCCGGGTTCATCGGGGCTGGAGGACCGCCGTACGGCTCGGAAAGGGAGCACTTGATGACTTCCTTGGCCACTGTCAGAAACTTATCTACTATCTTTGATCGTAGATGGTTGCCGAGTCGTCCGAGGAAGCTCATGGAGATCACTGTTGTCCATCCCAGCGATCTTGGGGAGTCGGAGACGAGCGCCTGGCGCACGTTGCTGCAGTCCTCGTACGAACTCGCCAGCCCTTTCCTCTGCCCCGAGTTCACGATTGCGGTGGGGAGGCTACGCGCCGATGTGCGAGTGGCTGTCATCGAGGACGACGGAAAGATCGTCGGCTTCTTTCCCTTCCAGCGACACGCTCTGGGGGTGGGCAGGCCGGTAGGGGCCGGGCTCACCGACGTTCAGGGAGGGGTTTTCCGCAGAGAGGTGGAGCTTGACATCTTTCACCTGCTCAAGGCGTGCGGGCTGAGCGTATGGGAGTTCGACCACTTGCTGATCGACCAGTTTCCGGCGCACCATGCAGGCCATTACCCATCTCCGATCATGGATTTGCGCAACGGGTACGACGCCTACATGAGCGAGGTCAGGCGGAGTTCCGGCAAGACCATCAAGAGCACCCTCTACAAGGAACGCAAGCTCGGCCGCGACATCGGCGAGCTGCGACACTGCTACGCCACCACCGATCTGACCTCCTTCGGAACGCTCCTGCGCTGGAAGAGCGAGCAATACCGCCGGACCGGACGCACCGACCGATTCGCTTGGCCGTGGGTCGTCCAACTGGTGGAGGACCTGCTCCACATCGACACCCCCGGGTTCGGTGGCGTGCTGGACATGATCTACGCGGGAGACCGGCCGGTCGCCGGTCACTTCGGCCTGCGTAGCGACACCGTCCTGGCCGGCTGGTTTCCTGCCTACGATCCGGCCTTCGCGCGTTACTCCCCGGGTCTCGTTCACCACCTGGCCATGGCGCGAGAGGCGGCCGAGCGCGGGATCGCCGTCATCGACATGGGGAGAGGGGAGAAGGAGTACAAGGACAAGCTGAAGAACGGCGAGTTCCTGGTCGCCGAGGGACGGCTCGCCCGCTCGACACCGGTGGCCGGGTTGCAGTGGTTGCTCCGCACCCCCTTGCGTGGAGTCCGTAACACGGTGCTCGCTCATCCCGCGCTGCGCACGCCGGCCGACCGGATGCTCAAGACATACGGACGTTTGAGCTCCTCGCTGCGCCGACCGCCTGCTGTCGAGCGAGGCAAACCTCCTATGGACGCCTTCCCCTGATTACCGGAGGCTCGCGAGCGGCATTGGATCGGTGACGCCAAGCGTGATCAGGGGCCATCGTCGAACCAGCACGGCCGCGTCCGTGGCTTCACCATTCGGCTGCACGGACAACTTCCGCCGAGGTTCTCACGTGCGCTGACGTGGCCCATCACGTCGGCGCACGCTTAAGTGACCGCTGGTTCAGCACCCCCAGGCGGTGCCCGCAGCAAGTTCAGCGATGCGGCGGTCGACACCGCCGTTCATGTTGGGGTGTGTCCGGCCTCGCGGGGGCGGATGCCGGACACACTGGAATTCGCAGCCCTGATGCTGCGAAGGCGGGCGGTCTTCTCCCGAGGTCGTCGGGTGTGCCTGCCTTACAACTATATTCAATAGTAGTTAGCTACGGGCTGCAACGGGTGTCACGTCGGTCTTCCCTCTCCGGTTGAGCGCCAGGACGGCTGCGGTTTGGATTGGTGATTGCCTCGATTGCCGAAGGCGGTTCAGGCGCCGCGTCCGGCCGGGACGGCGCAGGAACGCAGGGCGCGCAATCTGCGACGGAGAGCCTCGGCCAGAAGCAGGAGCGATCCGACGGCCAGCACGGGCTGCAATGGCGCGAAATAAGTGAGCGCGCCGCTGGCCCCCAAGGCCATCACCACGAGCTTGTTGCAGATCGGGCAGCCTACGGCGAACGCGGACAAGGCTCCCCCGATCAGGGTCTTCTTCTGCTGGCCAGGCGGCGGCTGGACGGGGGCCACGTAGGTGGCGACGATCAAGCCGGTGAGCGCGGCGGTCACGATCCACACCGGGTAGTTCCACCACAGCACCGGCGTCATCCGGGTGAAGAAGGGTGTGGAAATGATGCTGGTGGGAACCCCGACGAACAGTGCCGTGACGATTGCACCCCCGAGTCCGACGAGCCATTGCCGAGTTGTCCACGTACGCATCACTACCTCCTACCATTCATAGTAGGACGTTATTGAAGCGTCGGACAGCCGGACAGGAAAGCGATCAGCGGGGGCGCCAGGAGCACGCCCGCCGGGCCTGCCAGCAGCCCGCTCACTCCGAGGGCGGCAAGCAGTCGTTGTCTCTTGCCCAGGGGTGCCGGTGCCGGGGAGAGGAGGCGCACGATGCGGGCCACCGCGGTGTCGCCGCCGACACCCAGGGCGTTGGCTGGAGTCGACGCCCTGGCGACGGACACGAGTGCGGTGGCGATCGTGTCCCGTCCGTGCTCGCGTGCCGCCGTGTCGTCGGCCAGGATCTCCACGAGACGCGGGATCTCCTGGCCCAGCCGGGCGAAGAGCGGCAGCTGAGGAAGGGTGCGGGCGACGGTCTGGGCCGCGTTCAGCAGCAGGTGATGGCGACCGTTGAGATGGGCACGCTCGTGGGCGATCACCGCACGCACCTGGCTGGGGTGAAGGCTGTTGAGCGCACCCCGCGTGATCACAATCAGCCCCTTGCGTCCTGGGACGCAGTAGGCGGCCGGCTCGTCGTACTCCACGACCAATGCGTCCAGATCGCCATGGTGGCGCCCGACGAGCAGGAGTGCGCTGCGGTGAGCGCGTCTACCTCGCCAACCACCGAGGAACGCCGACAGGGCACAGTGAGCCGAACGCGCCACTGTCAGTCCTGTGATCGCCAGCCCGGCGAGAATCGCGAACGGGCGAGGCGGGGCCGAGGAGGGGTGGCCGGAGAGTGCCTCGCTGCAGGCTGTCACGAAGGCGGCGAGCTCGTCGCGGAAGGCGTGGGTGGGAAAGGCGAGTTCCACACCCGCGAGCACGGCCGACATCACGACCGAAGCGGCTGCGGCCAGCCAGATGGCGATAGCGGCGCGTGGGGCCCGGCTCAGCCAGCGCGCCCGTTCGATCAGGAGATGGAGCGCGCAGCCGGCACCGATGGCATAGGTGGCCAGGATGATCGCGGCGGTCACTCGAAATAGGCTTTCCGGGTGACCCGGTGGCGTGCCTCCTCCAGTGCGGAAAGCTCCTGGGGCGTGAGGCGTTCAAGGAAGTGGATCAGGGTGAGGGCCTGGTTTCCGCCGGTGGCCAGCGCCTCCTGCATGAGGCCGGCGCTGTAGTCCTCGTGGGTGGCGGTGGGTTCGTAGACGTAGGCCTTGCCCGATGGATGGCGGCGCAGCAGGCCTTTCTTGTGGAGCTTGTCCATGACCGTCATCACCGTGGTGTAGGCGATCGACCGGTCGTGTTGCAGGTTCTCCAGAACCTCGCGAACGGAGGCGGGCCGCTGCCACGACCACAAGCGGTCCATGATCGTGGCTTCGAGATCGCCGAGACTCCGCATGCCGTGCCTCTCCCATGGCTTGATGCTATTACTGATAGTAGCTGATCTGGTGTGGGGGCCTAGGGATTGGCCTTGCCCCAGCGGGTTCTCTGCCTTGATCCGTCAAAATATACTATTGACCGTCGTAGCCTGTTCGGGTGAACGGAAAGCTCGTCATGAAACCTGCCGGGATGCTCGCCATCGCGGGGTTGGCGGTGATGGGCGCGGCATGGTTGCGCCGACGCCGCTCCACGTCGTGCCGATGCGGCCGGCGTGCCTTCGTCCGACTGTTCGTTCCGCGCGCGTTCGCCGCGCGTCACCGGGTGTGTGATGTGCTCAACCCTCGACCAGGGGAGCGAATCCTGGCGGTTGGCCTGGGCGCCGGCTCATACGCCCTTGACGTGGCCAAGAGACTCGGCACCAACGGCAGGCTCGACCTCTTCGACGTCCGGCAGGAGAACCTCGACCGCACCATGGCGCGCGTCCGACGTCAAGGCCTGACCAACGTGGCCACGTTCAGAGGCGACACGCGACGCCTTCCGTACGTCGACCACTCCTTTGACGCCGCATGCGTCATAGCTGCTCCCGGCAGTGAGGTCTCCCCGCAGGAACTGGCTCGTGTGCTACGCCCCGGCGGGCGACTCGTCATAGGTCTCCATGTCGGCACGCACCGACTGGTCTTCGGGGCGGTTCCTCCGGCGGACGGCCGCCGTACTGCCCGCCACGGGTCCGGTGACCGAGCCGTTCTCCCTGCCCGAACTCGTGCTTCGTGATCTTCGGCGACGTCCGGGCGGACTCGTGCCTTATCCCTCGATCGCGCGGCTGTCTAGGCGAGCAGGAGCAAGAGCCCGAGATGGTGCAGTTGCAGGGCGGAGGTGACGGTGCCGCCCATCATCATCCAGCTTCCGCCGAGGAGCAGCGGGCCCGCCACTCGGCTGTCGGGGGGCGTCTCGCTCAGCAGCGCGGCCACGCGCCGGCCGGTGTGGCTGGAGGCGAACCCGGCCTGCGGCGTGGCGCTTGAATACGCGAGGGCGACCTTGGCGATCGTGCGCGCGGTCAGCTTCCGGTCGCCCACGGCCGCGGCGGCGTCCTCGTCCGCCCACCGTTCCAGCGTGTAGCGCAGTGCGCCGGTGGCGAGGGCAAGGGGTGGGAAGATCTTGGCGGTGACGGTTGCCACCGCGAGATACAGGTGGTGGCGGTGCCTGAGGTGGGTCTCCTCGTGGCGGAAGACCACCTCGAGCTCTCGGCCGGACAGCAGTCCGAGCAGGCCGGTCGAGACCGCGACACCGCCCTGCCTGCCCGGTACGGCTATGGCGAACGGGCGCTCATCGTTCACCAGACCGGTGGCCGTTCTGAGGTCACGCCGCCAGCGCCAGGCCGCGGCAAGGGCGTGGACGATGGTGAGAGCCAGCAGGGCCGCGGACGTGAACGCCAGAGGGAGCGGAGCAGAGCCGTGCCCGCCCTCGTTCGGGTAGGCGGCGACCACGATGATCAGCACGAGCGTGCCGATGACCGCCAGCGCCGTGCTGGCGGAGAGGATGACCACGGCCCGTGCGACCCACTTCGGATGCAGGCGTGGCTGTCGCCGGCTCAGCAGCAAGGTCAGTGCCGCCAGCACCAGCGCCGGGAGGAATGACTCCGGGCTCATGAGCGGTCGTCGAGCACGGCCCGGAGCACGGCCCGGAGCGCGGCCTCTTCGGCTGGGCTCAGCCCGTGGACGAAGTGGCTCAGGACATCCGACGGATCGTGGGCCAGGCGGAGGTGGCCGAACATGCGCTCGGCCGCCAGCCCGGACTCGTTGGCGGTGAGGCGGTAGGCGAAGCCGCGCCCGCGCCGCTCCCGTATCACCAGGCCCTTGTCCAGCAGTCGGAACAGGATAGTGTTGATCGTGGTGTGCGCGGGCGCGCCGCCCAGCCGCTCGCCGGTGGACAGGAAGGCGTCCGCACCCGCCAACACGGCGAGCACCTCGGCTTCCAACTGTCCCAGCTTGCGCCGCGTCATCGGGATCCTCCCGGCGATCCGTCCGTTCAGCCGAATGTTAGCCGGATCAGGTCGGCTGGTATCCGAGCAGCGTCATCATGCCGGACTCTGCGTGGTAGACGTTGTGGCAGTGGATCATCCAGATGCCCGGATTGTCGGCCTGGAAGTCGACGTCGAGGGTGGAGTTCGGCAGCACGATGGCGGTGTCCTTGCGGACGCCGGTGGGCAGGGCGAAGGTGTGGCCGTGCAGGTGCATGGGGTGCCACATCGCCGTGCGGTTGACGAACGACAGCCGCACCCGTTCTCCTGACCGGATCGGGGTGATGGTCTTCGGGTCGTACTTGCGGCCGTTGATCGCCCAGTCGTAGGCCATCATTCTCCCGGTGAGCTCCAGTTTCACGGTGCGGTCCGGCTGTTCGGGCGCCAGCCGTACCGACTCGTGAGGGTGCAGCTTGGCGTAGCGGATGACGTCGCCGTCCAGCTCACGGGGGCGCAGGTCCGGCTTGGGGACGGCGGTCCGCTTGCTGGTACGGATCAGTGCGCGGGCGAGGGCGTTCTTGCCTTCGGCCAGCGCGACCAGGGGGAAGACGCCGTCCTTGAGCGTGACGAGCACGTCGTAGCGCTCGCCCATGCCGATGAGCAGCGCGTCGGTGTCGGCGGGCACGGTGGGGAATCCGTCGGTGTGGGTGACGGTCAGCCGGTGAGCGGCCAGGGCGACTCGGAAGGCGGTGTCGCCGCCGGCGTTGATCAGGCGGATGCGCAGCCGGGTGCCCGGCTTGGCGGTGAGGGTCTCGGGGTCGGTGGGGAGGCGGCCGTTGATCAGGAAGTGCGGGTAGCGTACGTCGCCCGCGTCGCCGCCGAGCAGCAGGCTCGTGGCGCCCATCAGCATGTGCTCGCCCATCCCGGACGACGGGCTGGGCGTCGTGCTCGTCATGCCGGGCATGCCGCCGTGGTCCATGCCCCCCATGCCGCGGGACAGCTCGGCCAGGACCTCGTCCGGGGTGCCCGTGACACCGTCGAGCCAGTCGTCGAGAACGATCGTCCATTCCTCGTCGTAGCCGAGCGGCTCGCGCGGGTCCTCGACGATCAGCGGGGCGTACAGGCCCCGGTCGAGCTGGGTGCCGGAGTGCGGGTGGAACCAGTACGTGCCGGGGTGGGCGGCGGTGAACTCGTAGGTGAACTCCGTGCCCGTCCTGACGGGTGGTTGGGTGACGCCGGGCACGCCGTCGGCGTCGTTGCGCAGGGCGAGGCCGTGCCAGTGGACGGTGGTGTCGGCAGGCAGCCGGTTGGACAGGCGGGCCCGCACCACTTCGCCTGCGGTGACGCGGATCGGGGTGCCGGGGACGCGGCCGTCGTAGGCCCAGGTCCGCACCGTCACACCGCCGAGGTCGGCCTGGGTCTCGGCGGCCACCAGCCGAACGTCCTTGACCACGCCCGGCTTTCGGGCCTGCTCGACGGCGCGCACCTGCGCGCCGGTCGGGCTGACGAATGGGGATGCCGTGGTATTACGGCTCGGGCTGCAGGCGGCCAGAGCCGCCCCGCCGAGCAGGCCGATACCGGTTCTGAGCATGGTGCGTCGATCGATGTCCACAGTGATTCCTCGCTTGAAAGATCGTGCCGGAAGGGAGACCTCGGGCCCTCAGGGGGCCGGATCCCCGTCTAGATCCGGAGCACGACCGTGCGCGTCAGCGACCGGATCGGCGGCGCGCGAAGGAACCTGGACCAGAGCCGAAGCGACAGGCTGGCGGGGCCCGACGCACCGAGGACGTCACGGGTGCCCAGCCGGAACAACAACAGGGTCAGAGCCGTGCCGAGGATCGCCAGGCACACCCAGCCGGCACCGGCGCCCTCATGGGACTCTTCTCCGGCGGCGATGCCGGCCTCGGAGGGAACGGCATGCATGGCGACGTGGCTCCCGGCAGGTGGCAGGTCCGCATGCCCATTGATGTGGCCGAGCGTATGCATCGCCACGACGCCGAGGGCCACGACCACGAGCAGCATCAGGCGCAGGATCACCCGTTCTGCTCGCGTCATGCCACCAGCATAGACGCATCGCCTATGGTGCGTAGTAGTTCAGGACCATCATCCCCTGTGCATTTCGCTCCTGAGATGCCCCGATTGTCACCTTGCTCCAGCTAAATACTATGTTTCATAGTTGTATGATGCGGGGCCCTCCGCCGCGAGCGCGTGACTCGAGGTGACCGGTGTTCGAACGAATCGAAGCGGAGTTCGCCTCCCGGCTGGGCCGAGAGTGCCTGTACGTGCCCTCGAACAGGTTCGGCCTGTTCATCGCGTTACGGCACTGGATGTCGCCTGGGCAGCGCCTGCTGATGTCGGCGATCTCGCCGGACGAAATCCTGTTCCTGGTGCTGGCCGCGGGGCTGCGACCGGTCATCGCCCCGACGAATCCCCGCAACGGCAACATCGACACCCGAGCCGTGGACGGGCTGCGTTTCGACGGGGTGCTGTCCACTCACCTGTACGGCCTGCCGGACGACATCATCGCCCTGGGCGGAATGTGCGCCCAACGCGGCATCCCTCTCATAGAAGATGCCGCGCACGCCATGCAGACGACGGTGATGGGAGTGCCGGTCGGAGCATTCGGCGATGCCGGTGTCTTCAGCCTGTCCAAACATCCAGGCGCCGCCCCGGGCGGAATCGTGGCGATGGCGCAACCGGATGATCGCCCGGCATTGCAGGCACTGCGTACGCGCTGGCTTTCGCGGAGATTCCCGCTCGCCGAGTTGGGTGTCATGGCCAAGATGATCGCTCGCAACGCCGTTTCGGCCACAGCCCTCAGCGGCCCGGCCTGGTGGCTGGCCCAGGCGCTGGGCCTGAACGAGCGGCGTGAAGGCCACCGGATCGCGCTTCGGCGCATGGCGCTCGCGCCGCGACTGGCCGTCGGAGGCATGGAATGCCCCGGGCTGGACGCCTTGGACGCCTGGGTGTGCGCGGACAACCATCGCTATCGCATGCGCCAGGGATCACTGATCGAGGCCTACGGACTGCGCCGGATGAAGACGCTCGAGGCGCAGCGTGGGCGCAGGCTTGCCGGCGTACACCGGCTCGCCGAGTTGAAGACGGTCGCGCCGGCGGTGCTGGAGCAGCTGGAGCAGCCTCTGTTCCGGGTGCCGCTCCTTGTCGAGGATCGTGAACGTGCGATCCGAAAACTGCGCCGACACGGGGTCATCGTCGGGTACGTGTACGACCCTCCCTTCGACGAGTACGCGCCCGGCCTCACCGAAGCGTCTCCGGCTCCGGAGACGTCCCGCTGGTGGGCACGCCACGTACTCCCGATCGACCCGTTGCGGGCGGAGCGGGCCTTGCCGATCCTCGCGAAGCTCTCGCCCCCTTCTCTGCACGATGTGACCTGAAAAGCACGGGAGTAGGTAAAAATTCTCTCGTATTTGGCCTACAGGATAGGAGATCCTGTTTCCTGTTCCCGAACGTGGCTTGCATCTTTCTATGCGATTCGCTTACCTTCAATGACCCAAGGCGTACGCCTGGCAGCACTCGATGCCGAGCGACGCCTCCCGTATTGCCGAGACCGCGTCTCACCAGCGTGAACATCGAGTCCACAAGGTGGCGCGGCCGCCGAATTCGCGATCTCGCGGAGCCGGGGACCCAATCTCCCTGGGGTGAATCGGCGCGCACCGTATGGGCGCTCCGTAGGGCACTTCCACGCCCGAACCCGTCAGCTAACCCGGTAGGCGGCATGGAAGCAAGGAGCAATCTCTCAGTAATGGTCAAGAATGTCTTCGCCGGTGCCGTGACGTCCGCAAGGCTTTCCCGCTTCGCCGTCGGGATGAGCGTCGTGGCCGGCGTGGTCCTCGCCGGCACCCCGGTCTTCGCCGCCGGCCATCAGACCGATGCGCAGTCTTCGCGATCTAATGCCGTCTCCTCCCATGCCGCGCCGCAGACGGCCGCCCGCCAGGTGACCGCCCAGGCGGTGCTGAAGATCGCCGAGTCGCAGATCGGTGTGACCGAGAACGCCGCGGGTGGCGGAACCCTGTTCCACCGCTGGTACATGTCCTCGCCGCGGGCGGCAGAGACCTTGGCTCGCGACGGCGGCACCCTGCAGCTGTACGCCAACGCCCCGTGGTGCGCCATGTTCGTCTCCTGGGTGGGTGCGAAGGCCGGCGCCCGGACCACCATGGGCTGGGACGCCTACACGGTCACCTGGGCGAAGTGGTTCAAGGCCAACAAGCGCTGGGGCGCCCTCGCCAAGCCCGGCGCGGTGGTCTTCTACGACTGGAACGGCAAGAGCGTGACCGGCATCGACCACATGGGTCTGGTCAAGCAGGACAACGGCAACGGCACGATCACCACGATCGAGGGCAACACCGGCAACGGCAGGGTGGAGCAGCGGATCCGGCCCAAGTCCCAGGTTGTCGGCTACGGCTACCCCGAATACAAGGCCTGACGGGAAGACACCTTGCCGGTGCGATGGTCAAGGGAGGACGGGCGGTGCGGGGAAATCCCGGCACCGCCCGTCGTCGTATAGCGTCGAAGCGTGGCCTCTGTGGCCCTACGCTGGGATTCATCGGATCGGCATCGGTTGTGGACGCATGCCGCCGTAGCCGGTCTGCTCGTCGGCGCCCTGCTCCACCACCGGTCGCAAGTATCTACGCGCTCCTCGCGGCACAGGTCTGATCTATGTACGGCGTGCGGCGCTCGACCGGCTCGACCCGCCTTTCCTGGACCTGCACGGCGCCCGCTGGACAGCGCCGTCGCGCTACAAGGCGCAGCCAGGCGCGCGCCCGCTTCGAGAACTGGGAGTACAGCGTTGCCGCCCGGCTCGGCCTGGGCGCGGCCATCGACGAGGCGCTCGCCAGGGGGCTCGAGAACGTCCGGGACCGGGTCTACGCGCCGGCGGACCACCTGCGGGAGCAGCAGGCGGAACTGCTCGGCTGCCACGTGCACGACCTGGGGGCCGAGCGGTGCGGCATCGTCACCTTCACCCTGGACGGCATGCCTGCCGAGGAGGTCAATGCGCGGCCGGCGACTCGATCGATCAACGTCAGAGTTTCGCGCGTGCCGTCCACGCGGCTCGACATGACGGACCGTGGGCTTGAAGAGCTCATACGTGCCTCCGTACGCCGAGGAGGAAGTCGCCCAACTCTGCGCGGGTCTGCGCGGAGGGTAGATCTCTCCGCTGGGAAAGGCGGCGCCGGAAGCGTAAGCCGAGCGGGCAGTACCCGCGTCGGAATGGTCCTATCGGCGCGCTTCTGGCCTCAGGTCGTACCCGCATTCGCCGACCGAAGCGCTCGGCCGGACAGGGCATGCCAAGGGGATCCTCCAGCTAAAGGTATACCCAGGGAGGGTATGGTATCTTCGACGCGACCTGAAGAGGGAGATGACATGCGACGGTTGAACGCGCTCGACCCTGCAGAAGCACCAGCGAAGTCCCGGGAGTTGCTGGATGACATCATCAGCCGCAGTGGTTCGGCCGGTGAGATGGTTTCCACCATGGCGCACTCGCCGGCCCTGCTCCAGGGCTACTTGGACCTGTCGCGGGCCATGAAGCGCAGCAAGCTGCCCCGCGCTCTCAGCGAGAAGATCTCACTCGCCCTGCAGGAATGGATCGGTTGCGGTCTCTGCCTCGACGCACACGCCGTGGCGGGCCGGGCGGCAGGGTTGAGCGAGGCCGACATCGCCCTCGCCCGTCAGGGCACCTCCACTGATGCTCGCGAAGCGGCGCTGATCGCGGTGGCCACCCGTGTGCTGGCCGAACCCTCCTCGTTGACGGACGAGGATGTCGCCGAGCTAAGGGGTCATGGCTGGAGCGATCGGATCATCGCGGAGATCCCCGGCCTGGTCGCCCTCAACTTGCTGACCGGCTCCTTCAACCTGCTGGCCGGTCTGAAACTGGAATCGGCCGGCAAAACCGCATAGGGAGCCGGACCTGCGGCGTGACGCTGAGAGGATCGTCGCCAGCGGAGCCGGCGGGTGCGGGTGCGCGTCATGGGCGAGGGCAGGAGCATGGTCGCGACGGCCGGCGTCGCTGATCTCCGGACGAGGAGCCCGCTGCCGCCGAACGGATATTTCCGGATCGGCTCCAGCAACAAGGCTTTCGTCGCCACCGTGGTAGTGCAACTGGCCGGCGAGGGGAAGCTGTCACTCGACGACGCCGTGGACAGGTGGCTCACCGGCCTGATCAAAGGGCGCGGCAACGACGGGCCCTTCGCAACCTCTTCCAGCACACCAGCGGGATCGTCGACGACTATCCGTACCCGACTGCCATCGCCTCCTCCCGCGAATACCGCCGCCACTGGCACGATACCTACACCCCGCAGCAGGTCATCTCCAGGGCGATGCGCCACAAGCCGGCTTTCGCACCCGGCAAGGGCTGGCTTTGCTCCGACAGCGGGTACGCGATACTCGGTCTGATCACCGGGAAGGAGACCGGACGCCCCTGGCATGTGAAGGTGGAAAGGCGCGTCGTCAAGCCGCTGGGCCTGCAGCACACGCGTTGGCCCGCGGGATCGGCCGAGCTGCCGCGACCGCATGCGCGCGGGTATGGCGTGTTCAAGACCAGCGAGGGATTCGTCGACACCACCCGGCAGCGCGACGCGGACGCCTCGGGCGGGCTCATCTCCACCACGGCGGACCTGGAGCGCTTCTTTGCAGCCCTGCTCGACGGCAAACTCCTGCGGCCCGCGCAGTTCGCCGAGATGCGCAAGACTCTTCCCGTCGACACGGAATCGCAGCGGGTCTGGCCCGGGGCCCGCTATGGACTCGGCCTGATACAACGCCCGCTGCCTTGTGGCGGCACGTATTTGGAGCACGGCACCCCGGCGGTGACGATAATGCCGGTGAAGCTGCCCTGGATGCCCTCGTCGGGAGACAGACCGACCTTCTCCTCCAGGAACTGCTGCAGGTCCTCCGGGGTGGCGCCGGCCAGCTCGCTGAACGCGGTTTCGGCCGACTCCTCGGCGCGAATCTGCGCGACGGTATTAGCTGGTCCCACGGCTCTGCCAGCGCCGAATAGTTCCCGGACGCCCTCGGATGGCCGGCCGCCGGCACCACTCGAGCCTTTGTCCTCTACTGGCGCGGTCGGCGGGTCTCCGCGCCTGTTGGAATCTCCGACCGGTGACGGGTGTCCTGGATGGAGCCGGTGGGGTTGGCGTGTGTGAGGATGGCGCTGGTCAGGGCCTCCGCGAGTTCGGAGGGGGCGCGCGGGTTGGTCAGCAGGACGAGGTCGAGTTCGCCCAGTTCGGGTAGTCCGGCACTCTTGGGAAGCTCGACCAGATCGCCGGGCAGCAGGCTGCGCGCAAAGATCGCGACGCCGAGGCCGGCGCGGGTGGCGGCCAGTACGGCGTTGACCCCGCGCGCCGTACAGACCACACGGTGTTTGACGCCTGCCTGCTCCAACGCCTGCACCGCCAGCGCCCGGCTCGGGCTGGGCGCCTGATACACGATCAGCGGCACCCGCCGTCCCTCGTCCCACCGCAGGCCGGTGCCCTCGACGGCAGCCCATACGAGCCGGTCCCGGCGCACCAGCCGGCCCCGTCCCTCTCCAGCGGTGGTCTGGAGGAAGGCGACGTCGACGTGGCCGGATTCCACCCGGCGTTGCAGTTGCACGCCCTGCTGGGCCACGGTCAGGTCCAGGGTGACGCCGGGGTTGAGGTGCCGGAAGTCCCGCAGAATCCGCGGCACCTGGCTCAGCGCGAGATCGTCGGTCACTCCGAATCGCAACCGGCCCCGCACTCCGCCGCCGGTGAAATAGTCCACCGCCTGGGCGTGTGCGGTGAGAATCGAGCGGGCAAAGCCGACCATCGCCTCTCCGTCGACGGTCAACGTCACGCTGCGGGTGTCCCGGACCAGCAACGGTCTACCAACCGCTTGCTCAAGCTTGCGTATGTGCTGACTCACCGTGGGCTGACCGAGGCCCAGCGCCGCCGCGGCCCGGGAGAAGCTCAATGACTGCGCCACTGCCAGGAACGTCCGCACCTGCTCCGGAGGAAACATCACGACCCGACGCTAGGCCCGCTCATCATGATTCGCAATAAGACTTATTGGATCAATTCCCTTTCGTAAATTGATCTCGGTGCCCAACGATGGAGACACAGCCCCGTTACCGAAGGAGGAGTTTCGTCGTGACCAGGGCGGCCGCCAGACCAGAGCCCCCCAGCCCCCGGCCGAAACCACCTATCCCGCGACGTGCCAGGCTTGCCGCGTTGCGTTCCCGGAACTTCCGGCTCTTGCTGCTCGGCCAGACAGTGGCGACCACCGGGATGTGGGCGCAGCGCATCGCCCAGGACTGGCTGGTGCTCAGCCTCACCGGAGATGCCACCGCCGTCGGAATCACCACTGCCCTGCAATTGGCTCCCATGCTGGTTCTCGGCCTGGCCGGTGGATGGATCGCCGACCACTACCCGAAGCGCCACGTGCTGCAGGCCACCCAAACCGCGACCGCCGCCCTCGCCGCGGCACTCGCCGTGCTCACCCTCACGGACCACGTCACCGCCTGGCACATCCAACTCCTGGCGGCGGGTCTCGGCATCATCGCCGCGATCGACCAGCCTGTCCGGCTGGCGTTCGTCACCGACCTGGTCGAGCGTGACCACCTGTACAGCGCCATCAGCCTCAACTCCTCGACGTACCAACTCGGCGCCCTCACCGGCCCGGCAGTGTCCGGCGCACTGATCAGCGCCGTCGGTCCCGGCTGGGCCTTTGCTCTCAACGCCGTCTCCTACGCCGTCCCGATCATCGCTTTCGCCTGCATCGACCCGGACCGGCTCCCACGCCCGCGACCCGCGGTGCGCGCTGCCGCACGCGCTCCGGGCGGGATGCGCGGACTGGTACGGCGACCGGAGATCTGGCGGCCCATCGCGCTGGCCGGCGCGTTCAGCACGTTCACCAGCAGCCTGCCGGTCACACTGTCCGCCTACGCCCGCACCCTCGACATCGGACCCTCCGGCTACGCGATGTTCACCTTCGTCGTCGCCCTCGGCTCCATGCTCGGCGCGCTGATCGCCGCCGGTCGAACCCGCACCACCGTGCGCGGACTGACCTGGACCGGGTGCGCGGTGGCCGCCATGTATTCACTCGCGGCCGCCATGCCGACACCGTGGAGCCTCGCGTGCGCGCTCGCCGGGATCGGCATGACCACCACCCTGTTGTTCACCGCGGTCAACGCCACCGTGCAGGTCGCTGCCGGAACCGAGCTTCGCGGCAGGGCGCTGGGCGTCTACCTTCTCGTGTTCTTCGGCTGCGGCGCCCTCGGCGGACCCCTGGTCGGCGCCATCAACCAGCACCTCGGCCCTCGAACCGGTCTGGCGCTCGCCGGTGCGGTTCCCGCCGCTGCCCTTCTCCTGCTGTCCCTCTCGCACTTCGTACGCCGCCCTGCCGCGGTGCCACCGTCCGAGGCGTCCCGGCGCCCTTCCGGCACCGGCCAGGAATCCACAGCTCACACCCGATCTCAACGCCCCTGACCCGCCGGCAGCATCGGACCCCGCCCCCCGGGGACACATGGCTGGGTGTGGCCATGTGCCCGTGGCCGTGCATGTATGGACGATGATCGGGTACGCATGTCGTCATGCCCGTTGCAGGCCATGAGGGATGGTTATTGGGAGCTCGGTACAGGTTGCTGGCCGAGCTGGGCCGGGGGGCCATGGGCCGGGTCTGGCGCGCGCATGACGAGCTGCTGGATCGGCAGGTGGCGGTCAAGGAGATTCGCATCCCGCACCGGCCGGGGCCAGAGCGCGAGGCGCTGCTCAGGCGAACCCTGCGCGAGGCTCGCCTGACCGCGCGGCTGAGCCACCCGCGCATCGCAGCCGTGTACGACGTCGTGGTCGCCGACGAACGGCCGTGGATCGTCCTGCAGCTCGTCCCCGCCCCCAGCCTCGCCCAGGTGATCACCGAACGGGGACCGCTGCCCTCGTCCGCGGTCGCTCGAATCGGGCTCGAAGTGCTGGACGCCCTGCGCGCCGCCCACGCCGGCGGCATCGTCCACCGCGACATCAAGCCCGCCAACATCCTCATCACCGACGACGGGCACGCCATCCTCACCGACTTCGGGCTGGCCAGCACCCTGGATGACCAGGCGCGCCGCACCCGGGAGAGCATCGTCGTCGGCACGCCCGCCTACATCGCCCCCGAACGCGCCCGCGGTGGCCCCGCCACGCCGCAGGCCGATCTGTGGTCGCTGGGCGCCACCTTGTACGCGGCGGTCGGAGGGCCGTGCCCCGTTCGGGTTCAGCAGTGAGCTGGCCACCCTGTCCGCGGTGCTGGCCTCGGACCCGGTGCCGTTCGAGCACGCAGGGCCGCTCGCCTCGATCATCGCCGGGCTGCTGGACAAGGATCCGGGCCGGCGTACGGACGCGGCTCGCCTTCACGAGCAACTGTCCGCCCTGCGTGAGCAGCCGGTCATTCCGATCTCATCGGACCCTCCGACCGTTGACGGTGACAGCGGGCGGATCAGCGGCTCGCCCGTCGGTCGTCCGCTCAGGGAACGGGCGCCGTACCGGCAGTGGATTGTCGAGCACCGGCGGCAGGCGGCCGTCGTCGCGGCCCTGATCGTCAGCGTGATGGCGACCACCTCGTGGTGGCGCGTCGAGCCGGGCACGCACCATTCACCACCCAGGACGGAGGCCACTCCGCCGTCCATCACGATCGAGCCGGACCTGCTGCCTGCCCATCTCATCTCGGCCCCGCGCCAGGTCGCCAGGAGCGAACCGGAGCACGCTCGTACGGAACCGCCCCTTTCCACCTACACGGCGGGCATCCCGCATGGACCGGCTAAGAAGGTCAAGACGAAGAAGGTCAAGACAAAGAGGCACGGCCCGAAATGACGGTCGCGGCCGCTGGTGTTCAGGGCCATGCGGTTCGATCTGCCGTGATCGTGGCGCACGGTGGTGGCGCCCGCCGTCGGCAGGCCGAGTCCGGGCACCGGGGTGACGAGGGTGAGCCCGCACCACACCCGCCCCGCCCAAGCCCCGCCGGATCGTCCGCTGGATCATGACCCCGTGGCGCTCGGCTCGGATACGGTTCCCGTATGGTGCTGGACCCGTACAAGGACTACCTTGCCGATCTGTTCGACCGGGCGGCGGGAAGCTATGAGCAGACGGGGGTCGCCTTCTTCGCGCCCGCCGGGGGCAGAGTGGTGGAGCTGGGCGGGCTGGCGGCGGGGGAGCGGGCGCTGGACGTGGGGTGCGGACGGGGCGCGGTGCTGGTTCCGGCCGCCGAGGCCGTGGGGGAGGGCGGCCTGGTACGGGGTATCGATCTGTCGGCTGGGATGCTCGCTCACCTGCGGGCGGAACTGCGCCGTCGTGGTCTCGGGCAGGCGCTGGTCAGCCAGGGAGACGCGGAGAAGCTGGATTTTCCGGATGGCTCGTTTGATGTGGTGTTCGCCGGGATGGTGCTGTTCTTTCTGGCTGATGCCCGGGCGGCTGTTCGGGACTGGCGGCGGGTGCTGAGACCGGGCGGGCGGCTGGTGATGAGCACGATGGACGTCAGGGTCGACCGGGGGAAGGCGATCAATGACGCGGCGTTGGCGGCTGTCGCACCCTTTCTCGGGCCGGATCCGCGTCCTGCCGGGCATCCGGGCGCGGACGATCGCTACCGCACGCGGGAGTCCATCGAGGAGTTGCTCGCGGGGACCGGGTTCGGTGTGGCTCGGTTCGTCGAGGAGACGTTGCCGCTGCGATTCGCGGGGCCGCAGGAGTACTGGGAGTGGATGGGGTCCTCCAGCATGCGCGTGATCGTCGAGCGGGTGCCGCCCGGCGACCGGCAGCGGGCCGGCCGAGCCGTCGCTGCCGGGCTGGAGCCGTTCCGTGGCGTGGACGGGTCGGTGGTGTTGCCGATGCGGATGCGTTACACCTGCGCCGTGGCCGAGTAGTGCCAGGCGAGGATGCGTCGTTCCGCCCGCAGGAACAGGGTGTTGAAGGCGAAGCCGAGCAGGCCGAGCAGCATGATGGACGCCCACATGGCCGGGATGTCGAAGGCGGTCTGGTCCTCCAGCATCCGGCGGCCGATGCCTTCGGTGCTTCCGACGAGTTCGGAGATCACCATGAGGATCAGCGCGAGTGAGACGCTGATCCGCAGCCCGGCGAAGATCTTCGGTGCGGCGGCGGGCAGGATCACCAGCCGCAGCCGTTCGACGCGGGTGAGCCCGAAGATGGTGGCGACGTCCAGGTGTGCCGCCTCGACGTGGCGGGTGCCGTCGATGGTGTTGAGCAGGACGGGCCAGATGGTGCCGAAGACGATGGTGGTCAGCTGCAGCGGGCTGCCGATCCCGGCCAGCGCCATGAACAGCGGGATCAGGGCGGGTGGCGGGGTGGATCGGCCGAAATGCACCAGCGGGGCCAGGTAACCGGCCAGGCGTGGCAGCCTGCCGATCACGGTGCCTGCCCCGATGCCGGCCACGCAGGCGACGGCCCAGCCGGCGACCAGGCGGGTCAGGCTGGGCCCGGCGTTGCCGAGAGCCTGCTCGCTGAGCCACACTTCGGCGAAGCGGCGCGCGATGGCCGACGGGGGAGGGAAGTACACCAGGTGCAGTGCTCTCGTCGTCGCCTCCCAAACGAGCAGTGCCACCGCGATGACGATGAGCCTGATCACGTTCGCCGCCAGTGGAACACTCGCCGTTCGGCGGCCGTCAGCAGAGCGTTGACCGTCACCCCGGCCAGTCCCACCCAGATGCTGCCCGCGATCATCGTGTCGTTGCGGCCGTCGGCTCCCGCGGCGGTGAGGTAGGCCCCGATCCCGCTGCCACCGGCGACCAGTTCCACGCTGATGGCGACGATCAGCGAGACGGAGGCGGCCACCCGCACGCCGGTGCCGATGAAGGGTGCCGCGGCGGGCAAGGACACCCGGCACAGCACCGCGAGCCGGCCGAATCCGAACGCCCGCAGGGTGTCCTTGGCCAGGGGGTCGACGTCGCGGATGCCGTACATGGTATTGATCAGAACCGGCCAGGAGCACGTGTAGACGATGAGCGCGACCTTCGCCTCATGCGTGACCGGCAGTACGAACAGGGCAAGAGGGATCAGCGCCACCGACGGGATGGGCCGGGCGAACTCGTGCAGGGGCCGCAGCGCCGACTCCAGCCGCGGCAGCGCGCCGAGCAGCACTCCAGCCGGTATGGCCAGCGCCATGGTGAGCAGCAGACCCGCGGTGCATGCCATCAAGGTCGCGCCGGCCTGCGCGACGAAGTCCAGGTCGGTGAGGAGTGCGACGGCGCGGGCCAGCACCACCGAGGCCGGCGGCAGCAGCGCCGGATCCAGCGGCAGCAGCTCGGCGACGGCGAACAGGCCGCACAGCCCCGCGCACCCCCGCAGGAGGTCAGCCGCCCGGCTTGACGACCGCGGACGCCGCATCGACCGGTTGCGTGACGTAGCCGAACTCCTTCATCAGATCGGCGACCCGCTGCACCTGGGCCGGATCCGCCGCGGCGGGGTAGACGGGCATCGCCATCGCCGAGACGACCTCCTTGGACAGCTGCTTGACATAGGTCGGGATGATCTCGATGACCGCCGCCCGATCGCTCGCGGCGACCTGCTGGCCCTTGGCCAGCGCTCGCTGGAAGGCGGCGAGCGTCTTCGGATATTTCCCGGCCCACTGCGCGGTGGTGAACCAGCCTTCCGACGGCAGCCCCTGGGTCGGCCCCGCCGTGGTGTCGATGACGGTCCTGGCCCCGTCCGCCTTCGCGCCGGAGATCAGCGGCTCGATCATCAGCATCGCGTCCACCTTGCCGGTCTTCATGGCACCGAGCTGCTCACCGAACGGCACCGGCACGAAGGTGACCTCTCCCGATGAGAGGCCGGCGTCCTTCAGGTGACGTTCGACCATGAGCTGGCCGAGCGACTTGAGCGAGTTGACGCCGACCTTCTTACCTCGCAGGTCCTGCGGCTTGGCGATCGCGGAGTCTGCGGGCACGACGACGGCGGAGGTGCCGGGAGCGCTGCGCGTGGCGTCAGCGAGGATCTTCAGATCGGCGGTCTTCGACGCCTGGATGGAGACGAACCCGGCGTACGACGCGGAGAAGATGTCGATGTTCTCCCGGAGGATCTTCGGCATGGCCGCCTGCGCCGTCTGAATCGTCTCGACCTTGACCGTCAATCCTTCGTCGGCGAAGAACCCCCTCTTCAGGGCTATGTGCAACGGCGCGGCGGCAGGAACCGCCGCGGTGCCCACCGTGATCTGCGCCTTCTCCACTCCGGCGCCGGTGCCCGCGTCGGTGCCGCCGCAACCGGTCATCGCGAGCACAAGACTCGCCAGCAGACCACATCCGATCAGTCCGCGAACGATCATGGACGCTCCTTTGATACTGCGTGCGCGGTACGCTCGCACGAGGTTCGAAGCCGAGATGCCCATGGATCACGCCTGACTGTCAGAAACCGGAGTCAGGCACGTATGTGTGCTCGTAACAGTACGTCGATCTTGGCAGGCCGCCAAGCCCTGTGCGCGTGGCGGGCCGGGCGAGGCGCTGGGCCGAACTCCTGGCCTCTCACTCCGCCGGCCTCGAGGTCGGGATTCCTGGCCGGGTTGCCACCAGGCCGGCTTCCACGGTTCTGAGCAGCGTGAGTGCCGCGTCGAGGTCACGGGTGTCGTGGCCGGCGGCTGCCGAGACGGCTGTCGCCCATTCCTGCCGGACAAGGGTGTAGTTGGTCCTGCCGCGCTCGGTCAAGTGGACGGTCACCCCGCGACGATCGTCCGGGCTGATGCGCCGCTCGATGAGACCCTTGGATTCGAGCCCGCGCAGGACAGCGGACAGGTTGGTGCGCTGCAGCCCGGTAGCCGCGGCGATCCGGCTGGGCGAGGCGGCGGGATCTCCCTGAAGGTGACGCATCACCATGCCTTCCGACTGTGACAGCTGAACGGCCCGCTCGTCGGTGTAGCCGCGGAACTGGATCTCACGGGCGATGATCAGCACCAGGTCGGCCATGGCGGCCCAGCGGGAGTCCGGGCGTGAGCCCAGATCCTGGTGCGGCTGCTGCGATTGGTCGTACATCACATCTCCAAAGTAATGCGTTCTTCAATAATAGTTATATCCTCATACTAGTGATGAGATCATAACTATCTGGAGGTGTCATGGACGCCACTCTCTCCGCCGGGCGTGCGGGGCCCGTGCCGGGATCTCCGCGAGCCGTGGCCCAGGCCGGCGGACTGCACCCGTTCGGGGTGTTCATCCTGCTGGCGGGCGCGTTCCTGCCGATCATGGACTTCTTCATCACGAACGTCGCGCTGCCGAGCATCGACGCCTCGTTGCACGCCTCGGCGTCGTCGCTGGAGCTGGTCATCGCGGGGTACGGCGTGGCCTACGCGGCTCTGCTGGTGCTGGGCGGCCGGTTGGGCGACCGCTACGGCCGGCACCGGATGTTCCTCGGCGCGCTCGCGGGCTTCGTCCTCGTCTCCCTGTCCTGCGGGCTGGCCCCGACCGTGGAGGTGCTGATCGGGGCGCGCATCGTGCAGGGCGCCACTGCCGCGCTGCTCATCCCGCAGGTGCTGGCCACCTTCCACCACGCCCTGGAAGGGGAACGCAAGGCCCGCGCGGTGGCTCTGTACGGGGCGACCTCCGGCATCGCCGCCGTGGTCGGGCAACTGGTGGGCGGCCTGCTGGTGTCCGCCGACATCGCCGGTACGTCGTGGCGGCCGATCTTCCTGGTCAACGTGCCCATCGGCGTGGTCGTGCTGCTGGTGGCGGCCCGGATCGTGCCGGACACCCGCTCGTCTCGGCCGGTCGGGGTCGACCTGCCCGGCACGGTGCTGTTCGCCGCCACCCTCACCGCCCTGCTCGTCCCGCTGGCCGAAGGGCACTCCCTGGGCTGGCCCTGGTGGACGTGGGCGATGTTCGCCCTGGCGGTCGTGCTGGGCGCCGTCACCGTTGTCGTGGAGAGGCGCGCCGAGCGACGCGGTGAGATTCCGCTGCTGCCGCCGTCCCTCCTGCGTCTGCCGTCGATGTCGCGGGGCCTGCTGATGGTGCTGGCCTTCAGCATCGGCTTCGGCGCCTTCATGTTCGTCTTCGCGCTGACCGTGCAGAACGGCTTGCATGAGGACGCGCTGCACGGTGGTCTGGCGATCCTGCCGATGGCCCTGCTGTTCTTCGCCGGATCCCTGCTGGCGCCGCGCCTGATCACCCGCTTCGGGCGGGCCGCGCTGTCCATCGGCGCCGTGGTGCAGCTTGCGGGACTGGCCCTGCTGGTAGCGGTCATCGTTCAGGCGTGGCCGCACGTCAGCCTCTGGGCCACGGCCGTCCCGCTGGCTCTGGCCGGGGCCGGACAGTCGATGCTGTTCGCAGGGCTGTTCCGCAGCGTGCTGGCCGACGTCCCCGCACACCTGTCCGGAATCGGCAGCGGCGTGCTGATCACGCTCCAGCAGAGCGGGCTCGCCCTGGGCGTCGCCGCCCTCGGCAGCCTCTACCTGGCGCTGGAGCCGCACAGCGTGCCCCACGCCTTCGCCGCCGTCGAGTACGTGCAGATGGCCATCATCGCCCTGCTCGCGGTCGGCGCGGTCGCCCTCCCTCGCTTCGCCCAGGCCTCCGCCGACGCACCCGTGATCGATGGCTGATGCCCGGCACAGGGCGTTCAGCGCGATCCATTCGCGTGATCGTACGAGAGGATCTGTCGGGACGACGCCAGGTGATCGGACAGCGGGAGCCGGAGCACGAAGCGGGCTCCGCCGCTGGCGGCCCTGCCCACCTCAAGGGTGCCGTGATGGGCATGGGCGATCTCACGCGAGATCGCCAGTCCGAGTCCGGTGCCATTGCGATCACGCTGGTAGGAGGCGTCAAGCCGGACGAACCGCTCGAAGATCCGTTTTCTGTCGACCTCGGCGATCCCGTCGCCGTCGTCGGAGACGGTCAGTTCGGCGCTGTGTCCGTTGTGGCTGACCTCGACCTCCACCTCGCGCATCGCATGTCGTTGGGCGTTGTCGAGCAGGTTGGTGAGCACGCGGACGAGCTCGTTGCGGATGCCCATGACCATCACCCCGGGCGTGAGCCGCAGCTTGTTGCCCAGCCGGTCCACCCGGCGGAAGCACTCCGAGCTCACCAGCTCCGCCAGGTCGATCGCCTCCGGCATCCTGGCGCCGTTGTACCTGTTCTCGCTGCCGGTCGCCTCGATCCGTGACAGCAGGAGCAGGTCGGTGACGATCGTCTCCAACCGGTCGACGTCGGTCAGCGTCTGCTCGATGAGGTCGTCCATGCGAGCCTGGCGTGGGTGCAGTTGCGCCTCCTCCAGCCGGACGCGCAACGCGGCGATGGGATTGCGAAGTTCATGTGAGACTTCGGAGGCGAACCGGCGCTGCTGCCGGAGCGCCTGTTCCAGCCGCCCCATACAACGGGTGACCGACCGGGTGAGCCGGGTGACCTCGTCCTCGCCGGGGAACGTCAGAAGTTCGTCGTGCACAGGCCATCTGTCCGCGTCGCCGTCCGCGGTTCCCGGGGTGCCGAGTGCGTCGACGTATTGGCGCAGCTTCGTTAGGCGGTCCATTGCGGGGCATCCTCATTTCGCCCAAGCTTTTGGCTGGTGGCGGAGCTGAGCTATAGAGCCACGTTCGATTCTGCATCGACGCCCGGCCTCCCACATCACACATCTGTGCAGGTCAGCGACGGGAATCCGGTGTGGGTGCGCGCACTGGCCTCTGGAGTCACAGGACAGGGGTTCGCTCGCTCTGACCACGCGGACCCGTTTCGGTGCGTGACGGAATGGCTACTCTTGGGAGGCGTCCGTGTTCAACAGCTTCCGGGCGACGCTGAGCAGCAGGTTCACATCGGCGGGTTTCTGTACGTACTCGTTGGCGCCCGCGGCGATCGCCTTCTCCCGCTCCCCGGCGATGACCTTGGCGGTGAGCGCGATGATGGGGAGATCGGCGTGACGGGGATCGCTACGGATCGTCCTCATGGCCTCGTAGCCATCCATCACGGGCATCATGATGTCCATCAGGACGAGCGACACCTGCGGGTGGCGTGCGAGCATCTCGATGCCCTCCGCGCCGTTCGCGGCGCGCAACACCGACATTCCCACCCGTCCGAGGACGTGGGTGAGCGCCGTGACCAGGCGCACGTCGTCGTCCACGATGAGGACCTGGGTGCCCGACAGTTCCTCCGCCGCGCGGCCGGTCTTCCGCTCCTCTGCTCGGTCCGGCTGGGCCGTACGGTCGGCGAGCCCACGGCCGGCGGTCAGTTCGACCACGTGGCCGTCGGGCGTGCCGGCGACGGGCCGCGGCTCCCCGGACACGCGCTCCTCCGGTGCGGGCTCCGTCTCCGCGGGTGCGATCGTCGCCGCCTGTGCCTGGCCGGGAAGATGTTCGCCCAGATCGTCCGAGAGCGGAGGGACCACGGGTACGTACAACGTGAACCTGCTGCCGCGGCCGAGCCCGCTCTCGGCCACGATCCTGCCGCCGAGCAGACCGGCGAGCTCACGGCTGATGGACAGGCCGAGACCGGTGCCGCTGGTGTGGCCGGCGGGACCGTGCACCTGCTCGAACGCCTCGAAGATGGTGGTGAGTTTCTCGGGCGGGATACCGATGCCGGTGTCCTCGACGGTGAAGGCGATGACGTCCTCGGCCGAGACCAGAGACTCGTCGTCGATGTTGACGGCTCGTTCCACGTGCAGTTTGACATGGCCTTCGGAGGTGAACTTGAAGGCGTTGGAGAGCAGGTTGCGCAGGATCTGCTGGAGCCGCTGCCCGTCGGAGTAAAGGTCGAGAGGCGCGTCCTCGGACACCTCGATGGCGAAGTCGAGCCCGTGTTCCGTGGCGATGGGCCGGAAAGCGGTGTTCACGTAGTCGAGCAGCGTGGCCAGCGGAAGGTACTTCGGCCGGATGTCCATCCGGCCGGCCTCGACCTTCGACAGATCGAGGATGTCGTTGATCAGCTGCAGCAGATCGGACCCCGACCAGTAGATGTTGTGCGCGAACTGCTCCTCTTCGGAAGAGAGGTGGCCTTCGGCATTGTCGGCCAGCAACCGGGCGTAGATGAGCAGTGAGCTCAGCGGCGAGCGCAGCTCGTGCGACATGTTCGCCAGGAACTCCGACTTGTACTGCGAGGCCGAGGACAGCAGCGCCGCCTTCTCCGCGAGCTGCTCGTTGGAGCGTTGCAGCTCGGTCTGCTGCCTCTGCAGCTCCTTGGAGCGTTCCTGGAGCTGGGTCGTCAGCCGCTGCGACTCGCCGAGCAGCGCCTCCGTACGCGAGTTGGCGATGATGGTGTTGATCGCGACACCGATGGTGTCGACGAACTGGTCGAAGAAGGCCAGGTGCACGTCGGAGAAGCGGCTGAACGAGGCCAGTTCGATGACGCCGAGCACCTTGTCCTCGAAGGGGATCGGGATGATGACGACGCTCGTCGGCGTACCCTCCCCAAGGCCTGAGCGGATCGTGATGTAGTCGGGCGGTGCATCCGCCACGAGGATGCGCTTCTTCTCCTGGACGGCCTGCTGCACGAGGCCGTGGCCCGGTATCCCGGTGGTGTCGACGGTTCGTCCCTGCGAGCCGTAGCCGGCGATGTAGGCGAGCCCCTTCCCGGGTCCGTCTTCGCTGTCGGTGTCGGTAAGGAAGAACGCGCCGTACTGCGCGTTGACCAGCGGGGTGAGCTCGCGCAGCACCAGGTCGGCGACCTCCGTGAGGTCGCGGTGACCCTGCATCAGCCCGGCCAGACGGGTGAGGTTCGACTCCAGCCAGTCCTTGGCCCGGGTGGTCTCCCGGAGATTGGAGACCATCTGGTTGATGTTGTCCTTCAACTCGGTGACCTCGCCGCGGGTCTCGACGGCGATGACGCGGGACATGTCACCCTGCGTGACGGCTGAGGTCACCTCGGCGATGGCGCGGACCTGGGTGGTGAGGTTGAGGGCGAGTTCGTTGACGTTGTCGGTGAGGTCCTTCCACATTCCGGACACGCCGCGGACCTGTGCCTGGCCGCCGAGGTTGCCTTCGGTGCCGACCTCGCGGGCGACGCGGGTGACTTCGGAGGAGAACGACGACAGGGTGTCCACCATCGTGTTGATGGTCGACTTGAGTTCCAGGATCTCGCCGCGTGCGTCGACGTCGATCTTCTTGCCCAGGTCTCCTTGGGCTACGGCGGTGGCGACCTGGGCGATGTTGCGTACTTGGGAGGTGAGGTTGTCGGCCATGAAGTTGACGTTGTCGGTGAGGTCTTTCCAGACTCCTGATACGCCGCGGACGTGTGCGCGTCCGCCGAGTCGTCCGTCGGTGCCGACTTCGCGGGCCACGCGGGTGACTTCGTCGGCGAAGGCCGACAGTTGGTCGACCATGGTGTTGACGGTGTTCTTGAGCTGCAGGATCTCGCCCTGGGCGTCGACGGTGATCTGTTTGGACAGGTCACCGTTGGCGACGGAGGTCGTCACCTCGGCGATGTTGCGCACCTGGGTGGTGAGGTTGAGGGCGAGTTCGTTGACGTTGTCGGTGAGGTCCTTCCAGACTCCGGACACGCCGCGGACCTGTGCCTGGCCGCCGAGGTTGCCTTCGGTGCCGACCTCGCGGGCGACGCGGGTGACTTCGGAGGAGAACGACGACAGGGTGTCCACCATCGTGTTGATGGTCGACTTGAGTTCCAGGATCTCGCCGCGTGCGTCGACGTCGATCTTCTTGCCCAGGTCTCCTTGGGCTACGGCGGTGGCGACCTGGGCGATGTTGCGTACTTGGGAGGTGAGGTTGTCGGCCATGAAGTTGACGTTGTCGGTGAGGTCTTTCCAGACTCCTGATACGCCGCGGACGTGTGCGCGTCCGCCGAGTCGTCCGTCGGTGCCGACTTCGCGGGCCACGCGGGTGACTTCGTCGGCGAAGGCCGACAGTTGGTCGACCATGGTGTTGACGGTGTTCTTGAGCTGCAGGATCTCGCCCTGGGCGTCGACGGTGATCTGTTTGGACAGGTCGCCGTTGGCGACGGAGGTCGTCACCTCGGCGATGTTGCGGACCTGGGTGGTGAGGTTGAGGGCCATGAAGTTGACGTTGTCGGTGAGGTCCTTCCACACCCCGGACACGCCGCGGACCTGCGCCTGGCCGCCCAGCTGTCCTTCGGTGCCGACCTCGCGGGCCACGCGGGTGACCTCGTCGGCGAAGGCCGACAGCTGATCGACCATCGTGTTGACGGTGAGCTTCAACTCCAGCAGCTCACCCGTCGCCTCGACGGTCACCGACCGGGTCAGATCGCCACGGGCCACGGCCGTCGTCACCACCGCGATGTCCCGCACCTGGGCGGTGAGCCTGCCGGCCATCGTGTTGACGGCCTCCGTCACGTCCCGCCAGCTGCCGGACAGCCCGTTCACCTTGGCGCTCCCGCCGAGGCGTCCTTCCGCGCCGACCTCGCGGGCCACCCGGGTGACCTCGCTCGTGAACTGCGACAGCTGGTCGACCATCTGGTTGACCGTCTCCCCGAGCCGGCGCAGGCTGCCGCACAGCGGCCGGCTGTCGTCGTGCAGGTCCACCCGCTGGGTCAGGTCGCCCCCCGCGACCGCCTCCAGAACGCGCGTCGCATTGGCGGTCGGCACGACCAGCACGTCGACCAGCGAGTTCGCCGTACTGAGCGTCGCCGCCCAGGCACCCTGGCCAGGGCTGGCGGACAGCCGCTCGTCGAGCCGGCCGTTGCGTACGACCTCACGCCGGACCCGGCTCAACTCGTCCGCGAAGTGCAGATTGCGGTCGGCGATCTGGTTGAAAACGGCGGCGAGCTCGGCAGGCATGCCGTCCTGGTCCGTCGGCAGCCTGACCCGGAAGTCCCCGTCGCGCAGGGCTTCCATCGCCGCCAGCAGCGGGCGCAACTCGACCGAGCGAATCGCATGGGAAGTAACGGTGGCGCGTTGGACACCCATCGACGTGCCCTCCTTCGTCGGTGTCCGTCTATCGAAGTTATCCATGTTATACCGATATGTACGTCTTTTGATTTTCTTTCATGTTGTTTGGGATTCAGGTGGCATTCGCTGGTTACGATCACCTCGTTCCGGCCGATTGTGTGGACCTCGTTTATCCCGTATGCGGTTAATATCGGCTTTGCGTTTCAGAGAGGTCGTCCGGTCACTACAGTCGCGCTGGTAATGTTGCGCGCGTACCTGGGCCCGATGTCTGATGTATATATGGTGATGAAACGGAAGGGAAACCACCCGCATATCGCCGACGCGTTGTCCCGGCCCGGCTGGCGTGGCCGAGCCCGTGAATGGCGCCCCGTCGCCGAGCTCCTCCAGGCCATCGAGACCGGCCGGGGCTCCATGGTCCTGGTCGAGGGCCGGTCGGGAATGGGCAAGACCCAGCTGCTCCACAGGGCCACCGAAGCCGCCGCACGGACAGAGATCGCGGTCGCCCACGGCGCGGCCGAGGAACTCGGCCGCCTGGCGCCCCTGGCACTGCTGGCGACGGCGTTCGACGAGCCGGCGCTCACGTCACCGGAGCCCGCGACGATGCCGGAGCCGTGCGCCGACGCGGCCGATCTTCGACTTTCGCTGGTGGAGCGGCTGCGCGCCCTTCTGGAAGAGCGGGCGGGGCGGGGCCCGCTGCTGATCACCCTCGACGACCTGCACTGGGCCGATCCGACCACCCAACTGGTGCTCCGGTCGCTGCTGCCGGAACTCTCCTCGTATCCGCTCGGGTGGATTCTGGCCCGCACCAGCGGGATGGGCGATTCGGGCGTGGACGGGCTGTACGAACTGCTGGAGCAGGAGGGCGCCGACCGCGTCGTCCTCGGGCCGTTGGACGACCTGGCGGTGGCCGAGATCGTCGCCGACATCTTCGGCGCGCCGCCCGGGCCGGACATCGTGGAGATGGCGGCAGAAGCGAAGGGAAACCCGTTCCTGCTCGTCGAGCTGCTGAGGACGTGCAAGCTTGAGGGCGTGGTCGAGATCGTCGCGGGCAGCGCGCGGCTGACCTCGGCGGCACGCGTTCAGGTGAGCGCGCGAAGCCCGCTGATGAGCTTGTCCGCGTCGACCCGGCAGTTGCTTCAGGTGGCCGGGGTCCTGGGCCGCTCGTTCTCCGTGGACGATCTGGCCGAGATGCTCGGTGAGCCGGTCGACGGACTGCTGCCGGGGCTCGCCGAGGCGGTCCGCGCGGGTATCGTCGTGCCCGCGGTGGACCGGCTGACGTTCCGGCACGATCTGCTGTGGCAGGTCGTGACGGACATGATCTCCGATCCCGTGCGCACGGCACTGCAGCGACAGGCCGGATTCATGCTGCTGCAACGCGGCGCGGTCGTGCCCGCCGCCGGGCACTTCATGCGCTGTGCCAGGGCCGGTGACACCCGGGCGCTCGACGGGCTGGACCGGGCGGCGCGGGCGGTGCTGCCCTACTCGCCGCCGTCCGCGGTGGACCTCGCCGTCCGGGCGCTCGAGCTCACCGCCCCGGCCGATTCCGACCTCCTCGCCCGTACGGCGACGGCGGTGGAGGCGCTGACGGCCGCGGGACGGCTCGCTGAAGCGATCGAATCCGCGCGGGCGGCGCTGCGGCGGGCGCCGCCCGGACCGTGGACCGATCGCATGCGATGTGAGCTGGTGTCGGTCCTGCTGCAGAGCGGCCGAGTGGCGGAGGCGGTGGCCGAGGCCGAGGGGCTGCTCGCGCAGCCCGACCTGAACGACGAGCTGCGGGGCAGAGCCGAGCTCGCGGTGTTCCACGGTCTGCTGGGACTGCACGACTTCGGACGCGGACGGCCACGGGCGAACGCGGTCCTCGCCGACCGCGCAGGCCACCGGGACACCGCGCTGGTCGGAGCGCTACTGCTCAGCGCGCACATCGCCTGGGAGGAAGCACGCGCAGCCGACGCGTTTCGCGACGTCCACGAGGCCATACGCATCGCGAGCACCGGATCCGTCGCCGCCCGGCGCGCCCACCCGCGACTGTTCCTGGTCCGCTGCCTCTTCGGCGTGGGACGGTACGCCGAGGCCGAGAGCGTCATCCGGGCCGCCGCCGCGGACTTCGACGCCTATGGACCGACCACCCACGTCGCCAGCCCGGCGTTCTTCCGGGCCTGCCTGTCGCTGGCCACCGGCCGCCCCGACGATGCCGCCGCGGAGGCCGAGGTGGGGTTGAAGGCCGCCGACGAGATGGGCGCGTACGCGTACGTGCTGCTCGGGCTGGCGGTCCTGGCCATCGTCGAGCTGCGTCGAGGCAACGTGGAGACGGCCGCGCGACACATCGAGCGCTTCGAGACCAAGCAGCGGGAGGCGCACGGCTCGATGTACGGGTCCGTCTGGGGCACGTGGGCCGGCGCGCTGGTCCACGAGGCCCAGAGCGGGCCCGAGCGGGCGATGGAAGCGCTCGGCAGCTGCTACGAGGACATCAGGAAGCGGCGTTGGATGCTCATGCTGGAGCCGAACGCGGCGGCCTGGATGACCCGTACCGCGCTGGCCGCCGGGCGCCGCTCGGCCGCCGCGCGTACCGTGGAGACGGCCCGGCAGATCGCGCACGACAACCCCGGTTTCCCCGCTCTCGCCGCCGCGGCCGCCCATGCGCACGGCATCCTCCACGGGGACGCCACCGCGCTGGTCCAGGCGGCAGCACACCACAGCGACCCGTGGGGCGCCGCCTCCGCCGCGGAGGACCTGGGAGTCCTGCTGATCGCCGGCGCGTCGGACGAGGCCCGCGGCGGCGACAGAAAGGGCGCGATCGCCAGGTTCGAGGAGGCGGCTGACGCCTACCTGAAGATCGGCGCACCGCGGGACGCGGCCAGGGTGCGCGCCCGGCTGAGGAAGCTGGGCGTACGCCGCCGCCACTGGAGCTACGCGGACCGGCCCGGCACGGGATGGGACAGCCTCACCGACACCGAACGCAGCGTCGCGACGCTCGTCGCACAGGGACTCACGAACCGTCAGGTGGCCACCCAGATGTTCCTGTCTCCCCACACGGTCTCGTTTCACCTGCGCCAGGTCTTCCGCAAACTCGGCATCGCCTCTCGGGTGGAACTGGCCCGCAACGCCGCCGAACAACCGCCTCAGGGGCCGGCGGCGAACCCGGAACTTCGCGACTGACCCTCGTTCCCGGCGGCGGCAGACCTCAGCGGTCGTCGAGTCTCCAGCAGCCACAGGGCTCCCAATTGCTCATCGGCCGGCATTATGCCGCGTCTGTTCAGATGCACATGGGTCAGGCTGCGGACTATGCCGATATTGCCGGCCAAATCCGAGAGGTTGTCCGCCGTGTGCATTTCATACGACCCTCGAATTTGCGTGAGCCAGGGTGCTCGCCCCTCCGTCAGCACGTTCATGAGCTCCTTGCGGGCCTCATGCGCACGTCGTCGTGACACCTTCCGCGCCGGCGGCCCCGCGCTCATGCGGGTCAGCACCTCGGTGACGACACCAGCGGGAGCGCGCAAAGAGCCGAGATAGAGATGGGTCAAGGCGGCCGCCAGCAAGGCCCTGTCCTGTTGTGCCTGCCGGAGTGGCCTGAGGCAGGCGAGCGCGGATCTGCTGTCTTCGCAGAAGGAGCGTTCGCAGGCTTCCAGGCTTGCGGCACCCCCGTATCGGCGGGTCTCCGGGCGGTAGGGCTCGATGGAGAAGCTGGTCACGAGATCCCTGCCGGCCAATACCCGAAGCACCTGACTCATTTCGACGACATTCGCGTCTTCGCTCCGGATCCTGATGCGGAGATGCCGGACGGGATCGTCGTACCGGACGAAGAACCACCGCGCCCCCCGGCGCTCAAGATGGTTACCGAGGACGCGGACCACCTCGTCCTCGTCATCGGGATCCACGACGATGTGGAAGGCCCACCACCGGTCGCCAGGAAGGCGCATGACCGGCTCGGTCACCTCGGAGACCTCCGCCGGTGTGCGGGGATATTCCGTGTTGACCATGGTGGCGACGAACTCGACGGGGCGGTCCGTCATCTCGCTGACAAGGGACTCCTCGACCCATTCACGTCCACGGCGGCTTTCGTCCGCGAGGAGGTCCAGGTGCAGGGGGTTCTCAAGGTCGAGCAGAAGCCGGGTATCGCCCTCCCCGACATGCACGTACCTGGGCATCGGCGGACCGCCGAGCGCTTCGTCGATGCGCCACCTGGCCGGGGAGATGACCAGGTCGCCGATCTCCACCCGCGGCAGCGCGCTGTTCGTCGCGGGCAGGGCGCCCCAGTCCCAGCCGGGAACGGCAGTGCCGAAGGCGGACACCCGATGGGCGAAATCCAGTAGCGGAGGCGCATCGCCGGTATTGACCAGGTGGTGGGTACGCGCGACGACCTTGCGCCCGTCGGTCCGCGACCGCAGGTACGGCACGCCGTCCGAGACGCCGACCACCAGGTCGGCGGGTCGTGCCACGAGCCGATCCGCGGTGGAGGGAGCCGACGACCAGGCGAGCAGCCCTTCGTACGGAGAACAGCCGGTGGCGAGGTTCCGCAAGGCGTCCTGCCAATAGTCGATGGCCAGGAAAAGCGCCTCCGAACCCTCACGACGCACCGCCGCCGCGACATGCTCCTCCACCCGCGGGTCCAGTCCGGCGAAGCGGGAAAAGGCCCGGCCGCCGGGGCCGGCCAATCCCCGTGGCCCCAGCGCCCAGCCCGGGTCCCGAGGATCGCCCGTCCTGGTTCGCTGGACGAAGACGTCGTACGACACGGCGGCCCGGCTCAGGACGGGCAGGGTGGCGACGTCCTCCGGAACGATCGAGACCCTGTTCGCCGCCGCACGCCGGATCAGGGCAGCCCGGAGTGCTGTCAGTCGCGGGGAATCGGCCACGACCGGTGCCGGTGGCCGTTCCTCGTCCAGCACCCGCTCGAAGGGGACCTCCTCATGCCCGTAACGTCGTTCGAACCTCTCCGCGAAGTCGGCGATCCACGGGTCCGGCTCCTGCGCCATGGCCAATCGCAGGAGGGTGGGCATGGCCGCGAGCAGGGCGTGCTTCAGGGCGTTCGGAGCTCGGCCGTCCACGGACATGGCCAGATCCACGGCCAGGCACGCGCGGGCGTCCCGCCGGTCGAAGGTCTCAGTCGTCTTCTTGACCGCGTCGATCCCCTCCCCGAGAGGGGAGCGCTCAAGCTGACGCAGCAGGGGAGTCCGGTAGCCCAACTCATGGGGCGCGGGCCGACGGGCAGAGCTCACCAGCAACCCGCCCTCCCGCAGCCGGCTGACAAGGGCGCGAGGATCGAGGATCCCCGGGTCCGTGACGTGCACCAGTTCGACAACAGAGTCGATGTCACGTGGCTCGGCGCAGTAGTCGCAGATCGTGTCGACGATGGGCAGCCGTCGCACCGAACGCATGGTCACCTTGTCACCGGGCGGTGCGAACAGGATCCGCCGGGCGGTCACCCGCCGGCTCGGGTTCACCTCGACCGTGGCAGCGGTGCTGTCGGCGAGACGGCACGCCACGGTGGCGTCCAGTCTGACCCTCTTGGTGAAGGCGCGTGGGCGGATCTCGTCCTGGTCCGCGCCCCAGGTGGTGAAGCCCGTGGCGGCGAACAGACCGAAGGGCGTGGGACGATGGCTCATCCGGTTGACGTACTTGAGGAGGGTCCGCAGCATCCGCTGACGGGCCTCGGGACCAGGCTGCCAGGCTCCCGACGCGTAGAGGTCCAGGCGGCCGGCGAAGCGCGGGTTGGCCACCCAGACAGCCTCGGCCAGGACGGCGTTCGACCACAGCCGGATGACGGGATCCGCCCCGTGGCTGCGGTCCGGCGCGTCGTACGGCAGGACGGGCATGCGGACCATCACGAGCGGCAGCGCCGACCACGCTTCTCGCTCAGGCATTCGGCGTACCCTGCCAGACCCGCCACAACCTCGCGTAGATGTCGTCGCGGCGGAGCAGCTCGTCATGGGAGCCCACCTCGGAGATACGGCCGCGCGACATGGCGATGATCTGGTCCGCCCGGGCGGCCGTGTCCAGTTTGTGAGCGATCTGGATGACCGTGTGGCCATGGAGTGAGCGGCGGAGCACGTCGTCCAGCCGCCGCCGCGTCGTTCTGGGGAGCGCGGAGGTGGCCTCGTCGAGAATCAGGATCGCCGGGGGATTCAGCAGGATTCGGGCCAGGGCGAGTTGCTGAGACTCCGCCGGAGTCGGGACATACGCCTCTTCTCCCAACTCGGCGTCGATGCCTCCGTCCAGCTGCGAGATCCAGGACATCGCGCCGGTGGCTTCCAGAGCGGCGGTCACCTGCTCGTCGGTGGCTGCAGGCATGAACAGGCGTAGGTTGGCTGCGGCGCTTCGTTTGAAGACGTGGTCTTCCTGGGTGACCAGCGCGATGTGACGGCGCAGAACGCTTGGCGGGAAACCGGCGATGTCGGTGCCGCCGACCAGAATGCGTCCCTGTGACGCGGGCTGGACTCCGGCCATGAGCAGAGCCAGGGTGGTTTTGCCCGCCCCCGACGGGCCCACGACCGCCGATCTTGTGCCGTGTTCGATGCGCAGGTGGGCGTCCTCGACCACGGGACGGCCCGGCTCGTAGGCGAAGGTCACGCCTTCCACCACTACCGATCGGTCGATCGGTTCGGGGCCGGACTCCTCGATCTCCCGCGGCGTCTCGGGCACTCCGACGATTCTGGCCAGCCCGGCCGAGCCGATCTGAAACTCGTCGAACCAGTCGGCGAGGTCGTCGAGCGGCCCGATCAGGGCTTGCGTGTAGAGGACAACGGTCGTCACCTCACCGACATCCGCCAGCCCGATGCTGACCAGCCACGCCCCGACGCCGGCGGTGACGACCAGCGGCAGGAAATAGCCGATCTGCACGAGGGGAAACCACCGGGCGGACAGATCAACAGGGGTGACAGAAGCTTGCCTGGCCTCGGCCACGCCGGAGGCGATCAATCGACCACGCCGGCCGCCAAGGTCGAACGCCTCCACCACCTGCGCGCCCTGCGCGGTCTCCAGCACCAGGGTCGAGAGCCGTGACCGGGCGGCGAGCTCGCTCCCGTAGGCCTTCCGGAGCCGCTTGGCATACCTACGCGTCGCCACCACGATGATCGGAACACCGACCAGCACCGTCCAGCCCAGCAGAGGGTTGGCCACGAAGGAAGCGGTCACCGTGAGCACCAGGGTGAGCAGCGCGGCCACCGTCTCCGGCAACCCGGATCTCACGATCTCATGGATGACCTCCATGTCCTTGGTGGACCGGGAGAGGATCTCACCCGTCCCCACGCTCTCGACCTGCTGCAACGGCATTCGCAGGATGCGGCTGACGAACGTCTCGCGCAGCTCGGCGAACACTCTCTCGCCCAGCCTGAAGGCCGACTTCCTGGCGAAGAACACCAGGACGCCCTGGAGCAGGACGCACGCCGCGATTCCCGCGACGGCGAGGTCGAGTGGAAATCCTGGCGACTTGTGCGCGATGCCGTCGACGACGCCGCCGAGCAGCACCGGCGGTACCAGCCCGGCGGCCACCGCCACAAGGTAGAGGCAGACGACGGCTTTCAGGGTGCCGCGGTTGGACCTCAGCAGCCGCCGGACTTCGGCGCGGATCGTCGCGTTGTCGGCTGTCGGCAGGGTGGCGTCAGACATCCTGGATCTCCCGTGCGACCACAGCTCGGTAGGTGGCGCAGGTCGTGAGCAGTTGGCGGTGGGTTCCGCTGACGAGGTCGCGTTGCAGGTAGAGCACCCGATCGGCGAGCTCCAGGAACGCCGGGCTCCGGGTCAGCACCACGGTGCCCGATTTCTGCCGGAAGGAGCGCAGGCGCGACGCGACCTCCTGCTCGGTGGCGCTGTCCAGTGCCTCGGTCGGCCGTACCATGACCAGATAGGGGCTCTGACGTGCGAGAGCGGCGGCGAGAGCCAGCCGTTGGCGCTGACCGCCCGACAGGTTGCGCGCCCGCGGCCCCACTGTCAGGTCCAGGCCCGCGGAGCTCATGGTCAGCATGTCGTCGCAGACGGCTGTGCGCAGGGCCTCCAGCACTTCGTCATCACTGAGACCACCGGTCGGTTCAACGGCCTCACGGATGGTTCCGGAGAAGAGGAACGGCTGCGCGCCGTGATAGAGCACCGTCCTGCGTACATCGGAGCGAGGGGCTTCGGCCAGTGCGGTGCCGCCGATCGAGGCTCGCCAGGCGGGATCATCGGCTCGCAGCCCTGCCAGGTGTTCCGCGATCCGCGTCTCGTCGGCCGGTGAATCGGGAATGACGACGACCAGCTCTCCCGGCCGGACCACGATTCCCGTGCGAGGTGTGGTCAGTTCACCCGTGAGCACGCCCGGCTCGTCCACGCCAGGCCGCTCCCGGTCGGGGCCTCCCAGGCAGGCGTTGTAGTTCTCTGTCGCGACCAATGCCCCGGCCCGGGTCGTCACGAAGTCCGCGACCGATCCGACAGGCTCGACCAGGAACACCGCTGCGGCGCAGAACGCGACCAGCGTGCCCGGTTCGATCTCGCCGCTCAGCGCCAGTCGCCCGCCGGCCCAGGTGACCAGGACGAGCAGCAGGTTCGGCAGGAAGACGGCGGAGGCCGACAGCAGCGCTTGGGTGCCTCCCACCGCGACGCCCGCTCGGAGCGTCTGCTTCGATACGCCCCGGTAGTGCTCCTCGAAGGTGGCCTGCGCCCCGAGACCACGCAGCATCCGCAGCCCTCCCGCGAGGTCGACCCCCAATTCGTTCAGCCTGCCGAGGAGTTTCCTGTGGGCGCGTTGCCGGCCCTCTAGCGGCACCGCGATCCTTGTGGTGAGGAGGGAGACCAGCACGACGCCGAGCAGGACGGCCCCGCCGAGCGCCAGGGACTCCGCGAGCAGGTACGTGGCGATCACCGCCATCGCGGCGATCGAACCGAGCAACCGTGCGATGGCGTTCGGGAAGCCTCCGATGGCGTCGGTATCGGAGTTGACCGAGGTGCCCAGCTCGCCCGTGGAGCCCTGCACCCCTCGGGTGACCCGATCGCCCAAACGGGCCGTCAAGTCGAACGACACCCGGATCTTCAGCTTGGCCGCCACGACGTAACGGGTGATCGATGCGGCGATCGTGGCCGCCGCCAGCGTTGCCAAGAGCGCGATCGAGCCCACGAGGCCGCGGGAGGCCGGGTCGATCAGAATCGCGAGAATTCTGCCCAGCGACCATGGGATCAGCGCTTCCGCGCCCCACTGCACCATGGCCAGCCCGACCAGAAGACCGACGGTCCCCTTGTTCTCCCGAATGGGGTCCGACAGCGCAAGGTGGTTCACAACTGCTCCTCGGCGTCCGCCTCAGGGGGTAGGAGGGGGATCTCCTTCACGTCCGGATAAAGCGCTCGCAAGGCATCCATTCCGGAGACGCGGCCGATCTCGACGAGGAGGTCGGCCGCGGCGTCGAGGAATGGTCCCCTTCGTGATCCCGCGGCGAATTTGAGCAGACCGCGCGGTCGGCTGACACGTGGGATGACCGCGTCGAACCGGTGCGATCGGAAACCGAAGCTCGCGCCGTGGACGAGACGGATCCCTCGGGCGGCGGCCGCGTGGCGCAGCACCCCCAGGACGAACCCGTGGTTGGCGACGCTGTCCTCGGCCAATTCGATGATGACGAACGGGGCGTCGCGGATGAGGTCGTTCTCCGCGGCGAGCGAGGGGTGAACCACTGAGCTGAACACGCCGCTGACCGCTGCCAGCCTCTCGGCGAGGTACCGGTTGTTGGCGTACACCTGGCCCGCGTGCCGTCGATGCCAGGCTGGGCGAAACAGGAAGGGAGCGTCCAGTGCCGCGAGATCGGCGGCGCTCGGCCCGGCGCCGGTCACCCCACGCACCAGTCGCAGCACCTTCGCCAGTTCGCCCGCCCGCGGCACCCCACCGACCGTCCCTTGGTGATGGAGGACATGGGCGACGCCGAGATTGGCCAGCTCCAGCCCCTGCTGGTCGAGTTTGAGCGCCGAGCGCACTTCGATGAACGTGACAGCGTCACGACCCGCCATCGCCTCCAGCACCTGCCGCATCGGCCAGGCCGGGGAGATCAGCGTGGTATCCGCTATCACCACCCGGGGGCGAGCCGAATCTTCCGCCCAGGCGCGCAGCCACCGCCGCAGTGGCAGAACGTCCAGAGCGCGGCTGTAGCGAACCGGCTCGACGAGGAGGACGTCGGCGCCGGAAAACGAGGCTGGGTCCGTCAACGCCGACGGCGGGATCTTCTCGTGAGAGACAGCGGACGACGAAAGGTATTCCAGGAGGAGGTCGGTCTCGAAGTAGTCACCCCAGTATGCGATTTTCAACGGGTGCGCCTCGGCCGGGTGCATCATATGAATGAGCGATTGCAGCACATGGGTGAGTGCGGCCATTCCGCTGGAGAAGGCAACGCTCTCCAGCGCCCAGCCGGCGGGAACATGCTCCGTCACGGCAGCGGTCAGGCGCGCCTCCAGGTGAGAAGCCGTCATGTTCCGTTCATAACTGTGGTCGAGCTCGCACCCGCTGGGCAGTACGGTTCTGAGCATCGTGTCGGGAGAGCGGAATCTCTGTTCGCTCATCGCGTGCGCGCGTCTCAGCAGGAGCGACCTGAGTGTTTCCGCGGCTTTGTCGAGCTCGTGCTCGGCCAGGATGCCACGGGTGACGTCGACGCCCGCGAGCCGGTGGTGAAGTGACCGCCAGTCCGGCAGGTCCTCGTGAGGCAGCTCCATCAGCTCCCGGACCAGCTCGGCGAGCAGGTTCTGCTCAACCGCCAAGAAATCATCCATCAATCCCGCTTGATGATGAACAGGCGTGCCCCGCCGCCGTGGCGGCCGGGCACGCAGGAAGGAGTCAGTTGGTCTTCGGCTTGTTCATCGCCAGGATCGTGAGGTCGTCGCGGATCTCGCGGATCTCGGTGCCGACCACGGGGGTTTCCCGGATGTCGAGCGATTCCACGTCGGCGAACAAGTCGGCCAGATCCTTCTCCAGCAGCTCGATCGCAGTCATTTGGCTCCCCTTTCTTGGCTAACCCGTGGCGGACGCCGCGGGTCGTCTGTAAGCGGACGAGGCGTAACTCCCTTCATGGCCGGCAAGCGCGGAGCCGTCGGGCAGCACGACGGCTCCGAGGGCGTCGTGCGCCCTGTCCAGCCAGTGGAGGAAGGCCAGCCCGTCCTCGCCGAGTTCGGCCTGGGCGCCATCTCCGTGCAGGCCTCGTCCGAACTCGCGAGCCCGCGCCCAGGCGACCGCGGTTCTGTGCAGGATCTCCGGGTCCGGTTCGGCACAAGCGCTATGGCGGGTCAGCAATGCCAGGTAGAGCAGCGTCTGGTGCACGTACACGTGGTAGGCGCTGATGGCGCGATCGGCGCTGAACTGGCGGACTCTCAGTTCAGCCCCGCTCCAGGGAATGGGAACGGTGTGACTCTCCGCGTCCACGTAGCCCGGCCGGAAGATCGTGCGGGCAAGCCCGATGTCGAAGAGCTTCTGGTGGAGCGACTCGTGCAAGATCGACTCGGCGGCGTCGTGGACATTCCGCAGCGCGGACACATTGACGAAAATCAGCTTGGGCGTCTGGGCGAAGTGCCCGCTGATGATCGCTCCGGTGAGCGGCACGAGACCATAGGCGCACCGCATGACGTCGGGAGCGACCACGGGCAGAGCTTCGGCGAGCAGGTCCATCGCCTCGTCGGCGGCCCTCTCCAGGTCATCTCCGACCTCGACGGCCTCCACCAGAAGGTTTTCGCCATCCGCGACGGTCTGGGTGTTCCAGCGGGACAGGACCTCCTCGCCGGCGCGGGTGCCCCGCATGGCGCGGCATACGCGCGGACGGAGATGCCGGGACCGCGGCTCGTCGGCGGCGAGCTCCCCGTCGCTGCCGGCTGCGATGATCAGGAAATCGTTGACGGCAGCGTGAGCGGCTTCCTTTCGCCCCGCCTGGAATTCGCGGAGCGCGAGATCCAGAGCACCCCGGCGCAGGGCCTCAAGCTGAGGGGCCGCACGGGCGTCGAGCGCCTCCCGATCGAGCTGAGTCACATCAGCGCACAGCCTGCCGAGCCCGTGGTAATAGACATCGGCCGTCCGGTCGGCATTGTCGCCGTCACCGAACATTCCTGTGGCCAGATGGCCTTCCACCTCCGAAACCGTCGTCGCTGCCTCAACGGCCGATTGTCGCATCGGTGCTACCCTTCCAGGGAAATGAGATCGTGGGCCGCGAGTTGACGTAGTTGCTCGTTCACCAGGGCATTGCACTGATCGATGCCGACCGCGGGCATGAGGTGCGAGACGCGCGCCGCCGTCGCCGCTGCGGTCTGGCCGTCGCAGATCTCCAGCAAATAGAGCTTGAATCTGTCGACGATCAATGTGGCGACGGGTTCGCGAACGAATATGAAGGCGCCCGTCAGATCGGCGAAGCGTTCCAACTCCCAGCCCATGGTCCGGCGAATAACAGAATCGGCCATGTGATTCCCGAAGGTCGCAGTTCATCCCCGGCTACCGACCATAGCAATGTCGTCGATTGGCTGACAAGGGGATTTGCTGCTGTCCACTCGGGCCTGTGAGTAATCCATGCCGGATTTGGAGTGGACGCTCCTGTTTTCATGGGATCGTAAATATTGTGCGGCAGTGCTTATATTTTGATCCGGCAGCTCGCGGGTATGTCGGCCGACTACTCGCCCGTAACCCGATGGCAGAGGCGCTGCTCGGATGCATCTGCGCGATTCGGGGACAGGACCGCAACTTCATCTGGCGGTGGTTCACCGACCCTGCGATGCGCCAGGCGTTCCAGCCGGGCGAGCGTGACGAGCTCAGCCGGGGCCACGTCGCCGACCTGCGCGCCTCCTACGCCCGCCGCGGTGGCGACGAACCCTCCACCTCGCCTGGTCGGGCGGCTCCGGGCCGCGAGCGAGGAGTTCGACAGGCTGTGGGACCTGCACGAGGTGGCGGTCCGGCGCTCCAGCCGGATGCGGCTGGCCCATTCCGCTGTCGGCCCCATCGACCTGCACTGTGAGACCCTGCTCAGTCCCGCCGAGGACCAGCGGCTCGTCATTTTCACCCCCGCGCCGGGAACCTCCGCGATCGACCACCTGAGCCTGCTGCGCGTGCTCGGCCACGAGGACTTCGTGCCCGCCGCCCCTGCCCGCCGCTGAAAGCCGGCGCCCCGACGCGCGGGCCCGGGTGGTGGTGTCAGGGTGAGGAGTGCGTGCGGGACTCAGCCGACGGGGGGATCGGCGGAGAGGGGGAGGCGTACCTCGAAGCAGGCGCCGCCTTGGGTGGAGTCGCGGACGGTGATGGTGCCGGAGTGGGCGTGTGCGATGTCCCTGGCGATGGCCAGGCCAAGGCCGGTGCCGCCGTGGTGCCGGCTGCGGGCGGTGTCCAGGCGGGTGAAGCGTTCGAAGATGCGCTGGCGGTCGGGTTCGGGGACGCCGGGGCCGTCGTCGCTGACGGCCAGGAGCGCCTGACCGTTGTGGCGGCTCACCTCCACCTCGACCCGTTCACCGGCGTGGCGTTGCGCGTTGTCCAGGAGGTTGGTCAGCAAGCGGGCGAGCTGGACCGGTGTGCCGTCCACGGTGACGCCGTTCTGCAGGTTGGTCCGGATGGGGATGGGGTCGGCGCGACGGTCGAGTTCGGAACGGGTCAGATCCGCCAGGTCTACGTTCTTGCGTGCCGTGGCCGGGGTCGATTCGAGGCCGGCGAGCAGGAGCAGGTCGGTGGCGATGGCCTGCAGGCGGTCGACGTGGAAGACGCGCTCGGCGATCTGGCGGGCCGCGTCGATGAATCGCTCCCGCACGGCGGACTCTGACACGTGGGTCACGTGCCCGCCTTCCACCAGCACCCGGCCGTCCACGACGACGGTGTCGATGTCGGTGGAGCCGCCCATCAGGAGAAAGCCCTCCAGCGGCCGAGGGCGCAGCAGGTAGCGCCAGTCGTCGATGCGGACCAGGACCAGGTCGGCCCGCTTGCCCACCTGCAGGCTGCCGATCTCCCGCTCCCAGCCCAGCGCGCCGGCGGCGATCCGGGTGGCCATGGCCAGCGCGGTGGAGGGACGACCGCGGTGTTGTCCGACCACAGTTCGTTGTGCATGAGCCAGGCCTGGCGCATGGCCTCGGGCATGCCGCCGATCGGATGGCCGTCGCCGTCGGTGGACAGCGACAGTTCCAGACCCGCTCGGGCCAGCCGGAGCAACGTCCGGGTGCCGGACATCGGCGACTCGCCGGTGGTGCCGTACTTGGCCGGCGAGTGGTTGAGGTGGACGCGCGCGCGGAGCAGCATGGCCTGCTCCTCCTCGTCCGGCCAGGCGCAGTGCACGGCGATCAGGCGGTCGTTGAGCAGCCCCAGGTCGGCCAGGCGGCGCACCGGGGTGGTGCCGAGGTAGCGGCGCAGGACCTCGGCCTCGCCGGGAAGCGCGGCCACGTGGGTGGCGAACGGCAACCTGTGGCGGTCGGCGAAGGCGGCCAGGCCGTGGCCGAGTTCGTCGCTCATGTTGGCGGTGTAGATGGCCGAGGGCATCATGCGGACGCGGCCGTCGCCTTCCGCCTGCACGGCGCGTCGCACCGTTTCCATGCGTTCCAGCACTTCGGCGGCCTCTCGGGTGCGGCGGAAGCGGGTCTCGCCGGGCGCGCACACGCCGTCGCCGGCCCACACGCCGACCGCGCCCCGCAGGCCCAGCCGTATGGTGGCGGCGATGAGGGCTTCCGGCTTGTTCATCGAGCCGACATCGCCGAAGGCGGTCGTGCCGCTCTTGAGCTGGATGAGCAGCGAGTGGTCCGCCACGGCCAGGGCTTCCTCGGGTTCCAGCGCCTCGGCGAAGGAATAGGCGTCGTCGAACATGGTCGACAGGAGCCGCACGTCGCCGCCGGCGGCGAAGGGGCCGGGCACGTCGGCGCGGTCGTTCCAAGGGTCCGGCTGCCGCCGCCGGGGCCCGAACTGGGACAGGCCTCTGGCGAGCACCTCGTGCCAGTGAGCGTTGACGAAGCCGGGCAGCACCAGCATTCCGCTCGCGTTGAGCGTACGCATGGCGGCGCGTGCCTCCGGGTCGAGCCCGGCCGCGGTCTCGTCCACCGTCCGGGTGTCGCCCACCGCGACGATCCGGCCGTCGACGGCCAGCACGGATCCGCAGGGGTAGGTGCGCGCGTCAGGATCGGCGGTGTGCAGGTGGCCGCCACGGACCAGCAGCGTGTTCAGAGCCGCGCCCCGTTCAGGAAGGCACGGATGGCCGGGGCGAGATCCTCGAGGGAGAGCAGGTCGGCGGAGATCGAGACGGGGGCGAGGTGGCCGTCCTGCAGCACTCGCGCGACCTGCTCTGCTGTTTCGGTGGGATGCCGTGGATCGGTCCCCGGGATGACCAGCGTCGGCGACCGGATGGCGGCCAGATCGCCGACGTCGCGGAAGGCGCGGTCGTGACCGATGTGCGCGGCCGCGGCGATGCTGGCCGGATCCGAGCGTGGGATGGCCTCGCGCACCACGGCCCCGACGACGGGCGGGAACTGATCGAGGATCGGCGCCCAGGCCGCTTCGATGCCGTCGCTCAGCACGCGGGCGGCGAACGCGTCGAGGAAGGCCGCCTCGTCCTGCTTGGCCTGGTCGTCATCGATATCCTCGACGCCGATCACGATGGCGGTACGGACCCGGTGCGGATGGTGCAGCGCGGCGCGTAGCGTCACCGTGCCGCCCAGTCCCGTGCCTCCCAGCGCGACGGTCTCGATGCCGAGGTGGTCCAGGAGGGAGGCCGTCACCTCCGGGCTGTGCGACCTGGCCGTGCCCATCGCCCCGCGCATCCCCTACGGCCGCGGCCTCACCGGGGAGCTCGTGGGCCACCAGGACCTCGTCCTCACCGGCAGGGCGGGCGCGGCCGCGCGGGTCACGGCGCAGGAGCTGGCCGCGCTCCCTTTCGTCTCCACGCCGCGCGCCTCCATCCGGCGGGAGATCGAGGACGCGGTGTTCGCCGAACTCGGCATCACCGACCGCAACGTGGTCATCGAGTTCGGCCACCCGGAGGCGATCAAGCACGCCGTCCGGGCAGGGCTCGGGGTCGCGCTGCTCTTCCGCGCGTCAGTCGCGGAGGATCTGGCCGGGGGCTCGCTGCAGGAGATCCGGATCGCCGATGCCCGGCCGCGCCTGCCGATCTTCACCGTGTGGCGAGCCGACAAGCGCCTGTCTCCCTTGCAGCGCAACCTGATGACCGTCATCCGTGACGCGCTGTCCTCCTGATCGTTCGCCCCCCCGGTCAGAGCCCGCGATGTGGCGGGCCCGGTACGTGCCCGGCCTCCACACCCACTTCCGCCCCGGCCGCCCCTGGCTCGACGGTCGCGCAGGGCGTCGCGCCCCTGGTCGCCCCGCTCTTCCAGGCGATCGGCGCGAGCGGCGGGCAGAAGAACCACACCCTGCTGTACTTCATCGCGGCCGCCGTGATCCTTTCGTCTCGTGTGCTTGGTAATGCGCGTTGCTAACGCGAGTTTGCATGGTATCGACGGGTGTGGCGGAGCGCACAAGGGCGTAACCTGTCCGGGGGCGGGGGCCCGCCGACTTGGGGAGGGTGATGTCGTTCCGAGGAGAGAGCCTTCACACGTACGGCGACGTCAGGGAGCGGGAGGCGCCCCCGCATGGCCATCGCCTGCTCCTGATCGTTCCGGACCCGGAGTCCCGCGAATCGCTCGCCGCGCGGCTCGCTGCGGCCGGCTACCACGTCACGTCGGTGGGGACCGGTGCCGCCGCGATGGCCGAGCTCGGCGACCGGCACTTCGACCTGCTGCTCGTCGACGTCGACATTCCGGACCTGCACGACCTCGCCCGCAACCGGCCCCGCCTCGTGGCGCGGCCACCCGTCATCTGCATGACCACCTGCGACGCGCTGGAGCCGCTGCTGCCCGAGGTGGGCATCGAGGTGGAGGACTACGTCACCAAGCCCTGCCGGGACGCCGAGCTCCTGGCTCGGGTGCGGGTGCTGCTGCGGGGCAGGCAGACGTCACCGCGGCCGTGCGTGTTGCGACACGGTGACCTCGTCCTGGACGAGATCGTCTACCAGGCGTGGCGAGGCGAGCGGCGGCTGGAGGTGACCCCGGCCGAGTACCGGCTGCTTCGCCTGCTGCTGCTCAACACCGGTCGCGTCCTGTCCAAGGAGCAGCTCGCGCTGCACGTGTGGGACGAGCCCAGGGGGGTCAACGCCATCGAGCGCCTGGTGTCGCGGCTGCGCCAGAAGGTCGACGAGACCGCTCCGGCCCTGATCCACACCAGGCGCGGCTTCGGCTACTGGCTGGGAGAAGCCGGCCAGGTGTGATCTGCGTCACGTCCGGCTTTTGTCAGGTTACTGTCCGGGCCTCGTCAGGTTGGCCTGTTTGCATGGGTTTATCGTCTTCGCGCCACACGGGTGATCCCTCCTGCGGGACCGTGGCGACGATCCCTTGAGGAGACCCATGCCTGGAACGACCTCTGTGCCCGACTACCCGATGACCCGGGAGCCGGCCTGTCCCTTCGCGCCCGCCCCCGCGGTGCGCGCCATGACCCGGGAAGACCCGGTGGGGAAGGTGCGCATCTGGGACGGCAGCACGCCCTGGTTCATCACCCGGCACGCCGACCAGCGGGCGCTGCTCAACGATCCGCGCCTGAGCATCGACGAGAAGCGGCCCGGCTACCCGCACATGACCCGCAGCCGCGCGGCGTCCGCCCCGCACCACCCGGCGCTGATCACCAACACGGATCCGCCGGAGCACACCCGCCTGCGCCGCACCGTCAACGCGCCGTTCATGGTCAAACGGGTCGAGGCGCTGCGGCCCCGCATCCAGCAGGTCCTCGACGGCCTCATCGACGACCTGCTCGCCGGCCCGAACCCGGTCGACCTCGTCCAGGCGCTCGGGCTTCCGGTGCCGACCGTGGTCATCACCGAGATCCTCGGCGCGCCGTACGAGGATCACGAGCTGTTCCAGACCAACAGCCACACGCTGGTCAGCCACGAGTCGACGCCCGAGCAGGCGCAGGAGGCCGGCCGTATCCTGGGCGGATACCTCAGCGCGCTGTTCGACCAGAAGACGGCCGAGCCGGGCGACGACGTGCTGTCCGAGATGGCCGGCCGGGTCAAGGCGGGGGAGATGACCCGCGGGGAGGCCATCACCATGGCCAACGCCATCCTCATCGCCGGCCACGAGACCAGCGCCAACATGATCTCGCTGGGCACGCTCGCGTTGCTGCGGAACCCGGAGCAGCTGGCCCTGCTGCGTGAGAACGGCGACGACCCGAAGTTCGTGGCAGGCGCCGTCGAGGAGCTGCTGCGCTATCTGACCATCGTGCACAGCGGAATCCGGCGCATCGCGAACGAGGACATCGACCTGCACGGCAAGGTCATCAAAGCCGGCGACGGCGTCATCTTCGACCTGGCCGGCGCGAACTGGGACGCCGCGGAGTTCCCCGACTCCGAACGCCTCGACCTGACCCGGCCCGCCCGTCAGCACCACGCCTTCGGCTACGGCGCCCACCAGTGCCTGGGCCAGTCGCTGGCCCGGGTGGAGCTGCAGGTCGTCTACGGCACCCTCTACCGGCGGGTGCCCACCCTCGCTCTGGCGGTGCCGTTCAAGCAGGTCGAGTTCGCGATGGAAGGCGTCGCGTACGGCCTCAAGTCGCTGCCGGTCACGTGGTGAGGGAGATGACGATGCGAGTGGAGTTCGACGAACCCAAGTGCGTGGCCGCCGGGCAGTGCGCGATGATCGCCCCCGACGTCTTCGACCAGCGCGAGGACGACGGCGTGGCCATCGTCCTGGACACCGAGCCAGGACCGGAGCATCACGACGAGGTACGCGAGGCGGCGGCGGTCTGCCCGGCCGCCGCGATCCGCCTGGTGGAGCGGTGAACCGAGACGTCGTGGTGGTCACCGGCGCCGGCGGCATGGGCGCGGCCGTCGCCCGGCGCATCGGCAGCGGCCGCACGCTCATCCTGGCCGACGCCTTCCCCGACGCCCTGGAGCGGGCCGTCGCCGATCTGCGCGCCGAGGGGTACGACGCCAAGGGGCAGCTCACCGACGTCTCCGACGCCCGGTCGGTGGCCGAGCTGGCCGGCGCCGCGGCGGCAGAGGGGCGCATCGGCGCGGTCGTCCACACCGCCGGCGTCTCCGCGGCCACCTCCACAGTGCGGAAGATCATGGAGGTGGACCTGGCCGGCACCGCGCACGTCATCGACGCGTTCGAGCCGGTGGCCACCCGGGACACCTCGCTGGTCTGCGTGGCCAGCATGGCCGGCCACTACGCGAGCCTGAGCCACGAGGACGAACGGGCCCTGGCCACGGCGCCCAGCGGCGACCTGCTCTCCCTCGGCGTGATCGCCACGGTGGGGGAGGACCCGGTGGCGGCGTACATCCTCGCCAAACGCGGCAACCAGGTACGTGCCCAGGCCGCGGCCCTGGCGTGGAACCGGCGCGGCGCCCGCGTCAACACGGTCAGCCCCGGGGTGATCTCCACCGCGATGGCCAGGGCCGAGGCGGAGTCGGCCTCCGGCGAGCACATGATGGCGATGCTCGACGCCTGCGGCGCCGGCCGCACCGGCACGCCCGCCGAGGTCGCCGAGGTGGTGGCGTTCCTGACCGGCCCGGGATCGCTCTACATCACCGGCACCGACCTCCTCATCGACGGCGGCCAGGCCGCCTGGCTGCGCTGGCACCGCCCGCGATAGCCCCGACGGCTCGGGCCGGGCCCGGCTCGACGGCTACCGCGCCGCGCTGGCCGCCGAGGGGGCGCACGTCGCCGGCACCCCGCCGACGCGGTACGCGACGCCGACGTCGTGCTCACCATGCTCTACGACGTCGCCGCAGCCGGAGCCGAACGGCTCGACCGGGCCGTCGCCCGGGGTCACGGCGACGAGGACGTGGCCGCCGCCTGCTACGCCGGCTTCGACGGCTGAGGCGCCGTGCGGGCTCAGAGCCTGGCGCTGATGATCGGTGCCAGGCGATCGGCGATGACCACGTGGCCGCTGTCGTTCGGGTGGACGTTGTCGGACATGTTCGCGCTGGTCAGCCAGCCCTCGGTGGGGACGTAGTAGACGTTGGCGTCGCCCGCGGAGTTGCGGGCGGCGACCGCGGCCCGCGTCTGCGCGGCGTACCGCCGGGTGAAGGTCTCCAGCGCGAAGACCGCCGCCCCCGGGTACGCCGCCCTGACCTCCTGCAGCAGGTGGGTGTAGGAGGTCTGGAAGGTGGTGGTGCTCACGCCGTGGCCCACGTCGTTGGTGCCCAGGTTGATCACGACCGCGTTGGCCTGGTAGCGGGAGAAGTCCCAGCTCGGGGTGTCGGCGTTGGGGTTGAGCTTGGGGAAGCGGGCCTCCAGGCCGACGCAGCCGTCCGCGGTCGCCACCAGGCAGGCGCCGCCCTGGGCGATCTGGGTGTGCCTGGCCCCGAGGCGCTCGCCGATGAGCCAGCCGTAGGCGGTCAGGGCGTTCTTGGAGGTGGTCGTGCCGACGGTGATGGAGTCGCCGACGAACTCGATCAGCTTGGGCGGGGCCGCGGTCGCGTACGTCGTGGCCCCCGGGTCGAGCACGAGGCCCTGGAAGACGGCGTCGCCGTGGTAGGACCCGGCGACGACCCGGTAGGAGACGCGTAAGGTGTGGTTCCCCGCGGCCAGCGGCGCCGGGGTGAGGTTGACCGTGCCCCGGACGTTCTGGAGGTGGGCCCAGGCGCCGCCGTCGATGCTGTAGTACAGGTCGATGGTGTTGCGCTGGCTCAGCCTGACCGTCCTGCCGGTGAAGCCGGTGGTGAGGTAGGCGCCCGCCCAGTACGGCACGTACGCGGTGGAGACGGAGGCGTCCCAGCGCCCGGTGAAGGAGATGTTGGGGTCGGTGGGGGAGCCGCCGCCCCGCGCCGCCTCGGCCCGCGGCGTGATCGCCGTGACCAGGGCGACGATGAGCGCGCTCAGCAGCAGCCGCGTTCTCATGAGAGTCCGATCTCGGGGGCGACGATGAGGGCGAGCCGCACCAGTTGACTCGACGTCATGAACGATCGTCAACGAGATCGTTCGCGCGGCCCCCGACGGCCCGCCTCCGGGCAGGTCAGCGGCGCGTTCCCGGTGAAAGGTTCATCGCCGGGAAGGCCGGCAGCCCGCCGGCGGGGGCGATCGGCCACTTGCCGGGCCGCCGTGGCTGCGCCCGAACCGGTGTCCCCGCAGCGCCTCGTCCGGTCGCCGGGCGCCGACGCCGCGCAGGACCCCGGGGTCGCGAACGCGTACGGCCCTGATCGGCTCGCCGGTGTGCTCCGCGAGCACCTGGCGGAAACTCTGGGGAGTGCCTGCCCGCCCTGCCCCGTCCCATCCCGTCCCTGAGCCCGTGGCCGAGGGCGTCCGCTCAGATCGTGACGGCGAGTTTGCCGACGGTTCCGGCGGTGAAGTCGGTGATCGCGCGCGGTGCCTCGGCCAGCGGGTAGGTGCGGGCCACCGGTACGCGCAGGCGCCCCTCGGCCGCGTCGGCGGCGAGCCTGGCCAGGGTGTCCGGGTTCGGGTCGGCCATCACCGCCGTGGCCTTGATGTCCCGTCCGGGTTCGTCGGGCGCGTACTGCAGGGTTGAGGCCAGCCGCCCGCCGTCGGCCAGCAGGGCGGCGACCGCCGGGCCGTCGCCCGCCAGGTGCAGCGCGGCATCCACCCCGCCCGGCGCGATCGCGCGTACCAGCGTCGGCAGATCGGCGGGGTCGACGGCCCAGGCGGCGCCCAGGCCGGTGACGAAGGCGGCCTCGGCTCCGGGCCGGGCGGTGGCGATCACCCTGGCGCCGCGCGCGGCGGCCAGCTGGACGGCGAAGGCGCCCACGCCGCCGGTCGCGCCCGAGATCAGGACGGTCTCCCCCGGCTGCGGGGCGACGGCGTCGACGGCGTTGAGCGCGGCGGTCCCGGCCAGGCCCAGGACACCCGCGCGCGGGTGGTCGAGCCCTTCGGGGATCTTGGCCAGGCCGTACTGCCCGCTCACCACCACGTACTCGGCGAAGCCGCCCTGGCCCAGGGACGGGCGCATGACCACGCCGAACACGTCCTCGCCCGGCGCCAGGCCGCTCACGCCGTCGCCGACGGCCGCCACGGTGCCGGCGAAGTCCTTGCCGAGGACGACCGGGAACTCGTGGTCGAAGACGCCCTTGAGATGGCCGCCGAGCACGCCCAGGTCGAAGCCGTTGACCGAGGAGGCCAGCACCCGGACCAGCACCTCGCCCGGACCCGGTTCCGGCACGGGCAACTCGGTGGCCTCCAGACCGGCGCCGAAGTCGGTGAAAGCCATGGTACGCATGATGATCACTCCATTTCCGCGGGAGCTGTGGTGGCCCGCCTGCCGCCAAGGGACGCGCGGGATCGCAACAGCACTTTCTGTGCGCTGGTTACTTCTTGTGCGCGAGTCGAGTCTGGTCCACAATGCCGCCATGGTGGAAGAAGGCACTTTGACCCGCGCAAGGCACATCGATGTGCGTGAACCGGTCGGTGAGGACGACCCGAGCTGTCGGTTGCGCGACATCCTCGACCGCGTGGGGGACAAGTGGAGCGTGCTGGTGATGAACCTGCTCGGCGACGGGCCCAAGCGCTATTCCGAGCTGCGGCGGGCCATCGAGGGCATCTCCCAGCGCATGCTCACCCTCACCCTGCGCAGCCTGGAGCGCGACGGCCTGGTGGAGCGCACCGTCACCCCCACCTCGCCGCCACGGGTGGACTACGCCCTGACCCCGGTCGGCGCCACGCTCTCCACCGAGGTCGCCGGACTCATCGCCTGGGCCGAGCGGCACCGCGAGTACGTGGCCGCCTCCCGCGTTCGCTACGACGCGTCGTAACCGGCCCCGCCCCCGCCTGCTGATTTGGGCAAATGTTGACCCGGGCGGGCGCGTCGGCGTGACCGTGGGGGAAGGGGTTTCGTATCCATACCTCCACGCGGCATGAGGAAGGTGGTGTGCGACATGGCTGAAAGTCCGCTCCATCCGAAACTCGACATGGGTCAGCACCCCGACATAGCGGCCCTGCGAGCTCAATACGACATGGCTGCGGAGAGCCCGTCGGGGCAGTCCGTCAGCGGGCTGACCTTTCTGAGCGGTCTCTACCTCGCCATCTCGCCATGGGTGGTGGGATTCTTCGGGCACACGACTCTGACCGTCAACAATCTGATCACCGGTATCGCTCTCGCCCTGCTCGCGGCCGGGATAGCCTCGGCCTACGGCCGGGTGCACGGACTGGCGTGGGTCATACCGATCATCGGTGTCTGGACGATCATCGCCCCGTGGGTGCTGCCCCCGCACGGAGCCAGCGGCGGCACGATCATCAACAACGTCATCACGGGGATAGTCATCGCCGCATGCGGCCTGGCCTGTGTTGTGCTCGGCACAATGTCCAAACATCGGCGTTGACGCTTCCTGCGGGCCGTTCGGCTCCGCGCCGGGGAGCGGCTCGCTGCCGACTGCGTCCCGTCTCAGGGAGGAGAAGGGGACGCAGTCGGCTGTCCGGCCACTGAGGCCGGGACGGCGGCGTCCGGAGCCTCGTACCGCAGGCCGAGTCGATCGAAGGAGCGGCATCATGGTTGTCAAGCCCATCGGCGGCGGACGCCGTACGCGGATCGTGGTGCCCGGGGTGGGCACGGTCACCTTGCCGCCGTCCGAGCACCTCGTCTTCTACGCGGTCCTTCTCGCGCTGGGAGCGCTGGAGATCGTGGAATGGCCCGTCGTGGGCATCGTCGGCATCGGCCACCTGCTGGCCGGCCAGCACCGTTTCCCCAGCCTGCAACAGGTGGGGGAGGCCGCGCAATCGGTCTGAGCCGGAGGCCCGCATAACCCGATTTATTCGGAAATTGTGGATCTGACGCTGGACCTTGATCCATCCTTGGCCGTGCAAGACGGCCCTGCCGAGGCGGGGCCGTACCGTAAGCCAAGGGAGTTTCATGGCCAACCGATATCGGTCGTTATGGGCGGTGATGGCGGGCATCGCCACGCTGGCAACCGCCGCCGTGGCCCCGGTGCAGGCGTCCGCCGTCGCCCCCGTCAGCAAGACGTTCGCCGCGGCCGAGGACGTGTTCGTCAGCCAGGCCGAGCCGGCCAAGAGCTTCGCGACCGCGACCTGGCTGAGCGTGTGCGGCACCGCGTGCGGCAGCGCCACCGCCGGGCAGCGCGCCGCCCTGACCCGCTTCAAGGTCACCGGCATCCCGCAGGACGCGCAGGACGTGAAGGTCACGCTGGAGGTGGTCTCGGCCCGGACGACGGACACCACCGTCTCCGCCCGCCCGGTCACGGGCGCCTGGAGCCAGGCCGCCAGCACCTGGACCAGCCGTCCGGCGCTGAGCGCGCCGGTCCTCGACTCCCACACCGGTTTCACCACCGGCCAGGCGGCCAAGCTGGACGTCTCGCCGGCCGTCGAAGGTGACGGGACGTACGCGTTCGCCCTGACCGGGACCGACGCCACCACGACCGTGCTGATGTCCTCGCGCGAGAGCGGGAGCCGGGGACCGAAACTCACGGTCACCTACACGGAGGGCACCGGGGGCACCGGGGACGAGCAGACCGACGGGCCCCTGCCCTTCACCCTGCCGGGCACGGCGGCGCTGCGGGGCTCGGCCAAGAAGGTGTTCGCGCACTACTTCACGCCGTATCCGATCTCCCTGGACAACCAGGCTCCGGCCAGTGACTACTATGCCAGGAACTACCTCAAGCCGGACGGCGAGAGCGGCAAGCACGCCGCCTACGGCGGGCTGCTGCGCGACCGGCCGCTGGGGCGCGCCCCGATCGCGGGCGACTACGCGTCGGCCGACCTCAAGACCGAGGTGAGACAGGCCGTCGCCGCCGGCCTGGACGGCTTCACCGTCGACATCCTCTCCGTGACCAGCGCGCAGTGGACGCGGGTGCAGAACCTCGTCAAGGCGGCCGAGGCCGTGGACCCCGGCTTCAAGATCGTGCTCATGCCGGACATGAACGGTCTGGCCTCGGTGGACAGCGCCGCCCTCGCCACCGCCGTGGCCAAGCTCGCCGCGTCGAAGTCGGTCTACCGGCTCGCCGACGACCGCCTCGTCGTCGCGCCCTTCAAGGCCGAGGGCCGCACCGCCGCCTGGTGGTCGGACTGGATGAAGACCATGGAGACGCAGCACGACATCAAGGTCGCCCTGGTGCCCACGTTCGTCGACTTCAACAAGCACCGCGACGCCTTCGCCTCCGTCAGCTACGGCTTCTCGAACTGGGGCAGCCGCAGCCCCGCGGCCAACGCCGGCCTGAAGACGAACATCGACCGCGCCCACGACATGGGCAAGATCTGGATGCAGCCGGTGTCGGTCCAGGACGAGCGTCCCAACCAGAGCGTGTTCGACGAGGCGGGCAACACCGAGAACCTGCGGGCCACCTGGAAGGGGGCCATCGACGGCAAGGCGGACTGGGTGCAGCTCACCACCTGGAACGACTACTCGGAGAACACCCAGTTCGCGCCGTCCAGGAACGCGGGCTGGACCTATCTGGACATCAACGCCTATTACCTGACCTGCTACAAGCTCGGCTGCCCGAAGATCACCAATGACACGGCGTACCTGACGCACCGGGTCCAGCCGGTCGCGGCCGAGCCGTCGTACGCGCAGACCAAGCTGATGAAGCTGCGCGCGGGCAGCACGGCGGCCCGCGACACCGTCGAGGTGCTGACCATGCTGACCGCGGCGGGCAAGGTGTCCGTCACGATCGGCGGTGCGACGCAGACCTACGACGCGCCCGCGGGGGTGTCGGCCAAGACGTTCCCGCTGAAGGCGGGCACCGCTTCGGCCTCGGTCACCAGGAGCTCCGCCACGGTGGCGAAGGTGGTCTCGCCGTACGCGATCAGCTCGACGCCGTACGTGCAGGACCTGCACTACCGCGCGGCCTCCAGCGAACGCTGACGCGCCGGATCCCCGGGCCGCGGGTGCCCGGGGATCCGGCGTCTCTCAGGCGCGCGGCCTCTCCGGACGGAGCGTGCCGCGCAGCAGGGGGCATGCCGCCAGGGCCACGAGCATCGTGGCGAGAGCCCCGATGCCCGCCATGGCCACGGCCCTGGCGGCCGCCCAGCCGAGCCACCGCACCTGATAGACGTCGGCGACGGACAATACCACCACTGCGACTCCCGCGACGGCGCAGATCGGCAACGCGGCGATGACCGCCTGCCGGACGAGGACCCTGCCCAGCGCCCGTTCCGGCACCCCGGAGGCGGCCGGCGCGGCGAACGAGCGGCGGTGATCGATCAGCTCCTCGGCCTGGTGCACCACGAGCGCGGCCGCCGACGTCGCCAGAGCCACCAGGAGCGCGGCGTCGACGAGCGTGTGGGCGTGGTGATAGCCGATGCCCGCCTGCTGGGCCCCGGCCCCGCGCCGAAGAACACCGTCAGGCCCATCACGGACAGGGCTCTGGCCCAGGCCCTCGGATCCGCCTCGACCAGGCGCGCGGCCAGCAGCGTCTCGGGGGAGCGGGCCCGCCGGCACCCGTACGCATGCCGTACGGCGTGCCATGGAGATGCGCGACACCGGCGCCTACCTGGACGTCGTGAAACTTGCCGCGCTGAAACTTGTCGGGGGGCGGTGGCATGCTCGGGCCATGACGACCTTCGCGCCACCGCCTGACACCGCCGCCTGGCGGCACCTGGCCGCGCGCACCGGCTTCGAGGTGGTCTACTTCCGGCCGCTGCCGGACGGATACCGCGTCGAGGGGTGCACGACCGCGGTCGAGGAGGGCCGGACCTGGGTCGTCGACTACGTCATCGAGCTCGACGCGGGCTGGGCCACGCGATCGGCCCGGCTCGCGAGCCGTTCCGCCGGAGGCGGGCGCCGGACCCTCCTGGAGGGCGACGGCGCCGGCCACTGGCGCGTGGACGGCGCGCCGGCGTCCTGGCTGGACGGCTGCCTCGACGTGGACCTGGAGTCGTCGGCCCTGACCAACGCGTTCCCCGTGCACCGGCTGCGCCTGGGCGTGGGCGCCGCCTCGCCGGCTCCGGCGGCCTACGTCCGGGCCGCAGACCTGGCCGTCGAGCGGCTGGAGCAGCACTATGCCCGGCTGGCCGACGAGGAGGGGCGGCAGCGCTACGACTACGCGGCCCCGGTCTTCGACGTCGCCTGCCTCCTGGTCTACGACGAGTCCGGCCTCGTCCTCGACTATCCGGGCCTCGCCGTCCGAGCCGCCTGAGACTCCGCCCGCCCGACCGGCGGATCCGCGTCCCGCCTGCCCGGCCGGGTGCGGATGCGGCCGAATGGGTCAGGAGCCGGGCCGGTCCGCCGCCCCGTGCAGGCCGGGGATCTTGGCGAGCTCGTCGGGTGGCGCCGGCAGGGGAGCCGCGGTCTGCGAAGCCTCCGGCTCTTGCCGCGCGGAAGAGCCCTGCGCGCCGCGGTCGAAGAAGCGCAGCACCTCCACCGGCAGCGGCATCACCAGCGTGGAGCTCTTCTCGGCCGCCACCTCGACCACCGTCTGCAGGAGCCGCAACTGCAGGGCGCTCGGCGTGTTGGCCATGATCGCGGAGGCGTCGGCGAGCTTCCGGGCGGCCTGGAACTCGCCGTCCGCGGTGATCACGCGCGCCCGGCGCTCCCGCTCGGCCTCGGCCTGGCGGGCCACGGAGCGCTTCATGGAATCGGGGAGCGTGACGTCCTTGATCTCCACCCGGTCGATGTGGATGCCCCAGCCGAGCGCCGGGCTGTCGATCATGAGCGCAAGACCCTTGTTCAGCTCCTCGCGGTTGGAGAGCAGGTCGTCGAGCTCGCTCTTGCCGATGATGGAGCGCAGTGACGTCTGCGCCACCTGTTCCACCGCGAACAGGTAGTTCTGCACCCCGACGGCCGCCCGCAGCGGGTCCTGCACCCGGAAGTAGGCGACCGCGTCGACCTGGACGGACACGTTGTCGCGGGTGATGCCCTCCTGCGTGGGCACCGGCATCGTGACGATCTGCACGTTCACCTTCTTCATCCGGTCGACCACCGGGATGAGAAAGGTGATTCCCGGCCGGCGGATCTCCTTCTGGGCCCGGCCGAAGCGGAACACGATTCCGCGCTCGATCTGGTTGACGACCCTGACGCCCCCGAACGCGGTCAAGATGACGATGATCGCGAGGCACCCCAGGATGAATTCGAGCACCATGACGGCCTCCTCCCATACTTCGAGAGTAGGCCCGTACGGGCGGAAAGCGTAGTTGTAGATCTACTTAGTAAAGGGCGCCGGCCGGGTCTCGCGTACGGCGGTCAGCCCTTCCGGGGCCCGGACGAGCGCGATCCATGTGTCGCCCTCGGGGAGCGTCGAGTCCGGCCGGCGCTCGACGGTGAACGCGGCCGGCAGGACGCGCAGACGCTGGGCGGCGGGGGAGCTCATGGAACTTGTGTAGCAGATGTCACGCGTTCATCGGCGGATCCGGCTGAGTCGGCGCATGCGAATGTGGTAATCATCGGTGAGTTGCGGCCGGCCCGAGTTGCGCCACTCGGCCAATACCTGATATGACGCGGCAAACCTTTGAATCGAACTTCAAGATAGCGGATTCATCGCTATTGACCGCGAGCTGGACGCACTTGCGACTAGGTTGCTGACAGCGAGGTCGGCGTGGGCGCGGGTGCTCCGGGGCAACGGCCTCTCGCACCTGCGATGGTGCGCTGCGCGCAGGAGGAGGCGGGATGACGGCCACAGGTGCCCGATACTGGGGATGTCGCCGGTTGTCGATGGCTTATCACTGGTGAGAAGGGCAGAAGGGATCTCGTACGGGTCTTTGGGTGCGCCGCGCGCGGGTCGGGTCCTGAGATGTTCTCTGCTCGGCCATGGGCCGGGGCGTCGCCCATGAATGCCGGGCACGAGAACCACGAAAACCGCGTCACAACAGCGAAAGGCGTTGTAGTGCGGGACGGGATCGCGAAGTTCGATTGCGTCGGCGCGGCGCCTCAAGGAGATGCATGATCTGCTGAACAGAGCTACAGTACCTGCAACCATAACGTAATCGGAGCAGCATCATGGCGAAGCGCATTGTTGAGTCCTTTGTCGATGACATCGACGGCAGTGACGCCGAGGGCACCACAAGGTTCGCTCTCGACGGCACGAGCTACGAGATCGACCTGTCGGGCTCTAACCGGGAGAAGCTGGAGAAGGCTCTCGCTCCCTTTATCACCAAGGCTCGCGCGGTCCGCGCCGAGAGGGGAGTTCGCGGCCGCCGCGGAGGCATCGGCACTTCCCGGGCCGTCACCCGTGAGAAGTCCACTGAGATCAGGCGGTGGGCGAAGGCCCAGGGTCTGCCGGTGAGCGAGCGAGGCCGCATCGCCGCCACCGTCGTGGAGCAGTACGAGGCTGCCCACTGAGGGGGCTTCCGGTAGGTCTGGAAGGGTTTATGAAGAGGGGCGCGGGCGGTCGGGTCCTGGCCGGCCGCCCACGCCTGATCCTCCGGCGTCGTCCGGGGCGGGGCGATGCCGTCCGTCCCCGCAGTCGGTGCCGCGGTTTCGCTTTTAATGGCGCCGAGGGCGGATTTCGATTTCCGGGTCCGGCCGGGCAATGAAAGGCTCGAATCGAATATCGGCGCCCAACCAAGATCCAATATTCCGGCTCTCGCCCGCCGTTCGACGCCCGAGGTCGAGGGCTGAAGCCGAGGTCTAAGGGAGCAGGGAGCGCCCCAGGTCGACGATGAAGCGGGCGAGTCCGGCCCGCTTGCGGAACAGGTCGTGCAGTTCGGCGGTGGGCTCCTGCCCCAGGCGTTCGAAGGGGATCGCGGTCCAGGCGCTGCGCAGGACGAGGGTGGCGGCGTAGCCGAAGGAGACCTCGGAGGGGTCCGCGAGGCCGGCGACCGCGGCGGCGTACGCGGCCTCGATCACCTCGTGGACGGCGGGCAGGTCCGCGGGGTCGAGGTCGCCGGTGTGGGCCCGGCCGACCAGGAGTTGGCCGAGGTCGAAGCCCACGGCCGCCGGGTAGGGCCAGCTCCAGTCGATGGCCACGAAGTCCGCCGAGCCGTCGGCCGGGATCAGCAGGTTCGCGGGGCTGGCGTCGCCGTGGACGAGGGTGTGGGGGAGGCGGTCCAGGGCTTCCAGCAGCGGCTCGATGCGGTCGGCGAGGGCCAGCAGGTCGGCCTGCAGCAGGGGGTCGGCGTTCGCGGCGACCAGCGGGTGCCGCCACGTCGCCGGGTCGCGCACGGCGGGCAGGAACAGGTTGGCCAGCGGGCCCGCGCAGTAGTAGCGGAGGCCGCGGTTGATCGGCTCGCGGGGGGCGGACGACCGGCCCGCGACGGGTTGCACGGCGGCCAGGTCGCCGAGCCGGCGGGCGGCGGCGCGGTAGCGGTCCAGGTCCCAGGTGGCGGGTGCGACCCGTACGTCCTCCAGCCACATGACGAGCCGGTCGTCGCCCAGGTCGTCCAGCCGGTACAGCCGGGGCAGCCGCAGCCCGCGGGGGAGCCGGGGGCCGGCCAGGTAGACGTCCGCGTCGGCCCGCCAGGGGAAGTGCGCGAGCGCGGCGGTCCGCAGCGGCTCGGGGATGTCCGCGTACCCGGGCATGTGCCTGATCGAGTGGATCGTCTTGACGAAGAACGACCAGGTCGCGCCGCAGGTCGTGGTGCCCCGAACGCGGTGGAGCGAGGTCGTCGACAACGCTCCGGGGCCGGAGCCGAGGAGGTCGACGTGCTGGTCGGCGATCTCGGCGAGGGGGGCGCCGAGGCTCTCCCGTACGAGGTCCGTCAGGCCGGTGGTGAGCGCCATGGTCATGGGCCCAGCATGCTGGGCGGAACAATGCGCTCGCATGAGCATGGCCTACTCAAATACGCTTTCGCCGTGGCAGGCTCCTGGCCGTTCATCGGGCGTGTGGCGCAGTTGGATGAGATCCGGTCCGCTTCCAGGGGCGTGGTCGTCGCCGGTCCGCCGGGGACGGGCAAGAGCCGCCTGGCGGCGCAGGCCGTGCACGGTCTCGACGAGGTCGCCTGGGCGCGGGCCACGGCCGCCGCCGCGGAGATCCCGCTGGGCGCCTTCGCCCCGTTGCTCCCGGCCACGCCGCCTGCCGGCAACCCGCTGGGCTGGGCGGCCGCCGCGCTGCGCGTGCCGGTGCTGGTGGTGGACGACGCCCACCTGCTCGATCCGGTCTCGGCCGCGCTCGTCCACCATCTCGTGACGCGGGACGGCACCCGGGTGATCGCGACGCTGCGCAGCCGCACGTCCGTGCCGGACGCGGTGCTCGCGCTGTGGAAGGACGATCTGGTGCCGCGGCTGGAGCTGGAGCCGTTCTCCCTGGAGGAGACGGCGGCGGTGCTGGAGGCCGCGCTGGGCGGCCGGGTGGAGTCGGCGACCGTGGCCCGGCTGTGGCGCGTCAGCCAGGGCAATGCTCTTTACCTGCGCGAACTCGTGCTGTCCGGGATGCTCGCCGCCGACGGGGGCGTGTGGCGCTGGCACGGGCCGTTGACGATCACGCCCACGCTGCGGGAGACGATCGCGGGCCGCATCGGCGAGGTGACCGCGCGGGAGCGGGAGGCGCTGGAGCTGCTGGCGTACGGCGAGCCGCTGGGCGCCGACCTGCTGGCCGCACTCGGGTCGCTCGACGCGGTGCAGCACCTGGAGGACCGGCAGCTCGTCACGGTGCAGCCGGACGGCCGGCGGCTCCAGGTCCGGCTCGCGCATCCCCTGTACGGCGAGGTCATCAGGGACGGCTGCGGCGTGCTGCGTGCCCGCACGATGGTGCGCCGGCTGGCGCAGGCGGTCTCGGAGGCCGGGCTGCGGCGGCGCGAGGACGTGCTCAGGGTGGCCGTCTGGCGGCTGGACGGGGGCCTGCCCGGCGATCCCGGGCTGCTGCTGGCCGGTTGCGAGCGGGCCAGGGTCATCAGGGATCTGGAGCTGGCCGTACGGCTGGGGCGCGCGGCCGTGGCCGCCGGCGGTGGCACGCCCGCGCTGGCCGCGCTGGGCACGGTGCTGTTCTACACCGACCGGTACGCCGAGGCCGAGGAGGTGTTCGCCACCGCCTGGGCGGCGGAGATGGGCGACGCGGCCCGGACCGACCTCGGCGTGCAGCGGGCCATGAACCTGGCCGTGGGGCTCGGGGACGTCGTACGGGCGCGAGCCGTGCTCGGTGAGACCAGCCGGCTCGTCCACGGGGTCGAGCCGCGCCAGGCGGCGCTCATCATGCGGGCCGTCCTGGCCACCCTGACCGGCGACATCGCCGACGCCGAGGACCTGATGGCGCGGGCGCGGGGCATGGGCCCGTTCAGCCCGCACGGCGCGCGGATGATCAGCGGGGCGGAGGCGGCCGTCCTGGTGGCGCGGGGCCGGGCCGCGGAATGCCTGGCCCACGTGGCGGAGATCGGCGCCGGGCTGGCGAAGGAGCCGGACGCCATGCGCAGCCTCTCCGCCGCCCTGACCGCCCACGCCACGCACGCCGCGCTGCTGCTCGGCGATCTGGACACCGCCGAGCGGCTGGCCGGGGAGGGGCACGGCCTGGAGGGCCCCTTCCGCACCTGGACGCGGGCGAACCTGGAGTTCGGCACGTGGATGGCCCGGGTGCTGCGGTTGCGCGGCCGGGTGGCCGACGCCCTCGGGTGGGCCCGCGACACCGCGGCGCGCCTGCCCGAGCGCAGCGTGCTGGCGGGGTCCTGCCTGGGCGAGCTCGCGCACGCGTACGCGCTGCTCGGCGAGGTCGCGGCGGCCGAGGAGGCGCTGGAGCGGGCGGTGGCGACGGGGACGCCGATCGGTCCGTCCGTCGTCCTGCCGGTGCGCCTGGCCCGGGCGTGGACCATGGCCGGGCGCGGGGACGCGGCCGGGGCGGTCGAGCTCTGCCTGGAGACCGCCGGGGACGCGCTGCCGTGCGACGTGCCGTTCCTGCTGCACGACGTCGTCCGGCTGGGCCGTCCCGACCTGGTGTCCGCGCGGCTGGCCGCGCTCGACGTGGCCGGCCCGCTGGTGGCGCTGTTCGCGCGGCACGCCGCCGCCCGCGACGGCGCGGAGCTCGACGCGGTCTCGGAGGGTTTCGAGCGGCTCGGCTTGCTGCTGTACGCGGCCGAGGCGGCGGCGCAGGCGGCGGCCCGCTTCCGCGAGTCCGGGCTTGCGCGCGGGGCTCGCGCGGCGCAGACCCGGGCCTGGCGGCTCGCGCAGCGCTGCCAGGGCGCCCGTACGCTCGCGCTGATGGATCTCGATGTGCCGAGCCTGACGCCGCGGCAGCGCGAGATCGCGGTGCTGGCCGCCCAGGGGCTGACGAACCGCGAGATCGCCGAGCGGCTCGTCGTGTCCGTCCGCACCGTGGCCAACACGCTGTACGCCGTCTACGACAAGACCGGCGTCAACGATCGCGCCGCCCTGGCCGCCCTGCTGAGCCGGCTGGCCGGTTAGCGCAGGAGCGTCGTGACGACCTGGAGGACAAGCACGACCAGCAGCACCGCGGCCAGCACGAGCCATCGGGGGTCGAGCCAGGCGGACCTGACGCCCTCGGCCGTGGCGTCCGGGTCCAGCAGGTCGCGCAGGACGGGGTTGACCTCGTTGTCGGGCAGCAGCCGTTCCAGTTCGGGCACCAGGGTGTGCAGCCGGGAGCGTACGTCGGCCGGCGGGCGTGTCCGCGCCCAGGCGTGCACGTCCCTCAGGATGCCCCGGGCCGCCCCGGCGCTGGTCGCCTCGGTCAGCTCGGCCAGGAAGTAGTCGAAGGCGTCGCGTACCACGACGGGTTGCGCCTCAGGGGGGCGGGCCTGCGGGGTGGGCGGCGGCTCCTCCCGCGTCACGGGCGCGGGGCCCGGTGCGGGCCGTCCCGTCGCCGCCCGCGTCCGCGGGCCCGTCGCCGCCGGCGGGGGAGGGGTCGGTGACGTCGCGGGAGGCGCCGGGGGTCGCGCCGAAACGGCGGGTGCGGGTTCGGCGGGCGCGGGAGGGCGCGGGGCGCGGGGCTGGGCGGGCACGGGCTTCGGCGGCTCGCGCAGGGCGGCCCTGAGCAGCTCGATCCGCTCCTCCACCGCCGTCGCGTCGGTGATCCGCAGCCGCTTGACCAGCCCCGTGAGCCGCTCGCCCGCGTACGCGTCGACGACCATGGCCGCGATCTCGCCGTACAGATCGTCCTGATCCGGCGCCCGCAGATCGACGCGCCGCCGGTGTGCGGCCCGCGACGAGGGCCCTGGCCACTGTTGCAGGAAGATGACCTCGGCCCCCTGCTTGAGGTCGTCGCTCTCATAGGTGGAGAACGTCTCCGGATAGCGCCCGAGCACCAGGTCCAGGATGTCCACCAGCCCCCACAGCTGCACGATCGCTTGTCCCTGCGCGGCCACCGACAGCGGCTCCCGGTGCCCGCGCAGGGCTTCCGAGACGATCGGGGCGAGGGCCGGGGCCTCGGCGCGGGCCTGCCGGTCGAGTGCCGCGCTCGAGGTGGCGTACGGGCGCAGCAGCAGGGCCAGATCGAGCGGCTCCGGGTCGGCGGGCAGCAGTGAGCTCCAGCCGGGCGCCAGCGCGAGCGCCTGGCGTACGTTCGGCATCGCCGAGGCGTTGGCGGCGGAGCCGCCCAGGTACGCCTGGACCTGGATGGTCCGCCTGCTGTCCGAGCCGCCGGTCCGCGTGCGGGAGAGCACCACCACGCGCCCGTCCACGACGAGCCGGCAGATGCTGACCCCGGCCGCGGGCCCGGGGTCGAGCCAGGGCCCGAGCTGGTGGTACCAGCCCCTGGTGTCCTCCAGGGAGGAGCGCACGGGACCCAGGCCGGTGCGGCGCTCGTCCCACTCGAACAGGATCCAGTCGACGCTGGAGTAACGCCCCATCAGAGCCCCACCTCCGGATAGCCACGCAGGACACCGGTCATCGCGAAGAGCGAGATCAGGGGCGCCAGGACGCGTCGCGGCCGGACGCCTCTGGGGAATCGCCCGTCGGTCGGGGCGCAGCCCGTCGCCGAGACGAAATGCAGGGTGCACTTGCGGCATTTGCCGTAGGGGCTGAGCCAGGCCTGCGCGCCGCGCCGGTGCAGGAAGGCGTAGACGTCGCGGCTCTCCCTCAGGACGTCCACCTGGTCCAGCCGGTCGGGTTCGTCGTAGAGCCAGGTGTCGACCGGCGCCTCGAAGCGCACCGAGTCGCTCTTGGTGACGGCGATGACGGCGGGGATGTCCAGCCGCCCGCCGCTCGTGGGCAGCCGGTCGAGCACGGCGCGGAAGGACTCGTCGCCCATCCTGGCCGACCTGGCGGTGGCGTCGATCACGAAGAGCAGCCCGCCGACGGCCGGCACGAACCTGGTCGCCTCGTGGGTGGAGCTGCGCAGCAGCTCGCCGGCGATGTCGAAGAAGGCCACCGCGGTGGTGTGCCGGCCGTCGCTGACGAGCAGCGCGTCGGCCGGCTCGGCGGCGGCCCGGTGGGTGGTGCGCGAGAGCGCGGTCCGCTCCACCATGAGCGGATGCACGTACGTGTTGACGTACTCGGCGTGCCGCTCGATGTCCACCGCGTACGGGGTCAGCCCGTACGGCTGGAGCCCGCCCTGCTCGATGGCGCCGATCATCGAGGCCAGCAGGTGGGTCTTGCCCGTCTCGGGCCCGCCGACCAGCCCGATCACCAGCGGGCGGCCGTGCCGTACGTAGGTGTAGGGCAGGTGGTGTTCGAGGCTCGGGTCGGCCACCGGCGCCGGGCAGCGCACGTGGGCGGCGCGCAGGAGGTCCTCGCGGCGGGCCCCGGTCGCGTGCTCCAGGGAGAGCTGCTGGTAGTTGCCCGCGGGGGTGCGTTCGTAGAGCTCGTCCTCGCTCCAGGCGAACTCGTGCAGGCAGATCGGGCAGAGGATCACCGGATCACCATCCAGACGACCACGACGAAGGCGAGCAGTACGGCCAGCGGAAGCCAGCGGGCCCACCATTTCTGCGGCTTGTCCTGTGTCTCCCGCTCGTCCAGGGTGACGGGCGGCGGCTCTTCGTCCTCGTTCCCGCGCTTGGCCTCGCGGGCCCGGTCGAAGGCGGCGCGGCCTTCTTCGAGCCTGAGGTCCTGGTCGACGGGGATGGACTGCATCGGGTCGGGCACCCGCAGCCGGTCGAGCACCTCCAGCACCGACGGCGGCCGGCCGGAGAAGACGTCGTGGATGGGCTGCAGCGCCGGGGCGGCGGTGAGGTCGGGGCGGTCGGCGACCTCGCGGCCGGTGATCGTGCGGTAGATCACCATGCCGGCGCTCCAGAGGTCGTCGGCGGTGGAGGCGCGGCCGGTGCCCGCGCGCTGGTCCGGCGCGGCGTAGGGCGCCTCTCCCAGCCGCAGCCGGCGGCTGCCGATCAGCGTGGCGTGGGCGAGGCCGGTGACCTGGACGGCGGAGCCGTCCCAGCGCACGGTGCCGGGGTCGATGCGGCGGTGGACGATGTCGCAGGCCGACAGGATGCGCACGGCGCGGAAGAGGCTCTCCTGCAGGGCGCGCTGCTCGGCGATCAGCAGCGCGCCGGAGAAGCGGGTGACCGGCTCGCCCCGGTGGTCGGACAGCAGCACGAAGGGCTCCTCCACGTCCAGGCTGTAGCCCATCAGCCGGGGCAGCTCGACGGGGTAGGCCCGCCCCAGCCGGGCGAGCAGCCTGGAGCCCATCCGGGCCTCGTTCTCCAGCAGCTCGTAGAGGTGTTCGCGGTCGCGCCCCTCCGCGCGGGGCACCCGCCGCTGCACGATCTTGGTGCCCTGGACGACGAGGGTCAGCCGGCGCTCGAAGGGGTCGAGGTCCGGCTCCACCTCCACCTGCCAGGTCACGCGGTCGCCGTCGGGAGTGAAGAAGGTCAGCGGCTCAGGTTCCATCCTCACTCCAGTCCTCCTCGACCGTCCCGGGGCGCAGCGGCACCAGGCGCAGGGTGCCGGCGTACTGTCCCGACCGGGTCCACACGACGTCGGGCGGGTTTCCCTGTCCCCGTACGGCCCTGGGCGCGAACCGCACCGCGTACGCCTGCCGCAGCAGCATCGCCAGGTCGCGGTCGCCGCACAGCTGCAGCATCTGGCCGTTGGCCTGGGCGCGCAGCGCCCGCACGACCTGCTGGGACTGCCGCCAGACCGCGTCCACGAGGTCCTGGCGGCCCGTGTCGCCGGTGCCGAAGTCGGGACGTTCCTGGACGCCGCGGTGGGCCAGGTGGTAGCGGTACTGCCGCAGCGTCTCGTCGACCCGGCGTTCGAGGCCCACCTGGGAGTCCCGGTAGGCGCCCTGTTCGAGGGAGGTCCAGGCGGGCTCCAGCCAGGTCGTCACCGCGTCGACGAGGTCGCCGGTGATGACCTCGCGCAGCTGGCCGCCGCGGTCGCGCAGGCGTACGGTGACCTCCTCGTCGAGGGCCGGGCCGGCGGCGGCCTGGCCGGTCTCGGCCTTGCTCCAGTCGGTCAGCGTCCCGGACACCTGCGCGCAGATCTCGTTCAGCGCCGCCGCCAGCGTGCGGGCCGCGTCGGAGGTGTGCATGCGGGCCGCGCCCAGCATCCACTCGCTGGCCGCGACGCGTTCGAGCGTCGAGCGCAGGTCGTCCAGGGCGGTCCTGGCGAGGCCGAGCGAGAGCTGCTCGCGCCACCACGCCCGCGCACGCCGCCAGAAGACGAAACGGGGCAGGAACGCGGCGGGGAACTCGGCGGGCGCGTGCAGCGCGTTGAGCAGCTCGTCCGGGCAGATCCGCCACAGGTCGCCGACGAAGGCGCGGCTGCCGATGGGCGCGCTCTGGTCGGCCAGCAGGCGGAAGCGTGAGACCAGCCGCATCACCCTCTTGCGCTCGGCCAGGGACGCCTCCAGGTCGGCGCGCAGCTCGCCGACGATCTGGGCGTGGCCCATGTCGGCGGGGACGGCGAACCTGATCCCGTACGCGGCCAGCCGCTCGGCGGCGTTCTCGTCGGTGTGGTCGATCTCCTCGAAGAGCCGGGCGACGGTGTCGCGGAACTCGGCCAGCGCCCGGCCCGCGGCGATCACTCGGTCGACGACCGCGGCCCGGTCGCGGGCGCTGTGGAAGTAGCCGAGGTCGTCCAGGGCGCGGACGGCCCGGTCCACCTGGTCGGCGGCCCCGCGGTAGAGGCGGTGCAGCATGCCCTCCGGGACGAGGGCGTCGAGGAGGTCGGAGGGCAGGTCGACGGTGCCGCTGAGCACCGGGAGCGCGGTGGCCAGCGGCGAGCTGAAGGTGGCGGTGTCCTGCTGGACGGGCCCGTCGAAGCGTTCGGCCACCTCCCGGAAGGCCTGGGCGAGCACCTCGGGGTCGATCCGGCCGGCCACGATGCGCCAGCCGGGCGAGGCGGTGCCGTACGGGATGTCGCCCAGGCTGTTGACCACCTCGTCGAAGACCTCCGGCTGGGTGAGCAGGTCGATCAGGATGGCCTCCGCGCTCACCCCGGGCCCGTGGGCCGCCTCGCCGGTGTCGGCGTTCCAGAGGATGCCGCAGGGGTCGCTCACCCAGAGGACCCTGCGGCTCTCCCCGCCCAGGACGGGGGGCAGGCGCAGCTCCGGCCCCACCGCCAGGACGAGCACCGACCTGACCAGGCGTGAGCTGAAGACGTCCTGGAGCACCCGCTGGGCACCGGCCAGGCGCTCGGTGTCGGCCACCACCAGGACCTGGGCGCCCAGCCGCTCCAGCTCACCCTTGCGCAGGTCGAGCACGACGACCATGCTCACTCCCCGATGAGCGCGTCCAGGTCGCGCAGGTTGTAGGCGACGGCTTCGGCGACCCGCTCGAAGGGCAGGTCGAGCGCGGCGGGCAGGGTGTGCGCCCAGAAGGTGATCAGCTGATCGGCCCGGTTGCGCGCGCCCGACGGAAGCTTGGGCATCATGATCTCCAGCAGGCCGAGCTGGTCCGCGGACATGCCGGTGACCAGGTGGTAGAGCGGGTCCGGCAGGCTGGGGGCGCCCGCCAGGCCCCGCGGTGTGGCGTTCATGAGCTGCTCGCTGACCAGGCTGCGGAACTCCTCGTCGCCGGCGATCACCCACTGCTCGTAGGCCCGCAGCATGCTGGGCCACGAGGAGGCCCTGCCGTACGCGGTCAGCGGCAGCGTCATCGAGCCGCCCTCGACGTCGATCCGGATCCGCGACGGCGAGTTCGGCTCGCCCTCCACCACGCTGACCCGGCCGTTCCACAGCAGGCAGAGCAGCCGGTGCAGGATCCGGACGCGGTGCTCCTCGGTCGTGGCCAGGTAGCCGAAGTCGTAGCCGAGCCGCTGGCGCCATTTCAGGTGGTCCTGCGGGCGTTCGTCGCGCAGCGCGTCGGCCCAGCTGTGCAGCACCTCGCGCAGCTCGCGGACCTGGGTGACGCTCATCGAGGTGCGCAGCTGCACGACGGTCACCGAGTCGGCGTCGATGTTGCGGAAGTCGGGCACGCCCGGCAGGTCGATCCGGTCCTTGAGGAACCGTTCCAGGGCCGGGTCCTTGGCCGGCGCCGGGTAGGAGACCAGCACTTTGAGGTCGCCGGTGCCGTCGGGGGTGAAGCCGCCCGGCACCAGGTCGGCCAGCTTGAGCTGGAACTGCCGCACGTGCGGGTCGTCGCCGCCGCCCGAGGCGGCCTGGGCGAGGATGTCGGCCAGCGCGGGCAGCAGCGGCTGCTCGCCCAGCGCGGCGGCCTCGTCCTGGTCCTTGAAGAGCTTCTTCACCTCCAGCTTGAGCCGGTCGCGCGCCCAGTTGAGCGCGTCGGCCGGCTTGCCGGTGCGCCAGGCCAGGTCGTAGGCGTGCCGCCAGCCGTCCGGGCCGATCAGCGCGTTGGCCACGGCGGCCTCCCCGTCGGTGGGGCGCAGTTGCTGCCGGGAGACGAAGATGTCGACGAAGCGGCGCACGACCGCGTCGTAGAAGGACTCCGCGCCCGCGGGCGGCAGCAGGTGGTAGACGCCCACGCGGGTCTCGTACAGCTCGCCGGCCCGGCGCGCGAAGCGTTCGGCGTCGGCCTCGGCGTGCTCGGCGAACACCTGCGTGAACTCGCGCACCTCGCGGATGAGCTGCTTGCGCCGCGGCTCCCAGCGGGGCATCTGGTCGGCCCACGCCTTGTGCCAGAGCGCCTGGCTGCGCCACAGGTACCAGGCGTCCTGGCTGGCGATCGCCGCCTGGACCTCGGGGTCGCCCCACTGGGCCTTGCGGAACACCCGGTCCCGGATCGGCCGCGGCTGCGGTGGGGCCTCGGTCATGTTCTCGTACGGCCTGCGCGGCTGCGCCCTGCGGTGGTCGAGGAGCCCGGCGAAGCCCAGCCGGTCGGCCTCGTGCGCGGCGCCGGGCAGGCCGACCACCACCCGCCGCAGCCGGAACGGGTCGACCTGGCCGAGCCCTTCGAGCGCGCCGCGGCGCACGTCCATCTCCTGGGCCATGGCCGGCACGACGCGGCTCAGCTGCCGCTCGAACGAGGCCAGGTTGTCCTCCATCGCCCGCAGCCGGTTGGCCAGCGACTTCTGGATCTCTGCCGCGCCGGTGGCGGGGCGGACCTCCGGCAGCGGCAGCGGCTCACGGGTGCTCAGCGGCTCCAGGTTGGTGGTGGTGAACATGCGCCGGATCTCTTCGACGTTGCTCTCGGCGGCGCCCGGCGGCACGGCTTCGAGCTGCGTCACCGCGCGGGCCAGCAGCCGGGAACTGACCAGGTCGGCCAGCTCCTCCACGGGCACGGTCATGGAGGAGACGAAGGCCGTCGAAACGCCCCGGTTGCCGATGCCGGAAGCCGCCGCGACCTCGCGCTCCACGGCCCGGTTGATGAAGTCGTCGGCGAAGGAGGACTCGCCGCGGTCCTCCATGCCGCCGCCGACGTCGCCGGCCGCGCTCGGCTGGGTGCCGGCCAGCGAGACGATCAGGGAGGCGATCGAGCGGTGCAGGTCGTCCCGCTCGACGCCGGGCGGCATGGTGAACAGGAACGCCGTCTGGACCGTGCCGGTGGCCAGCCGCACCTCGCCCTTGCCCGGGTAGCGCACGCCCAGCTCGCCGGCGATGCCCAGCTCGTCGACCTGCGTGCCCGCGTGCGGCGCGTTCTGGTCGTCGACCAGCCGGAACAGGTCGAGCAGGCTGGAGCCGGCGTTCAGGCGGGCCCGGCGGCCGCCGCCCTTGCCCTCGGCGAAGGCCGACGGCATGACGACCAGCGGGTAGATCCGGGCCCTGATGTGGTTGCGGGCGAAGGCGTCGCCGATCAGGTGCAGGTAGTCGTAGAAGATGCCGCTGCCGGTGCCGCCCGCCACCGAGTAGGCCACGAAGACGTCGCAGCTGCGTCTCAGCCGGCCGCCCAGCCCGGCCAACTCGCCGCCCGAGTTGCTGATCGCGCCGATGGCGTCGTCGATGCCCTGCACCACCGGCCCGGGGCCGTGCCGCATCCGCTCGAACAGCGCCGCCCTGGCCACCGTGGGCAGCTGGCCGGCGCCGCGCATCAGCGGGGCGACCAGCGGCTCCTGCTCGCGCGGCGGCAGCCAGTCCTTGACGTGGTCGCTCGACGTCGCCCGCAGGCTGCGGGCCACCTCCGGATAGGAGTCGAACTTCGGCACCACGTCGTGGATCAGGTGGGCGGTGCGGCCGGCCGCCGGGAACTCCCGCTCGGTCGGCACCACCCGCCGCCGGGTGCGGGTCAGCTCGGCCTCGTTGAGGTCGACGTAGACGAACTGCAGGCAGGAGGGCAATTCGTAGGGCTGGTAGTTCTGCCAGCTGAAGTTCCTGATCAGGTCCATGCCGTCGGGACCGCACAACTCGTCCCGCAGCCGCCGTTCGAGCTCCACACCGACCCGGCAGCCGGTGCCGCCGAGCCCCACGAACATCATCGGATCGAAGATCCTCATGCGCCCCTCACAACAGGTCGTCGCCTGGCATCGGTCTGTGGGTCCTGCTCTGGTACGGCTCCGGCGTGCCGTACACGGGCTGCTCGGCACGCTTGACCCGGGCGTCGTCGACGCCGAGGAACATGCCGCCGGGCAGCGGGATCGGGCGCCCCGGGCGCAGCGGCTCCAGCTCCTGCCCGGACGGATCGCGGACCAGGACGGTCTGGCCGCCGCCGCGGCGCGCCGTGTAACCGGTGCCGTACGTGCGCACCAGCCGGCCGTTGGAGATCTCGAAGGTGAACTCGGGTCCCTCGCCGAGGGGCGCCTGCATCTTGCTGACGTACGGCTCGCCCGGCTGTTCGAAGAGGTAGAAGGTCAGCTCGCTCGGATCGGCCGCCCGGATCCGCGCGCGCCTCCTGAGGAGCAGGAGCGGCAGGGCCACCGCGACGATCAGCAGGAGGACCAGGAAGGCCTGGAGCAGCCGTTGCCACAGCGGCGTGGGCGGCTGCACGTCGACGTCGACGAACTCCTCGGCCACCACCTGCCCGCTCGCGTCGACCACCTGGACCGAACCGCCGACCCGGCCCTTGGGGGCGTCCGTGCCGACGCGCAGCTTCAGGCCGTGCTCGGAGGCGCCCGCGGGCGCCTGGAGCCGCTGGACCGACAGGCTCACCGTGCCGGGCACGTCGACGAGCCGCAGGGTGAGCTGGGCGGGCTCGGCGTCGTTGGTCACGCGTACGGTGCCGGAGACCTCCGCCCCCGGCTCGACGGTGGCCGCGTCGAGCTGCACCTGGGCGCGGAGCCGGTCGGCGGGTCCGGCGACGCGGGTCGCGTAGGGGCGCTCGTCGCCGGCGACGCCCGGGCCGGTGACCTTGCCCAGGAAGGACAGGGCCCCGGTGGCCGAGGCGGGGATGGCGACCTGGCCGGAGTATTCGCCGTCGCCCTGGGCGCGGTCGGGGCCGTCACCGGTGTCGCGCAGGTCGATGGGGAGCTCCTGGAAGCCGTCGCCGGACATCCGGGCGGTGAAGCGCAGGCCCGCCAGCGCCGCCGGGTCGGTGATCGTGCCCGTCCTGGTCTGCAGGCGCAGCCGGACGGTCACCTGCTCGCCCGGCCGCGGCCGGGGGTTGCTCAGGGAGATCGAGGCGCGCAGCGCGCCCTGCCACACGACGGTCGCGCTGACGTCCTGGCGGCTGACGCCCGGCGGCGACGTGAGCCGGACCCGCCACTTGCCGGGCAGCGGGTTGCGGATGCGCAGCGACTCCACCGGGCCGGCCTCGCCGGCGACCTGGAAGGTCGACTCGTTCTGCTCGCCCTGCTTGGGCACCTGGTTGCCGTCGGGGTCGAAGTAGGTCACCCGGATACGCCGGTCGCGCTTGACCACCACGATCGAGCCGTCGGTCGCGATGATCGGGATGTTGACCTGGAGGTCGACGGTGGCGTTCGGTTCGAGCGAGTCGGTGACCGACTGCTCGATCCCCGCGCAGCGGGCGTAGGAGAACGCCTCCAGCAGGGATCGCTCCACGTCCGCCGAGGTCGCGACCACCCTCGCGCGGGGCGTCGCCGTCTCCTGGTCGCCGCAGGGCTGCCGCCAGCCGCCCGCGGCGAAGGCGTCGAGGCTGGCCTTGTCGGCCGAGCCGAAGCCCAGCGGCCAGATCTGCACGTGCGCCTTCTCGGCGTCGCGCAGGCTCCGGTCGATCTGGGCCTGGGCGTTGCGGTTGCGCGCCTGGGCGTCGGCGCCGTACTGCGGGCTGTTCCTGACGTCGAGGACGCCGTCGGTCAGCAAGAACACGATCTTCGCCCGCTGCTGGTCGTCGGGCGTGTTCATGATGTCAAGCGCCTGCTCCAGGGCGGCGGCGTGGTCGGTGTCGCTGCCCTCGCCGTTGGCGCGGCGGCGCAGCTTGTCCACGCACCGGCCCAGCGACTCGCGGTCCTGGGCCGTCTCCACACCGGTCAGCGGGCAGGCGATGTCCACGGCCGCCTGGCCTGGACCGTTGGAGCTGCCGAAGCCGACCACGGCCACCTGCGACTGCGGGGAGAGCTCGCTGAGGGCGATGAGCTGGGTGGCGGCACGTTCACGGGCGACGTCCTGGGCGGCCAGGCTGCCCGACTCGTCGACGAGGACGACGACGCGGACGGGTTTGACGTCGGAGGGCTGCAGAGCGTCCGCGGCCGTCGGGAAAAGCACCACAGCAGCGGTCACGGCCAGGGCGAGAAGGGACCTGAGGGATGAAGTGACGCGCACATTTCCTCACAGTTGCCGTTTTCCTATCCGCAGAACGGAGAGAGGCCACGAGAAGTTTCTGCCGCAGTTATGGACGCTACGAAATCCTTACTTAGGTATGTCACAAATAAGACGTTGACGCAAACATATTGCAATCCTAAAGGGAGAAATGCCGGGTCAGGCGCCGAAGTGCCGGAGAGCGGCCCAGATCCGCGGCTGGGCCGGGAAGCGGCGGCGCAGCCCGAGGGCGACGTCGTGCACGTGCCAGGCAGTCGAGCGCTCGCCCGCCTGGCTGCTGACGTCCTGGAGCGCCAGGCGGACCTCGTCCGGCACCGGCCACATGACGGCCACCACCTCGCGGAAGGCCGCGAGCAGGTGCGCCGGCAGCGGCGCCGTGCCGTCCGCGGGCTCGCCCAGGCCGGCGAGCACCTCGTGCCTGGGCAGCACCGCGAGCCGGCCCGGCGAGCTCGCCAGCTCCGGGACCTGGTGCCAGGTGCCCTCGAACCGGACCTTGCTCCGGGCCGGCTCGTAGGGATCGGTACGCGACAGGTCCGCGGTCCGCACACTCAGCGCGGCGGCCGGGCGTGGCGTGTCGCGCGTGTCGGCGAGGTAGGAGGAGATGACGTGGTCGAACATCGTCCGTTTGCCGTCGCTGGCCGCGTGCAGGGGGAGGAAGCTCAGGGCGCCCGCCGCCGACCACCACAGCCGTCGTCTCTGGGAGGCCGGAGGCCGGCTCAGCCAGCCGAGATGGGCCAGCACGGGCTCGCCGACGAGCTGCCACAACCACGACAGCGTGTCCGCGATCGGCTCGTCGTCGGCCCAGTCGGGCCGCCGCGTGGCGGTGAGCAGGTCACGGGCGTGGCGGTTGACGTCGTCCGCGCTGACGCCGCTCAGGGGCAGCACCTCGATCCCGCCCGCCTGCAGCACCAGGGCGTCGGTGCGCCGCTCGCACACGTTGATCACGATCATCGGCCCGCGTGCCGCGGGCAGGCCCGGCAGGGGGGACCGGTGGCGGTCCGTCAGGCGGCGCAGCCCCGCCTGCGCCAGCCGCAGCGCGCCGGTGGCGTCGCCCCGCTCCAGCTCGACGGCGGCGGCCTCGCTGCAGAGGGTGGACAGGTCCTCGTCCGCGGTCCGGCCGATCTGCCCGCAGAGGCCGATGGCCTGGTCGTAGGCGGCCGAGGCGCGCTGCCAGCGTCCGGCGGAGACCTCGCAGCCCGCCCACGTGCGGGCCGCCCGCAGGCGCACCGGGGGTTCGGCGTCGGACTCGGTCAGCCGCTGGAGGTGGTCCGCCGCCCCCCAGAGGTCGTGAACGTCGTGGAAGCTCTCATATCGGGCGATGAGCAGCCGGGACAGGCTCTCGTCGATGCTCGCCGACCGGCTGTCGTCGCGGTCGCGGGCCCGTAGCAGGAGCACGCGGGCGTCGTCGGCGATGCCCGGCCGGCGTTCGATGGCGAACCGTTCGAGCCGCACCTCGCCCAGGTCGTTCAGGACGTCGCAGGTCAGGTGGTGATCGCGGGGCAGCGGCAGGCGGCCCAGCCGGTCGAGCGCCCGGCGCAGCGCCTCCTCGCCCTGTTCCAGGGAGGACGAGGTGCGTCTCAGCCGGAACTCCTCCAGATGGACGCGTCCCAGCCCGGCCCAGATCCAGGCGAGCAGCGGCTCGCCGGCCAGGCAGAAGCGCTGCGCCAGCCGTAGCTGCTCGGCCGCCTCGGCCAGCGCCTCGACGCGCCCGCCGCGGCGGAACTCGGCCAGCAGGTGGGCGCCCAGGTCCGTCCGGCAGGCCAGCATGTCCGGGTCGTCGTCCTGGGCGACCGAGACGGCCTGGCGCAGCAGGTCGATCGCGCGTTCGCGTTCGCCGGCCCTTTTCCTGACGGGGTGCAGGACGAGCCGGACCCTGGCCAGCGTGCCGGTCATGAGAGGGCGGGCCGGGTCGTGCGGGGAGGGGGCCCGCAGGGCGTCCTCGCAGCGCAGCAGCAGCGCGGGATCGGCGGGTTCGCCGGTCCACCGGGCGCGCTCGACGGTCGCGATGGCCAGGCCGCACATGTCTCGCCGGCGCGACTGCCGCCCCTCGGTGGCGTCGGCGAAGGTCAGCATGGCCTCGGTGAGCGTCAGCGGATCGTGATCCCAGCGGAAGCGGGTCAGCGCCGCCCAGCCGAGCAGGCCGTCGATCATGTCGAGCCGGTCCCGCCCGGCCAGCTCGGCTTCGCCCCGCGCCCGTGACAGCAGCGCCGCGCAGTCGTCGAGGGCGCCGCGGTCGTCGTCCTGGCGGGCGCGTGCCAGCAGGGCGACGGCGAGGGAGACGGCGGTGCCGTACCGGCGGGGATCGCCGGGCCGGCGGGTGCGCAGCGCCTCGTCCCAGAGCCGGCGCAACGCGGGGACGTCGGCGCCGGACAGGTCCGGCTGGGCCGGCCTGATCCACGGCGGCAGCAGCCCGGCACTCTCGAGATCGGCGAAAGCCTCCCGCAGCGTCCACGGCTCACCGCCCGAGCCGGGCGCCACCATGGCCCAGAAGCGCTGCTTGCGCCCGATGCCCGCGGTGCGGCGGCCGATCTCCGCGGACACCGCCGCGCGCACCCGCTGCGCCTCCGCCGCGGGCAGCGCGCTCTGCAGGACGGATCGCACGCCGGGCCGGAAGACGAACGTCTCCGTCTCGCCCTGACGCCGTAGCAGGCCGCTCAGCAGGACCTCGGCCATCGGCAGGGGATCGGCCTCGCGGAACATCGAGCGCTGCACCAGCCACATCAGGCCCAGGTCGAGCGGCTCGGTGTAGGACAGGTAGCCGGCCAGGCGGTAGGCGTGCGCCGAGGCGCCCTGGCGGAAGAGCGCCACCCGCGTGGCGGCGTCCTGCTGGGGCGGCCGGGGGATCTTGGCCGGCGGCCTGCCGCCCGCCATGGTGACGGCACAGATCAGCCCGTGGTCCAGCGAGCCGGTCACCAGCCTGGCCCAGGGCGCCAGCCAGGGCCCTTCCGGCCGGATGACGGGGACCGGCGTGCCCGCCAGCCGCTCGCCGGAGAGCGCCTCGAACTCCAGCGAGCGGTTCGCCTGGGCGGGCACCGGTGAGTGCAGCAGCCCGGGGACGGGAGCCAGGGCCGTGCGGTCCCACAGCTCCTCCGGCAGGGGCTGCAGGATCGCCGACGGCCCGGCGTCCGCCCATTTGCGCAGCGCGGCGCCGGCTGTGCCGTCACGCCACATCGGCCCGCAGCCGTCGGTCAGCACGAGCGTCAGCCGCCGCCCCGTCATGTCGATCAGCGCGGCCGGGTCGTGCGACTGCGTGCCCGGCGTGGCCGAGGCGCTGATCAGGACGCCCCTGTCGCTCTCGTGCAGGTACCAGAGGCGGACGTCGCGGAAGGGAACCTGGAGGAACAGGTCGTGCAGCTCCCTCGCCAGCGGACGCCAGACCCGCATCGAGACGCTCGCGTCCACGACGAAGGCCACGTCCAGCCAGCGGCCCGAGGCCGGCCGCAGGACGGGGGACCAGATCCGCTCGTGGGCGATCCGCTCGACCGTGCGCTCCTCGTCCACGTCGACCTCCCCGCCCGCGTCGACGTACCTGCGGAACGGGCGCAAGGCGCGGACGAACTCCCGCGGGCGCTCGATCGCGCGCGGGTAGGCGAACAGCTCGACGCGCACCGCCTCGGCGCCGCCCGGATCCCCGTGCGACGGGTGCTCGGACTCCTCGGGCGGCTTCGGCCTGGGCCGCGGCCGGGGCGGCGGGCCGCTGGAGATCGCGACCTTCGGCGGCGGTGCGGGCGCCGCCGGGGGCGGACGCCGCGCCGGGTCCGGTTCCGGCTCGGGCCCGGTTTCGGGCGGTGGCTCGTCCGCGTGGCGGGGCCCCGGGTCCTCCCCGGCGGCCATGTGCATGGCGAGCCAGGCCGCGTCGAGCACCTCGCGGGCGTTGAGGTCGACGCCTCTCGCCCGGAGCAGCTCCAGCCAGCGGTCGAGGCTCATTCGCGCTCCTGCGGCCCGTCGATCGGCTGCATCGCGAGCTTGAGCAGCTGCTCGCGGAGCGTGCGGTCGCCGACGTCCTTGACCATGAAGACCGCCGACAGCAGCTGGTCCACGGGGAACTGCCCCGACCGCGACGACCTGACGAACTCCGCTATCCCGTCCGCCACGGCTTCGTCGCTCACGCCGGGCAGCTGCGCGCGGAGCACCTTGTCCAGGTGGGCGGGCTCCTTGTGGTGCTCGATCCGGAGCTGGAGGCAGCGGCGCAGGAAGGCGGGCGGGAACTCCCGCTCGCCGTTGCTGGTCATGACGATGACCGGGAAGTTCGCGCACCGTACGATCCCGCCGCGGACCCGGACGGACCGCCTCTCGGCGGTGAGGACCTGCGCGGTCTCCTCCTTGGCGACGGCGGGGCGCACCAGCTGCTTGATGGCGAACTCGCCCTCGTCGAGGGCGTTGAGCAGGTCGTTCGGGAGGTCGAAGTCGCCCTTGTCGATCTCGTCGATGAGCGCGACCCGCGGCCGTCGGTGCGGGTAGAGGGCGGTGCCCAGCGGCCCGAGCTGGATGTAGTGGCCGACCGGCTTCGTCCGCGCGCCGGTCTTGGCGAGCTGCGCGTCGTGCAGCCTGGCCACCGCGTCATAGGAGTACAGGCCGTCGACGAGTTTCGACCGGCTGGTGACCTGCCAGCGGAGAACCGCCCCCAGGCCCAGCTCGTAGGCGATGCGGTAGGCGAGGCTCGACTTGCCGCTGCCCGGGTCCCCCGTCACCAGCAGCGGCCGGCGCAGGATGAGCGCGGCGTTGACCATCCTGGCCTCGTCGGTCAGGCCGTCCGGGCCGGCGGCGCCCGCCGTCTGGTAGGTCTCCCCGCGCCGGAGCGCCACGCCGGTCAGCTCAGGGGCGTCCGGTGAATCGTTCGCCGGAGTCTCCATCGAGAAAGCCCGCCAGGGCGGCACCGGGCCGAAGGAATGGCAGACGCGAGGTCGGCCATCCCCCCTGTATATAGGCCAGTTGAACCCATCGACCGGCGACTGCAATTCAGCCTCCTCGGTTCGAGTCTAGGCGGATCAGGAGGAATGGAAAGCTTCATATTCGAAACGCAGATAATCCGCGGCGAAAGGATCGTCAAAAAGCAGGACGAGACCGGCGCCGCAATGGCCGGCCTCGTCCCCCTGAGCCTCGCCGCGCAGCTCTCTGACCTTCTCCGGCAGCGCCGCGAGGCGGACGTGCGCGAGCTCCGCGGTGAGGCGGCCCATCCTGACCGCCCCGGGGCAGGGCTCGGCCTCGGGGCTCTGCTCCGGCCCCGGGCAGGGGGAGCGCCACCACAGCGCGACCGGGACGCCGAATCCGATCGCGCACCTGAGCAGATCGTCGGAGCCGCAGGCGAGCATGAGCCCGGCGCGCTCCCCGATCCGCGCGGAGAACCAGCCTCGCCGCCGGCTGTCGGAGTAGGCGACCAGCTCGTGCCGGCAGCCGATCTGGTGCAGCGGGAGCGGCAGCGCGTCCTTCAGGGCGTTCCAGCGGGTGTCGCGCCAGTTCCGGAACCCCCTGGCCGAGGTGTGGTCGCGGACGATGATCGGGAAGCGCGTGCCCAGAGGCATGTCCTTCTGCTGCTCCACCAGGCCGGTCCACTCCTCCACGCCGAGGTCCAGCAGCTCGCCGGGGAGGTTCAGGTAGACCTTGGGCTCGCCCAGGGTGCGGCCGAGCCTGGTCATCGGGCCGCGGAGATCCTTCTTCAGCTCCTGCTCCAGCTCGCCCCGGCGCAGGGCGACGGGGTTGCGGTCCGGGCGGTGGCCGGCCGATTCGGCGATCGCGTACCGGTAGAGGGGCGCCCCGGCCTGGCGGGCCTGCAGGTCGAGGCCGACATGGACGGCGACGGCGGCCGCCTCTTCCGGGGGCGGCTCCGCCGCGGCGCTGCGCAGCGCGATGCGCCAGGCCCGCTCCTGGTCGACGATCTCCGCCCACAGGGCGCCGCATTCCAGGAGCCGGTCCCGTTCGCCCTGGCCGAGGATCGGGAGCAGCTCCTTGATCAGCCCGAGCACGGGATGCAGGTCGCGGCCGGCATCGTCGGCGAAGACGTGGTGGGCGATGTCCCAGTAGTCGCGTACGAGGTCCGGCTCAGCCCGCGCCGGGTTGGCGCGGGCCAGCAGCCCGGCCGGATCGTCCGGCGGCGGCTGCCCGGCCAGCAGGATCAGCAGGTCTGCCTCGGCCCGCGCGCGCTTGCCCAGCTGTTCCGCCCGTTCCCTGGTCCAGGCCGGGTCGGAGGCGTGGAAGCGGATGTTCTCGCGCCAGATGCGCCGATAGAGCCCGGGCCGCAGCCGCGCCAGCTGGAGCAGGCTCACGGCCAGGCCGCCGAGGTCGTCGTTGGGGCGGCGGGTGGTCTTCATGACGCCGCGCACCGCACCGCTCTTGAGGTGGATCACCGGCGAGCCGGAACATCCCTCGGTGACCTCCACCATCTTGATCCGCAGCTCGTACTCGTCGAAGTCGTCCACGACGGTGGAGGACGGATGCGTGAGCCTGAGGCGGGCCCGCCCGTACTCCGCGGGGCGGTAGTTGTCGGCACAGGACGCGAGACGGTGGTGGTCGTCGAGATCGGGCAGGCCGAAGCCGATCCAGGCGCAGGGGCGTTCGCCCGGATCGCCGTCGATCTCCACCACGGCGAGATCGGGCATGGCCCACATCCCCTCCGGGCCCTTGCCCGGCGGCAGGACCTGCCGCACCGTGCCGGTGAGCACCTCACCCCGCCCCTCCTGGACCAGGTCCAGCTTGGCCTCCTCGGTGGTGGCCTCGAGGGCGCCCAGCACGTGCGCGCACGTGAGCACGTGCCGGGGCGTGATCAGGAAGCCGGTCCCCCGCAGCGGGCCGCCGTCGTGCCCGCAGACGGCGACGGCGCACCGGTCCAGGAGGGCCATGAGGCTCACTGGGGAAGCTCGCCCGGCTCCGCGCGGTTCCAGGTCAACGTCACGGTGACGCTGGCGTTGGTGCTGACGTCGGCGAGCCCGGCCAGCCATTCCCCGGCCTGGCAGCCGACCTCCAGGCCGAACTCCAGGCTCACCTCGTCGGGCCTGATCCCGGCCAGGGACTTGTGCACGCTGCTGACGATGCCGCCCAGGGTCTCGCCGAAGCCCTGGAGCGTCTTGATCGCCCGGCCGCCGCCGGCGACGTCCCGCGGCCCGTCGTGCTCCCGGTCGGCGGGGGCGACGGTGGCCGCCACCCAGATCGTCTCGCCGGTGCTCAGCTCGACCTTCTCGAACGTCCTCATTCGACCTCACTGGTTGTCTTGTAGATGAACTCGACGCCGTTGATCATCACTTTCCGGCCGAGGGGGCAGGTCGCGGTGTCGCTCCGGCCGGCGGAGCCCTCCGGCGCGTACGTGATCTTGATTCCGCCGGGGGCCGCCCGCACGTCCACGCTCCCCTGGACGCTGCCCCCGGGCAGGTCCAGGACGGGAGCCAGCTCGGAGGTGTGGACCACCCGCCGCCCGCCGAGCTGGACGGGACCCAGCATGCGCTCGTCCCACGCGTCCTCGGCGTCCTTGACGTAGGCCGACCAGAGCACGCCGGCCATCTTCGGCAGCCGGTGCTTGACGGCCCGCCGCCACCACAGCAGCGGCAGGAGCAGGAGCCCTAGGAGCACGGCCAGGAGCGCGGCGGCCCACCACGAGGGGCCGCCCTGGTAGGAGCCGGTCACGCGGGCCGCGTCGGTGGTGATGTTCCGCTTCCCGTAGCTCAGGCCCAGCAGGCCCAGATCGCCCTCCCACGGCGTCTGCACGGTCGCGCTGACCTGCACGGTCCGGGACAGGTCGAGGGCGACCGGCTGGACCCGGACGAGAGGCGGCCGGGCCCACGACAGCTCGATCGGCACCGCCACGCTCCGGCCGGGCTCGATCCGGATCGGCGAGGGCAGGGTGGAGCGGCCCGTCACGCGCTCCTTGCCGTCCGAGACGACGACCTCGACGGCGCCAAGCTCCAGCGGCAGCGCCTCGGTCCGCGAGCGCACGTCGAGCGTGAGCGTGCCGGTGCCCTGGGCCGGATCCAGCCGCACGTCCGGCTGTTTCCAGGTGGCGGCGACCCCTCGTTTGAGATCCGCCGCCACCCGCCGCCTGGCCTCGGCGCGGAGCGAGTCGTCCCGGACCACCGACAGGTCCTTCCTGGCGGACCGGCTCTGCCGCGGGTCCAGGATCTGCGCGTTCTCGGGGAAGACCCGCTCCACGATCTCGTCCTGGTGGCGCCGGACGTCGGCCCCGCCGAGCGGGAAGGTGTAGAGCAGCGGCTGGGGCTTCAGCTCGGCGGCCTGGTCGCGCAGCTTGACCCAGGCGGGCCCGTTCGCGCTGCCGTACGGGCTGCCCGGCGCCGGCTCCTGGATGCCGTCGCTGACGAGCATGACCGCGGTCAGCCGGCTCGGGTGATCGCGCAGGTAGCGGACGACCCACTCCAGGGCCCGGCCGATGTCGGTGTACTCACCGGAAGGGGTGGGCAGGGCGTCGACGTCCTTGTCCGTCTCCAGAACGCTGCGGTGGTAGGGCCTGCGGTCGAAGCGGACCAGGGTGACGCCGTCCTGCTCGCCCTTGGCCTTCAACAGGCCCTTGAGCTGGTCCTTGACGTCCTCCTGCCGCGAGCCCATCGTCCCGGACGTGTCGAGCAGCACGATGTAGTCGGCGGGGTGCTCCTTCAGGTCGAGCGCCTTGTACAGGGCCGTGGGCTCCGGGTCCGCCGCCGCGGGCGCGGACAGCGGCCAGGCCACCAGCATCAGCGCGGCCAGGGCCGCCCGGGCCCTCACGAATCCTCCTCCTCCTTCTTCTCCTCCTCCTGCTTCAGCATCTGCGCGTTGTGCCTCAGGGCGACGTCCTCGCTCAGCTCGCCGAGCAGGTCGAGGTTCGTCTCGATCTGGCCCCGCTTGGTGGCTCCGACGTCGCCCCGGTCGAGCATGGCCAGCACGCTCTTCTTGAACCCCGTGCTCTCGGCGAGGGCTTTGTCCAGGATCGCCGCGGCGTCGATGATCAGGTCCTCCGGGCACTTCCTGACCGCCTCCTCGGCCAGCTCGAAGGCGCACTCCAGCAGCCTGAGGCGGGCCAGTGAGGCGTCGCCGGACTTGTTGAGCTCCTTGACGATGCCGGCGAGCTTCTGCAGGGCGATTGACGGATTCATAGGGCTCTATTCGCTGGAGGCCGGAAGGATGCCCAGGGGCAGGGAGAACAGGGCGGGTTTGCCGTTCGCGGGCGTGAAGAGGAGCTCCCCGTGCCCGCTGTGGCTGACGCGTACGCCGAGGTGATACTCGCCGCGGCTGATCCGGTGGTCGAAGGTCAGTTGGCGGCCGCCGAAGGGGTCGTCGCCGACGGCCACCACGACCTGGTGGCCGTCCTCGACCAGCACCGGCTGTCTCCTGTCGCGCGCGTAGACGGCCTCGCCGCCCAGCAGGAGCCGGCCCGGGGCGGCCAGTTCGAGCCACTCGCCGAGCGCTTCGGCGCCGTCGAAGCGGTGGGCGGCGACCGACAGGCGCAGGGGGTAGCGGTCGCGCCCGTCCTGGCCGGCCGCGACCCTGGCCGCGCCGTACGCGGCGGCGTTGACGACCTCCTCGGGCGACAGCAGGAGCACGGCCCGCTCGTCCAGGCCGAGCGCGTCGCGAAGGGCCTCGTGCACGAGGGAGAAGGTGCCGGCGCCGCCGAGCGGGACCAGCAGGTCGCCGGGCCGGCTGCCGAAGTCGTCCAGCCGCTCGCGCATGAGCGTGGCCGACTCCGCGGCCAGGCCGGCGACCTGGCGGACGAGCTCGTAGATCTGCGCGGTCGTCAGGTGCCCGTAGGCCCGGGTGTCGCCCCATGCCTCGTCGAGCGCGACATGGGCGAGCAGCTTCCGCAAACGCGCCTCCGACGCCCGGTCCCGCCGGTCGAACCGCCGGTCGGTGACGTTCGCGCCCTGTAACCGGTCGACGGCGGCGCCGAGGTCGAGGGATTCTCGATGCTCGCTGTCCAGGACGTAGATCACGGAGTGGTCGAAGAGGCACAGGTAGAGGTCGATCCAGGCGGCGCCCACGTCGCACAGCAGGACCCGGCCGGGTTCGATCCGCCGCTCCGCGCCGAGGTGGAGCAGGACCGCCCTGGGCAGGCTCAGGGTGGTGAAGTCGTGGAATCCGGCGCGGTGGGCGTTGGCGACCGCGCGTTCTCCGGCGCCCTCCCCGACCGCCAGGACCACGCGGTCGGGACTGCCCCCGAACCGCGCGGCGGCGCCCAGCTGCGCGACCAGGTTCGGCCCCGACGGTCCCACCTCGGCCACCTTGACGTAGGCCCGGCCCGCGTCGACGCCCAGCCTCATGAGTCCTCCCGGTCGTCCTTGTCGCCGCGGCCGATGAACAGCTCCCGCAGGCGGTCGAGCAGCGTGCGTGCGGCGGTCCGCGGCCGCCTGCCGGCGCGCTTGGAGCTCGCGCTCTCCAGCAGCCACTCCAGGCGGTGGATCTCGGCACGCAGGCGGTCGATGTCCCGCGGCACCTGGCGGCGCACCCATTCGGCGTAGTGGGGGACACCCGGGTGGTGCACGACGGCCTCCACCAGCCTGCGGCAGCCGGCGTCGGAGAGCACGCCGCGCCGGACCGACTCCTTCCGCAGGTACCGCAGCAGCTCGTGGACGGCTTCCGGGTCGCGGGAGCTAGGCCAGCGCGCCAGGAGCGGCCCCGGGTGGAACAACGCCCCCACCGACTCCAGCGCCAGCGTCCACAGCAGGGCCAGCTGCGGGGGCCGGGCGTCGTTCTCGGCCGCCGTCAGCAGGGACCGCACGGCCGGGTCGGCGGTGATCCGCTGCCGGTCGACGATCTCCGCCAGCACCTTCTCCCGCGTTCGCAGCTCGTTCAGGAGGGGGTGCCGGTGATCCAGCGGCGAGACGATCCGGCGGGCCACGTCCAGCTGGACCTGCGGCGTCGGAAGCTGCTCCCAGACCTTCATGAAGCTGGAGGCGTAGCGTCGTACGGCGTGGCCCTCCACCGCGAGGGCCCAGCGGGGCTCCGCGCCGAGCAGGACGGCGAGCACGTCGAGGAGGGCGCCCGCCTCGATCGGCGCCTGCCCGACGTCGGAGAGCAGCTTGGCGAGCTCCACCCGCGCGGGAGCGGCCGGTCCGCGCGCCAGCCCGAGCAGGTGGGAGTACGGGGCGGGCTGGAGCACCACCTCCACCCGCGACGCGTCGGCCGCGGCCCGGAGCAGGATGACGTACGCCATGTCGCCGCCGACGTCGTGCAGGCTCGTCAGCGTCGCCTCCGGGGGCGGCTTGGGCGGCGTCCGCAGCACCGAGGCGTAGGCCAGCAGCCAGGTCGGGCAGGAGTCGGCGAACTCGCGCGCGGTGTACTGGCGCACCCACGCGCGCAGGTCCTCCGCCGAGTTCTCCGCCACGAGCTGGGTGATCAGGCGATAGAGGGCGAGGGGCCGGGCCAGCAGGGCCGCGCAGGTCAGGCGCCCCGGCGGGCCGCCCGGCACCAGCAGCGGGATCGCGGCCTCGTCCGGCACGGTGGGCTGGTCGAGGAGGCCGGCCAGCCAGTCGTCGCGCTGTCCGTGCTGGTCGGCGAGCCTCAGGTAGGCGCGGGCCAGGTGCGGATCCCGTACGGCGAGGCGCCGGCCCGCCAGCGTCAGCGCGACCGGCGCGACCGACGGCCAGTACGGGTCCAGCACCGCGAGATCCTCGGGCTCGGCCCGCTCCACCAGGCACCGCAGCAGCTCGGTCCGCTGCGCCTGCGTCAGCCGCTCGAAGGAGGAGTCGCGCACCGCGGACCGCTGCTCCTCCGCCGAGACGCCGTCGTCCAGCCGGTGGATCACCGACAGCGCCTTGCTGTCCTGCAGCCGCTCCAGGGCCAGGCGCAGCTGGGGGCTGCTGAACTCCAGCGGCTCGCGCAGCCCGCTCAGCCGGTGCAGCAGCCGGTCCGGGCCGGACTCCAGCATGGCGGAGACCCACCGCAGGTAGACCTGCGCGTCCTCGTCGGCCGGGGACGGCGGCGGAGCGTCCCAGCGCACTTCGAGCTGCCGCGCCCTGGCCCACTTGCCGAACATCAGCCGGATGCGGTGATCGGCCATGTTGTCGGCCCACGTGCTCGCTGTCAGCGAGGCCCGGATGCCATAGGGGAGGAAGGCGACCACCGCGTCCAGGCAGTCCAGCCGGTCGCGCGGGCTCAGCGGGGGCGCGTCGGTCAGCACGACCGGCCCTTCGAGCAGCAGGGCCGCCACTCCGGCGCACCACCGCAGCCCGACCTGCTCGGCCGTGTGCCGCACGCCGCCGAGGTCGGGCGGCTCCAGCCTGACCTGCTCGCCGCTCGGGCCCGGCGACGGGCTGCGCAGGACGGCCTCGTAGAGGTCGCGGTAGCCGATGCCGACCTGGGCGCCCTCCTCATAGGGGAAGGTGAAGTACCGGGTCGGCATGATCGCCCGGTCGCTGGCGTCGAGCTCGTCCGACCATTCCCGCACCGCCACGGCCGACCAGCGCCGGCCGTCGCCGCTGGCCTCCGGGGCGCTGAAGGTCACCCAGGGCAGCGCGTCCATGGCCCCGTCGCGGCGGCCGCGCGGGGTGCCCGGGTTGACGAGCCTGATGAGCTGCTCGAACCGCGTGTGATCGTCCTGGCCGAGGCTGCAGTCGACGATCCGGTAGTCGTCCGTGGCGCCGGGCGGCTTCGACATCACCGCCCACTCCGTGAGCACGCTCCGCCCGTTCATCGCCTTCTCCGGAGCCTTCGTTCGAGCTCCAGAAAAGGCTCGATCACATTGATCGGATTGATCTGGCTGATCCGGTTTCCCTGCACGTTGGCGAATTTGCGGGCGTCGAAACGTTCGCCGTCGTAGCGCCTGAAGCCGACGGACGAGGAGACGAAATAGCAGGTGCGCGCCGGATCGAAATACTTCTCGATGATCCGGTCGACGCGCTGCCCGACGTCGGCGCCGAAATAGCGGCACGCCCAGGTGAAATAGGCCTTCGCGTCGTGGTCCTTGACCCGCGGCGCGCCGTCCGGTCTGTCCTGGGTGCCCCAGCCGGCCGCGCGGGCGGGCATGAACACGCCTGGGTCGTCCCACTTCGTCACGCAGACCGCGACCTCGAACGGCAGGTAGAGCCGGGTGTCTCCGGCCTTGACCAGCAGCGTCGTGATGTGCTCCAGCATGCCGAACAGGTAGTCGCCGCTGTTGGAGTCGCGCCGTTCCCGGAGCGGGTCGAAGAGCAGTACGAAGCCCTGGCACTGGGCGAGCTGGGAGGCCACCTGCTCCATGTCCGCGCTGCGGTCGTGGAAGTCGCCGCCGGGGCGGTCCTGGACGTGCAGCACGAAATGGGTCTCCGCGCCGTCCAGGCGCTGCCCCGAGAAGCCGAAGCGCAGCTCGCTGCCGGAGATGGTGGCCTCGGGGAAACCGCCCTCGTTGACCAGGCGCTGCTTGCCCTCGGTGAGGAAGGTCCGCTCGCCGTCGTCCATGCCCATGACCCGCCACCTGCCGTAGTCGGTGGTGTTGTTGGCGACGTGGGCCAGGGCGTTGACGAAGGTCGTCTTGCCGCTGGCGCTGGCCCCCCACAGGCCGATCCGCATGCCCTTGTCCGCGGGCGGGGTGAACGGGACGTCGGTGTCATCGGCGGGGAAGGGCGGCGGGTCCACCGGCGGGCGGGCGGGGGACACGGTCCCCGCTTCCGGCTCCGGCAGGCGGTCGGGCAGGCGCCGTACGGGCGGCTGCGGTGTCTCGGTCACGATGCCCCCTCCTCACCGGCCACGATCTGCGCGAACGGGAAGTCGCCCGCCAGCCCCAGGGCCCCCAGGAGATCGTCGGCGGTGACCCGGTCCGCGTCGAAGCTGCCGTTCTCGCCGATGGCCTCCCACGATCGGTCCCCCTTGATCCGGCGCCTCCCGCTCACCACCGCGAGGCAGCTCGCGCCGTCCCGCTTGACCTGATCGAGGCCGCGCTTCCAGGAATGCCTCTTGGGGCAGATCTCCGGCGTCAGCTTGCTGAAATGATCCGTGCCGCAGGGCATGCGATCTCCGAGGGTGACCACGAACCGGGCGCTGTGATCCCGCCACGGGATCTCCGACGCCGCGTGGAGGGCGTCCGACAGCGCCGCCGTCGTGGGATGGGCCGGGCCGTTGTCCCAGTCGTCGAGCCGGGCATGGGCCTCCTCGGGACGGCCGAGCGGGAAGGTGTCGGTCGCGGGCTCCGTGCGGTAGAGCCGCCGGCTGCCGTGGTCGCGGTAGCCCACCAGCGCGACCCGGAGCAGATCGCGGGCGGCCAGTGCCCGGCTCGCCTTGGCGATCACCTCGCGGACCAGCCCGCGCCGGTCGAGCGAGATCCTGTCCTCCGTGGTGTTCAGCTCCAGCAGGAAGACCAGGTCGACGCTGCGCCGCCGCTGCGTCCAGACGGAGAACGACTTGTACAGCTCGGACCAGGATCTGCGGTCGGGCTGCACCTCCTTGGTCTGGCCGACCAGGCGGACCCGGTCGACGCCGTCGAGCACCGCCCACAGCCCGGTGCTCTCGCCCGGGCCCAGCGGCAGGAACCCGTTGCCGACCAGCTCCCAGGTCTCGGGCGGCCCCCACGTGAACCTGACCACCGGCAGGCACACCCCGGCGCTGATCGCCTCCGGCGCCTGGACGGTCAGCTCCTGCTGGACGTCCTTGCCCGGCACCGTGCCGGCCTCGAACAGCGTCCGCGTGACCAGCGAGGCCGAGCCCTCGTCGGCGTCGATCCTCCCCAGCACCAGCGCGTACGGCTCGCGCAGCGGCGATCGGTCGATCATCCGCTGGACGGCCTTGTCGAAGTCCTCCCCATGGAGGGCGGCGACCGGCCGGCGGCGCTGGGCCAGCTCCCGCGCCACCCGGTCGAGCAGCGGCCAGCCCGGCCGGTCCAGCACCAGGGCCAGCGCCACCCGGCCGCTGGTCAGGGCGTACGCGCTGTCCAGCTGGGCGTGGAGGGCCTCGGCGTGGGCGGCGGCGTCCAGCGCGTCGTCGGGCTGGTCGCCCACCCCGCCGGCGAGGACGAACCGGCAGATCGTGCGGTCGGCCGGCAGGCCGGTGCCGATCTCCTCCCAGGTCCTGCTCCAGTCGGGGCCGTCCACCTCCAGCGGCGTCCCGTGATGCCCCGCCTTGATCTTGCGCGCCACCACCCGGTCCGCGCCCAGGCCGACGACCAACAGCCCGGAGATCTCGCCCCTGATGACGTGGCCGAGCATCTGGCTCAACACGTCTTTCAGGGGCCAGCGGGGCGTCCGCTCGATGCGGAGCCGGGCTCGGCAGCTCTCGACCGTCTCCTCAGATGCCGAGGCGCCCCTGACAGCGCGGTCCAGCAGCTCCTGGCGCAGTTGACCGTCCTCCTCGCCGGGTGCTCCAGCGGCCCGGAGCGCGGCACAGATGTCGTGCCAGGCTTGGGCGCTTTCCAGATGAAAACGGAAATTCCGGTGCAGCTCAGGTGTTAATTGTCCGAGAACGAGTGGTGTGCGAACGCGCCAGGAACACTGGTCACATTGTTCACTTGACGCCCAAGACCGACAGACCGGACATCTCACCATTTCGTTCCAGGATGCTTTCTATCCATGCGCTTACATGCCCCTCCACCCACACCCCCGAGCCCTCACCCACGTGGCAAACAGGATATTTCTCGGCACGCCAACATGTGATGCGTCTCTTGCAATTTGTTGAGGACGCATCACGAAACGTAATAATCGCTAGAAAGGGTCGTCCAAAAGGGTTGTCTCCGGCCCTTCTTAATTCCGGGACGACTATGGCCGTACACCGTCTGCTTGCCCACCCCCGCCACCGCGGCGATGGCGGGGCCGTGGCGCGGGGTGCTGGACGTGGTCGAGGCGACCGTGCGGGATCGAGACGACCTGGCGGCGGCGCTGGTGCGGCCGGACGGGGCGGTCGCGTGGGCGTGCCCCGGGCCCCGCGGGCGCCTTCGCGTGGCGGTGGTGTGGCCGGTGCTCAGGGTGCTTCGGGCACGGTGTGCGGCAGGGGGTCGAGCATGCGGTGCGGTCGCCGCAGGGCGCGGCTGACCGGGTCGTCGCGGAAGAGGTCGGCGTCGGGGCCGGGGCGGACCTCGATCTCGGTCAGCTCCGGGCGGAGGCCGCAGGCCGGGCACACGCCGTGGCCGTCGATCCTGGCGTCGCAGGGCACGTGGCAGAAGATCCGCCGCGGCTTGCCCGACAGGTGGCGCTCGCCCCAGCTGCCCAGCACGAGGACGGCCGGCCAGAGCTCCTGGCCCATCTCGGTCAGGACGTACTCCTCGCGCGGCGGCGAGTCCTGGTAGCGGTGGCGGCGCAGGACTCCGGCGTCCACGAGCGTGGTGAGGCGCTGGGACAGCACGGCTCGCGGGATGTCCAGATGGGCCAGGAAGTCGCCGTAGCGGCGCACGCCGTACAGGGCGTCGCGGATGACGAGCATCGTCCAGCGTTCGCCGACCAGCTCCAGGGAGCGGGCGAGCGAGCAGTCCTGGCCGTCGTAGTTCTTGCCGAGCGCCATGACCCCAAGGGTAGTTCATTCATTGAACCCCGGCGTGTTAGCGTGTGCCTCCTCAGTTCAATGAATGAACCAAGGAGATGTCGTGACACTCGCCGGATCGGCTCCCGCCTCGACGGCTCCGCGCGCGGCCGGCACGGTGGCCGTGGCGGCCTGCGCCGCCGCGCTGCTCGCATTGATCAACTACACGGTGCCGATGGTCACGCTGTCCCAGGCCGCCGCCGACCTCGGCTCGGGTCCCACCGGCCCCGCCTGGATGCTGAACTCGATCTCGCTCGGCCTGTCCGCGCTCCTGCTGGTCGCGGGCGGGCTCGCCGACGACCACGGGCGTAAGCGCGTCTACGTCGCCGGCACCTGGGCGCTGGCCGCCGGAGCCCTGCTGGCGGCGCTCTCCACGAACACCGCGATGTTCGTCGTGGCCAGGCTCGCGCAGGGCGGGGCGAGCGCGGCCATGCTGGCGGGCAGCCTGGGCATGCTCGGCCACGCCTACCCGGGCGGCCCGGAGCGCGTGCGGGTGACCGGCCGCTACGGCGCGATGCTGGGCCTGGGCATCGCCCTGGGCCCGCTGCTGTCCGGTGCTATCGCCGCCGCCTGGAACTGGCGCGGCGCGCACCTCCTGATCGCCGTCGCCGGATCGGCCCTGGCCGTGGCGGCCGGCCGGGTGCTGCCGGAGTCGCGCGGCGACCGCCGCCGGCCGCACGACCTGCCCGGCGCGATCACCCTGGCGCTCGGCACGGCCGCGCTGCTCGCCGGGGTCACCGAGGGCCGGCTGGGCTGGAACCGGCCCGTGGTGTACGCGTCGTTCGCCGCCGCGGTCGTGCTGCTGGCCGCGTTCACGCTGGTCGAGAACCGCCGCCGCGAGCCCCTCCTCGATCTCGGCCTGCTGCGCCGCCCGCTCTTCCTGGTGGCCACGTCGGGCGCGTTCGTCACCGGGGTCGCCGTCATCGGGATGATGAGCTACCTGCCCACCGTGCTCCAGACGGCCCGCTCGCTCACCCCGCTCACCAGCGCCGTGCTGTTCTCGCTCTGGTCGGGCATGTCGTTCCTGGCCTCCCTGCTGGCCCGGCACCTGCGCGTCCACTCGGGCGTCCGCCTCGCGCTCGGCCTGTTCCTGTCCGCCGCCGGCGGCCTGCTCACGCTCGGGGCCGCGGACGCGGCCCCGTGGACGCGGGTCGTGGCCGGCCTGGTGGTCGGCGGCGTCGGCAGCGGCCTCATCAACGCCTCGCTGACCCATCTGGCCATCGAGAGCGTCCCGATCGCCAGGGCGAGCATGGGTTCGGGCGCCAACAACACCGCCCGCTACGTCGGCTCCTCCCTGGGCGTGGCCGCCATGGCCACCACGGTCGGCGCGCTCGGCTGGCAGCACGGCACCGACGTCACGACGATCGCCTACGCCGTGATCGCCGCCCTGGCCGCCGCCGTCACCCTCGGCCTCGGCCGGTCCCGCGCCTGAGCGCTGTTCACGGGACGAGGACGAGGCGGCCGCGGAGGCCGCCCTCGGCCAGGCGCCCGTGGGCGGCGGCGACCCGGTCCAGGGGCAGGGTCTCGGCGACGCGCAGCGTGAGGGAGCCGGTCTCGACCAGCGCGACCAGGTCCGCGAGGCGGGCGCCGTCGGCGCGGATCCAGTGGTCGAACACCCGCGTGCCACGCAACGGCGCCGGCGCACCGCCCGCGACCAGCGCGGCGAACCCGCCACCCGATCGGACGGCGTCGAGGGCCGCCGCGCCGTTCACGGCGGCGTCCAGCGCCCCGTCCACGCCGCCAGGGACCAGCGCGCGCACGGCCTCGCCCAGCCGGGCCGCGCGCGGCACGAACCACTCCGCGCCGAGCCCGCGTACCAGCGGCTCGTCCTCGGCGCCGGCCACCGCGACCACCCGCAGCCCGCGCGCGGCGGCCAACTGCACGGCGAACCCGCCCACGGCCCCGGCCGCGCCGGTGACCAGCAGCGTCCGCCCGGCGGCCAGGTCCAGCCGGTCGAGCGCCTGCGCCGCGGTGAGGCCGTTGAGCGGCAACGTCGCGGCCTCCGCCGGCGAATGGCCCGCAGGCGCGCGGGTGACCGCGTCCGCGTCGAGGACGACGTACTCGGCCTGGGCGCCGAGCGGCACGTCGAGGCGGTCCGACAGGCCGATCACCCGCTCGCCGGGCGCGACACCGGTCACGCCGGGGCCCACCTCGTCCACGGTCCCGGCCACGTCCCAGCCGATGCCGATCACGTCCCGGGCCGGCAGCAGGCCCGCCTCGGCGAGCGCGCCCGAGCGGGTGGCCAGATCGACGGGATTGACCGTCGCGGCCTCGACCCGGACGCGGATCTGCCGCTCCCGCACCGCGGGCACCGGCACGTCCGCGATCTCCAGCACCTCGGGCCCGCCGAAAGCGTGAATGACGACTGCGCGCATGAGAACTCCCTCATCAGGTTTCGCTGCTGCGAACCTACGGAGAGCTGCTCTCCAAGGGGAAGTACGCACTTCAAGGTGCGTATCGCACGCGGACGAGCGCGGCTCGGATAGCTTTTGTAGCCGAAGTCGCAGGTGGCGAGGAGCGGAGCGGGTGACGGGAACGGAGCGGCCCAGCGCGATCGGGCAGGCGCTGCTGGCGATCGGCGACCAGTGGACGCTGCTGATCCTGCAGCGGGCCTTCCTCCTGCACGTCAGGCGCTTCGCCGACTGGCGCGACGAGCTGGGCATGTCCGAGTCGGTGCTGGCCAACCGGCTCAAGGAACTGGTCGCGGGCGGCCTGCTGCGGCCGGTCCCCTACCGGGAGCAGGGCCGCACCCGTACCGAATATCTGCTGACCGAGCGCGCGATCGAGCTGTGGCCGCTGCTCCTGGAGATCTGGTCATGGGAGCGCAGGTGGGTGCCGCGCCGCCACGGGCTGCCGGAGCTCGCGCACGACGTCTGCGGCAACCGCACCGACGTGGAGCTGGGCTGCGCGAGCTGCGGCGCGGCGCCGGTCACCGCTCACGACACCGAGACCGTGCGGGGGGCGGCCACGTTCGCCCAGGTGACGGTGGCGCGCCATCATCGCAGGACCGCGCGCGGCCAGGCCGGGCGCGACCCGCTGTCGTACTTCCCCGAGACCTTCGAGCTGCTGGGCGACCGGTGGAGCACGGTGGTCCTCGCGGCCGCGTTCCTCGGCACCAGGCGCTTCGCCGACTTCCAGTCGGAGCTCGGCGTGGCGCCGTCGGTGCTGGCCGACCGGCTGCGCCGCTTCACGGAGCTGGGCGTGCTCGCCGCGGACGAGCCCGGGGCGCGGCCCCGCTACCGGCTGACCGCCAAGGGGCTGGACTTCTTCGGGATCTTCGCCTTCATCGTCGACTGGGCGCAGACCTGGTACGCCGGACCGCCGGACACCGACCTGCGCGTCACCCATCGCGCGTGCGGCCGCCCGTTCCTTCCCCGCTTGCGGTGCCGGTCGTGCGGGCAGGCGCTCAGCCGTGCCGAGGTGCATTTCGTGATGCCCGAGGCCGCCCCCGAGCGGCGGCTGCGGCTGGGCGTCGGCCGCGGGTGAAGCCGATCACAGCTTCAACTCCCTCTTGAGGACCTTGCCGAGGGGGTTCCTGGGCAGCGCGTCGACGATCTCCAGCCGTTCGGGCAGCTTGTACGAGGCGATGCCCCCGCTCCGCAGGAAGGCGACGACCGATTCCAGGTCGATCTCCCCTTTGGGCACCACGACCGCGCAGACCCGCTCGCCCAGCACGTCGTCGGGATACCCGGCGACCGCCACCTCGGCGACCGACGGGTGCCCGGCGAGCAGGGCCTCCAGTTCGGCGGGGGCGATGTTCATGCCGCCGCGGATGACGATGTCCCTGGCGCGGTCGACGAAGCGCAGGTACTGCCCCCGCTCGCCGGCGATCTCGAAGAGGTCGCCGGTCCTGAGGTAGCCGTCCTCGTCGAACGGGTCCGCCGCGGCCGTGCCCGGCAGGTAGCCCGCGAAGACCGTGGGGCCGCCCAGCCGCAGCTCGCCGGGGACGCCCGGCTCGGTGATCTCCTTGCCGTCCGGGCCCACCAGCCTGGTGCTCACCCGGTCGAGCAGCTCCGGCGCCCCCGGCGCGCCCGGACGCGGGAAGAACCGGGCGCGGACCTCGGGGTCGGGCATGTGGGCGGGATCCGACAGCAGGGCGATGCCCTCGTTGGAGCCGAAGAAGTTGATGATCGCGATGCCGTGCCGTTCCTGCCAGCCGCGCACCATCGGCGGCGGCAGCGGGGCGGAGCCGGAGCCGACGCGGGTGAGCGAGGAGAGGTCGGTCCGCGCGAGGATCGCGTCCTGGTGCAGGAGCAGAGTGAGGAGCGCGGGCGGGGCCAGCGTGTACGTGACCCGCTCGGCCGCGATCTGGGCCAGGTAGGTGGGCAGGTCGAAGGGCTGGTGCTGGACCAGCAGCGCGCCGGTCCGCAGCCACGGCAGGAAGACGCCGCCGATCCCGGCCATGTTGACCATCGGGAAGGGGTTGAGGATCACGTCCCGGGCGGTGAGCCCGGCCGCGGCCGTGCAGATCGCCTCGACCGCGAGCCAGTCGTAGTGGCACCTCGGCACGCCTTTGGGGACGGCCTCGGTGCCGGAGGTCCAGCAGATCGTCACCCGCTCGGCGGGGTCGGCCTCGCGCCGGGGCGGCCCGGCTCCCGTCGCGCCCTCCAGGTCGTCCGGCCACGACAGCGTGGGCGTGCCCGCGGGCGCCCTGGACGCGCGGCCGGTGACCAGCAGCCGGGCGGCGGACAGGGGCAGCAGTTGGGCCAGCTCGTACTCGCGGTACTGCACGGGGAAGGGCGTGACGGTGGCCCCGAGCCGGACGATCGCGAGGAAGCTCACCGCCAGCTCGACGCCGTTGGGCAGCTGCACGGCCACCACGTCGCCGGGGCCGACGCCGTGCGCGTGCAGCACCCCGGCGACCCGCTCCACCTCCGCGCCGAGCTGACCCCAGGTGAGCCGCTTGATCGGGCCGTCCTTGTCCGGCGGGTCCACGATCGCCGCGTCGCCGGGGCGGGCCGCGACGTGTGTTCCGAGGAGCTTGTCGATCGTGTCACCGGTCCACCAGCCCTGGGCGGTGTAGCGGGCGATCCGGTCGGCGGAATGCGTCATCGGGGCTCCCACTGGTGTGATGGGCGCCACACTACGAAAGCAGAAGCCGGACCGTCAATGTCCACATATTGACACCTGACTTCGCCTATCGTAGCTTCCGGGCATGGCCGAAAGTGTCGTGATCATGGACGAGTCGGGCGAGCCGAACCCGTACCTGCTCGGCGTCTACGCACCGGTCCAGGACGAGATCACCGCCGACGAGCTGACGGTGATCGGGCGGATCCCCGCGGACCTCAACGGCGTCTACCTGCGCAACGGGCCCAACGCGCGATACCCGATGAAGGGGCGCTACCACTGGTTCGACGGCGACGGCATGGTCCACGCCGTGCACTTCGAGAACGGCCGGGCCCGCTACCGCAACCGCTGGGTGCGCACCCGGGCCTTCGAGGCCGAGTCCGCGGCCGGCCGGTCGCTGTGGACCGGCGTCATGGAGAACCCCAAGGCGAACCCGTTCGGCAACGCCCGCGGCCTGCCCTTCAAGGACACGGCCAACACCGATCTGATCTTCCACCGGGGCCGGGTGCTGGCGTCGTGGTACCTGTGCGGCTCGCCGTACGGGCTGGACCCGCTCTCGCTGGAGACGCTCGGCGCCGACACCTTCCTCGACACGCTCAACGGCGACATGATGGCGCACCCCAAGGTGGACGAGCGCACCGGCGAGCTGTTCTGGTTCGACTACGGGCCGCGCCCGCCGTACCTGCGCTACGGGGTGGTCGGCCCCGGCGGCGGCGTGGAGCACCGCGTGGAGCTGGACCTGCCGGGAGCGCGGCTGCCGCACGACATGGCGATCACCCGCAACCACGCGATTCTCATGGACCTGCCCCTCTACCAGGACCTCGACGCCGCGCGGCAGGGCCGCTACAAGCTGACCTTCGACCGCGGGCTGCCCGCGCGCTTCGGCGTGATCCCGCGGCGCGGCCAGGCGCACGAGATCCGCTGGTTCGAGGCGAAGCCCTGCTACATCTACCACGTCGTCAACGCCTGGGAGGAGGACGACGAGATCACCCTGGACGTCTGCCGGGTCGCCCGCCCCGCGCCGTCCGGCAACGGCTCGCCGCTGGCGCGCATGGTCGCCTACCTGAAGCTCGACGCGCGGATGTACCGCTACCGCTTCGACCTGCGAACCGGCGCCACCTCGGAGGGGTACGTGGACCCCGACCACAACACCGAGTTCCCCTCCATCGACGCGCGCTCCACCGGATACCCCACGCGCTACGCCTACAACGTCTCCGTGGCCGACGCCGAGACCAACCTGTTCGACGGCCTGGTCCGCTACGACAACGCCACCGGCGCCAAGGAGAGCTACTTCTACGGCCCCGGCGTCCACGGCAGCGAGGCCCCCTTCGCCCCGCGCGACGGCTCGACCGGCGAGGACGACGGCTACCTGGTCAGCTTCGTCACCGACGAGCGGGAAGGCCGTTCCGAGGTGCGGATCCTGCACGCGGCCCGGATCTCCGAAGGCCCGGTCGCCCGCGTGCTGCTGCCGCGGCGGGTGCCGCTCGGCTTCCACGCCACCTGGGTGCGCGCGGAGCAGTTGCGGTGAACCCCTCGTTGAGCGTGTCGCTCGGATTGTGGCAGGACCGGCCCGCGGAGGAGGCCCTGGTGACCGCCAGGGCCGCCGACGAGCTGGGCTATCCGTCGTTGTGGATCGGCGAGATGGCCACGTACGACGCCTTCGCCCTGGCCACCGCCGTCGGGCTGGCCACCGCGCGGATCGGGCTCACCGTCGGGCCGCTGGCGGTGGGCGTACGCGATCCGATGATGATCGCCATGGGGGCGGCCTCGGTCGCCGGGCTGACCGGGCGGCGGGTGGACGTCGCGGTGGGCACGTCCAGCCCGCTCGTCGTCGAAGGGTGGCACGGGCGCTCGCGCGCCCGGTCCGCGGCCGTGCTGCGGGAGGCCGTCGAGGCCCTGCGGCCGCTGCTGGACGGGGAGCGGTCCACCGGCGGGTACCGGCTGCGGCTGCCCGCCCCGCGCTCGCGGCTGACCGTCGCCGCCTTCGGGCCGTCGGCCGTCCGGACCGCCGCCCTGGCCGATCGCATGGTGCTCAACCTGATCACCCCCGCCTCCGCCGGGCGGCTCGCCGCCCAGGCGCGCGCCGCCAACCCGGACGTCTCCGTGGCCGCCTGGGTCACCGCCGCCGTGGACCCCGACCGCGAGGCCGTCGACCGCGTCCGCCGCGCCGTCGTCGGGTACCTGGCCGCGCCCGGGTACGGCGAGATGTTCGCCGAGGCCGGCTTCGCGGACGTCGTCGCGTTCGCGCGCACCCGGCCCCATCCCCGGGAGCTGTTCGACGCCGTGCCGGACGCGCTGGTCGCCTCGGTCGCGCTGCTCGGGGACGTGGACGCGGTCACCGCGCGGCTGTCCGCCTACGCCGCGGCCGGGGTCGACGAGGTCGCCCTGGTGCCGGTGAGCACGGACCGCGATCCCGGGGGCACCGCCACGCTCAAGGCACTGAGCGCGATCTGACGGGTGGCCGCGCGTGGCGGGGTGCGCGTGCGGTGGCTGAGCGTCTCGTACGACCGGGGGTTGTCCCATCGGGCGCGCCGGTTGTTTGTTTCCCCGGCATCCCCGGGTGTTTGATCGCCTCCGGCAAAGGGGGGCGGAGATGGCGGGCGAGGCCGGGCTGGGCCGGGACTTCGGGTGGTTGTGGCGGGCCTTCGCGGTCAGCGCGCTGGGGACGGGGCTGGCGCTGGACGCCATACCGCTGGTCGCCATCCTCGCCCTCGGCATCAGCGCGACCGAGGTGTCCTGGATCTCGGCGGCCGGCCATCGCGGTGGCCGGGGTCCTGCTGATCGGGACGGGCGTCCTGCTGCCCTGGCGGGCGCGGGCGGCGGCCGGCTCTCCGTAGCACCGCCGCCCGCGAATACGGAGAGTATTCGTAACTGATCCAGTACCCGCATATTCGCAGATCAGCCATCATGTTGCAGAGAAGGTCCGCGGGTAGTCGTGACATATGGTGATGCGGGAGGTCGGAATGAGATGATGACGCGGCTGTTTCCACGCTCGATCCGGGCGCGGCTGACCATGGTCGCGACCCTGGCGGCAGCGGTCGTCTTCACCATCACGGCCGTCATCACGCTCTCCACCGCGCCCGCCAACCTGCGCGGGGCCGTGAACACCAGGCTTGAGCTGGCCGTACGCCAGGTGGCGAGCGAGGTGCAGTCGGGGGAGTACCACACGGTGCTGCAGACGCCGTCGCGCGTCCAGCTCCTGCAGGTGGTCTCGGCGCGCGGCAACGTGATCGCGACCAGTCCCGGCGTGAACGAGATCCCGACCCTGATGAGGTTCGGGGCGGACCGGCCCGAGAAGATCTACACGACCGAGCTCACGCTGTCCCGCCATCTCGCCGAGCCCGAGGCCCACTACCTGGTCATGGCCCTGAAGGTGAACTCGCCGATCGGTCCCACCACGGTCTACGGGGCGGCCTCGCTGACCGACGTGGACAAGGCCATCAAATGGGTGGAGATCATGATATTTCTCGGTATCCCGCTCATCCTGCTGAGCGTCGCCGGCATCGCGTGGGCCGTGGTCGGGGCCGCCCTGCGCCCGGTCGAACGCGTACGGGCCGAGATGGCCGAGATCACCGGCCAGGACCTCAGCAGGCGCGTGCCCGTCCCCGACACCGGCGACGAGATCACCCAGTTGGCCGCCACCACCAATCACACCCTCGACCGCCTCGAACGCACCGTCGAGACCCAGCGCCGCTTCGTCGCCGACGCCTCCCACGAGCTCCGCAGCCCGATCTCGGCCCTGCGCGCGCAACTGGAGGTGGCCAACGCCTATCCCGACGACACGGACTGGCCGGCCACCGGCGAGCAGGCGCTGGCCGCGGCCGACCGCCTGGCCGGCATCATCGACGAGCTGCTGATGCTGGCCCGGCTGGACGCCGGCGCGGCCGGTGAGCGCCGCGTGGTGGACCTGGTCCGGGTGGCGGCGGACCAGGTCGGCCGCCGTGGGAGCAACCGGGTGCCCATCGTCCCCGACCTGTGCGCCTCGGCGCCCGTCCACGGCTCGCCCATGCAGCTCGACCGCCTGCTGACGAACCTGCTCGACAACGCCACCCGGCACGCGGCCACGCGGGTTGACCTGGAGGTGGCCGTGGAGGGCGACAAGGTGATCGTCGCGGTGACCGACGACGGCGAGGGCATTCCCGCGCCGGACCGGGAGCGGGTCTTCGAACGCTTCACCCGCCTGGCCGGCGCCAGGGCCAAGGACAAGGGCGGCAGCGGCCTGGGCCTGGCCCTGTCCCGGGACATCGCCACGGCCCACGGCGGCACGCTCACCCTCGCCGACCACTCGCCGGGCGCCCGCTTCGTCGCCGTCTTCCCGCTGCCCGAGCACACCTGACACCCGGCATCCCTCGACGTCGCGCATCCCGACGATCCCCGAGATCGCCGAGCGGCTCCCAGACCTGGAGCTGAGCCGTACCGCCATCGGCTTCCTGGCCGAGAAGAAGCTGCACTGCGTCAGCCCTGCCGGAACGCCTTGACAGCCAGGACGGACGGGACGGGGCGCTCCTGCGGCTCGTGGACGCGCCCGATGGCCAGCCCGGCGTCGGCGAACGCGTTCATCAGGTCGGACAGCGGCACGTGGCTCATCCCGACCCGGTCCCGGACCCCGCCCTTGCGCCACCACGGCGAGCGCTTGTGCCACCCCTTGATCCGGTACGTGGGATGGATGATCACCGCGCCGTCCTCGCGGGATTCGATGTGGGGGCCGTTGAAGCACGGGTGCACCCCGTAGAACAGCATCAGGCCGCCCGGGCGCAGGACCCTGGCCGCCTCACTCAGCAGCGCGGCGAAGTCGGGGATGTCGGTCGAGACCCAGATCGCGGTGACGGTGCCGAACGTGCCCGCGGCGAACGGCAGGGCCGTGGCGTCGCCCTGGAGGAGGGGAGCGGGGTCCCGGCGGCCGGCCAGGCGCAACTGGTCGGCGGAACGGTCGAGGCCGACGACGGTCCGGCCGGTGGCGCGGATGGCGTCGAGATAGAGACCGGTGCCGCAGCCGAGGTCCAGGCACGGCCCTTCGCCGGGGCCGAGGAGGCCGGCGAGGTCCTGCGCGGTGAGGTGGGCGTTCGAGCCGATGTATTCGTCGTACCAATCGGCCTGGCCGTCATAACGCGCGGTCATGATCTATTCATACCTGCCGTCGCAGGGGTTCGGCGCGTCCTTGCAACGGCGGTCAAGGAAAATTACTCCCCAAAGCTATACAAATCGGACGTAAGGACATAATCTCGACATGCCCCAGCCCGGGGAGCCGGCTGGGGCACCAAAGCCTCATGGCGCCCGCTCCAGGCCCGCCCTGGAGCGGGCGCCATTTTCGCCGGATCGGGGAGCGTGGGCATTGTCGGTGGGAATCGGCATGGTGGTGGCGCCCCCGATCACCGCGCGCTGGCCGACAGCACGGCCTACGCCGAAGCCGTCCAGCTGGCTGTTGACTCTGCCGGGGCCTACTCCGCCGACGGCACCTCCACGCTCGACGACGACGCCTACGACCGGCTGAGGCGTACGGGGAGGCCCATCCCGAGGCGGTGCTGCCGTCCTCGCCCACTGGCAAGGTGGCCGGCGGGGCCGTGGTGGGCGACGTGCCGCACACCGTGCCCATGCTCAGCCTGGACAACGTGTTCGGCGCCGAGCAGCTCACCGACTGGGCCGCCTCGCTGGAGCGCAGGCTGGGCCCTCCGGTGACGGCGTGGAGCGTGGAGCCCAAGCTCGACGGGCCGGCGATCTCGGCCCGCTACCGGCACGGCCGCCTGGCCCAGCTGGTCACGCGCGGTGACGGCACCGCTGGCGAGGTGCCCCCGGAAGTGCCCGGACGTTTGCGGGGTAACGGACCGCGTTCTTGGCATCGAGCCCGAGCCGGCCCGCGGCGATCACGGCGTCGCGGAGTGGCTCGCCTGCGCGGCGACCTCTCGGTCCGCGATCCACGCGCAGCCGCCGGCCGGGCTTCCGGTGGAGGCGATGACCGCGTCCAGATTGTCACGGGTACGGGCCAGCGCGGCGATCTGGGCGTCGATGCGGTCGCGCTCGGCGGCCAGCCGGGCGCGCGATTCGGGAGTGCTGGCCTTGGCGTCGACGCAGGGCAGCAGTTCGGCGATGGTCCGGCTGGACAGGCCGGCGGAGTAGAGCGTCTGGATCAGCTGAACGCGGTCGGCCGCCGACTCGGGATAGTGACGCTGCCCGGACCCGCTCCGGTCCGCCTCCAGTAGCCCCTGCTCCTCGTAGTAGCGCAAGGCCCGCACGCTGACGCCCGACCGCGCCGCCAACTCGCCGATACGCACCGTGACCTCCATCACAACACTTGCCCCTGACGTCAACGTCAGGTTTTAGCCTATCCGGCATGCAGATCAACGGAGCACATGTGCTGGTCACCGGCGCCAACCGGGGCCTGGGCCGGCAATTCGTCCTTTCCCTCCTCGACCGCGGCGCCGGCAAGGTGTACGCCACCGCCCGCCGTCCGGACCTCATCGACGTACCGGGAGTCATCCCGCTGCGCCTGGACATCACGGACCCGGCGTCGGTCGCCGCCGCGGCCGCCGCGGCACCCGACGTCAAGATCGTCATCAACAACGCGGGCATCTCCACCGGCGCGAACCTCATCACCGGCGACCTGGACACGATCCGCCGCGAGATGGACACCCACTTCTACGGCACCCTCAACGTGATCCGCGCCTTTGCGCCCCAGCTGGCCGACGGCGCGATCCTCAACGTCCTGTCCGCGATCTCCTGGCTCGCCTTCAACGGCGCGGGCGCCTACCATGCGGCCAAGGCCGCCGAATGGGCGCTCACCAACAGCGTCCGCCTGGAGCTGGCCGACCAGCGCACCCTGGTGACGGGCCTGCACCTGGGCGCCGCGGACACCGACATGATGGCCTGGTACGAGGGCGACAAGACCGCCCCCGAGACCATCGTCGCGGCAGCCCTCGACGGTATCGAGGCGCACCGGCCGGAGGTGCTCGCCGACGCCTGGAGCCGCCAGGTGAAGGTGTGGCTGTCCGAGGACCCGAGCGTCATCTACCGGGAAGCTGCGGCCGCCCTCACGGCCTGACCTTCAGGCCGGGCCCGTACGCGAACCGCTCCCGGCGGCCAGGTCACCGGTCAGGACGGGACCGATCGGCTCAGGCCGCCTCGACCTCCTCGTCGTTCGCCATCCAGGCAAGACGGACGACGACCTTCAGAATTTCTGCAATCTCATCAATTTCGAAAGAACCAGAGATCCCAGCAATCAAGCCCTGGTCCTGCGGCAATGTCCACGCTCAACCACCGAACGAAACACAGGGGTTGGTTCACACTAGCCTGGTGGGATGGGCTGGGATCTTGGCGAGCTTGTCGCGAAGTACGACGTACCGGGCGCGCAGGTCGCCGTGCTGGCCGACGGGGAGATCCGGGACGAGGCTGCGGGCCTGCTGAGTCTGCGCACCCGGGTCGAGGCCACGACCGACTCGGTGTTCAAGATCGGCTCGATCACCAAGATCTGGACAGCCACGCTGATCCAGCAACTGGCCGACGACGGTGTGCTGGATCTCGACCGTCCCGTCCGCGGCTACCTGCCCGGCTTTCGGCTGAGCGACCCGGCCGCCACCGCGTCCCTGACCGCCCGCCACCTGCTCACCCACACCGGCGGTATCGACGGCAACCACTTCACCGACACCGGTCGCAACAACGACGCGATCGAGAAGTTCGTCGCCACCCTCGCCGAGGCCGACCAGCTCCTCCCGCCTGACACCGTCTTCTCCTACTCCAACAGCGGGTACGTGGTGCTCGGCAGGCTGGTGGAGGTGCTGCGCCACAAGCCCTTCCACGACGTACTCCGCGAACGCCTGGTGACGCCACTGGGCCTGCACACCGCCGCCACCGACACCTACGAGGCGATCTTGCACCGCGCCGCGGTCGGCCACGTCCGGACCGGCGGACAGACCGTTCCAGCGAAAGAGTGGGCCGTTTCCTACTACTCCGCGCCCAGCGGCTCCCACTTCGCGATCAGCGCACGCGAGCTGCTGGAGTTCGTCCGCCTGCACCTCACCGACCACGCGCTGGCGGCCCTGCGCGAACCCCAGGTCGAATCCGTCCCGGACTTCGGCGGCGGCGTCATCGGCTGGGGGCTTGGCTGGATGCTCTACCGGGACGGCGTCGTCGGCCACACCGGTGTCGCCAAAGGGCAGAAGGCATTCCTTCGCGTCGTCCCATCGGCGGGTGTGGCAGTGGCCGTGCTGACCAACAGCACGGGCGGTGAGCCACTGGCCTACGAGATCTTCGATGCGGCGCTCAGGGACCTTGCCGGCGTCGAGACGGCACCACTACCCGTGCCGCCCCTGAACCCGGCCGGGATCGACGCGGACCGCATGTGCGGCACCTACCGCTCCACCCTGTACGACATCACCCTCACCAGCGAGCACGACCACGCGTTCCTCACCTACCGCGCACGCAATGAAATCGCCGAGTCCTTCCTCGGCGGGCCCGAGAACCGCGTCGAGGTCGTCCGCCTCAACGACAACTCGGTCATCACCACCGAACCGAAGTCCAACGGCCACCAGGTCCTGTCCCTGGTCGGCTCCGACAGGCACGGTCGCGCCCGCTTCCTGCACAACGGCGCCGCCGCCTACCGGATCGCCTGATGGTCACCGCCGACGACGTGCGCGCAGCGGGTCCACCACACACGCACTGCGGTCGGGCAGGCAGATGAGAGCGAGCGCCTCCCGGACGCCGCTCGTTCGGGCCGGGTGGCGCGATTCTCACCAGCAGTCCTAACAAGATCATCTCGCTTTGGCCTGCGAGAAGAGGTCGTCAATCCCAGATAAGCCGGGACCCGGGCTGCCGGGGAGTCAGCGCGCAACATCATGCCCCTCCTCGCCCAACGAGGTGCGGTCCGCTTCGCCGCCGAGCTGGACGCATGCGCCCCGCGAGGTCAGCCGCGCGGGCGGTACACCACCTTGTCCGTCGAGCGGCCGGGATAGACGACGAGCAGGTGCTCCTCCAGCGGCGCGTCGGGGTCGTTCTCGTCCCATGGCAGCGTGCGGGCGTGGACGCGCAGGCGGTAGCGGCCCGGACCGGCGACGGCCAGGCCGGGCAGCGGCCCGGCCGCCCCGCTGTCACCGCCCTCGGGGTAGGTAGGCACGACCAGGCGGCCGCTGCGGCTGGCGATGCCCACCTCGACCACCTGGTCCCAGCCGGTGAGCCGGAGCGGCGGGGCGCTGTCGAACGCCTTGACCGTCAGGCACATCGCCGCGTTCTCCTCGTCGGTCACGATGGCGGCGCTACTGCCTGCGGCGTCGATGAACCCGTCCTCGATGGCATCGAAGATGTCGGCGGCCTCGCCGTCGCCGCCGTTGATGTCCCCAGGATCGCCTGCGCTGTCGTCACGGTCGTCGTAGACGGCGTAGCCACCCCCTTCGAACAGCATGTACGCGGCCGTGCCCTGCCGCCTGGCCCGCACCCCGGGCCACGGGTCGGCGCACCGGGCGTTGGCCTCGGCCTTCCACGCGGCTTCCTGCCGGTCGCGCTCGGCCTGACGGCGATCGGCGTCGGCCTTCTGCCGGGCGACGATGCCAGGGCACAGGTATTCCAGAGCCGCGGCCAGCTCGATGGCGTCCGCCTTGCCGCCGGCCCGCTCGTGCAGCGCGTGCCGTTCCCGGTCGCCGGGCAGCGCGCACAGCTGCGCGCCGTAGGCGAGGAGGCGTTGGTCGGCCAGGTCCTCGGGGAACATCGCGTCCGCCGCGAAGGTCTCGCCCCTGGCCAGGCAGAGGAACGACCGCCGCCGCTCCTCGGGCCCGAGGCCGGTCGCGGGCCGGAGCCGATCGCGGCAGCCCTCGTCCGCGGCCGTGTAGGTGAGCCGGGCGTCCCCCTCGGCGCCGACCACGGCCATCGGCAGCACGAGCACGACGAGGGCGGCGGCGAGCAGCCGCGACGTCCGCCCGGTTCCGGGCGCCGCGACACCCGGGCCGGGCGCGGCGAGCTCGTGCGCGGTCCGCGCCGCCCACACGACGATCAGCCCGTCGAGCGCGTGCACCGCCAGTGACAGGCCGTCGAACGTCACCCGTCCGGCCTGGAGCAGCGAGTAGACCTGCGGCACAAGGAGGGCGGTCCAGCCGATGGCGATCGTGACGGCGCTGAACCGCCCGTCGCGTCCCTGCCCGGCGACGATCATCGCCTTGCAGCCGAAGGTCGCCATCGTCACCAGGAGCGACGCCGTCAGCAGCGGGCCCTCGGCGAACGGCCGCAGCGCCGCGGCCAGGACCCCGGCCAGGCCGAGCGCGAGGGCGATGATCCGGAACCGGGCCGATACCCCAGCCAGGGCCCGCACCAGCAGGACCATGGTGGCGGCCCACACGGCCCAGCTCACGGCGTACTCCGCGACGCCGGACACGTCGTCGAGGAATTCCCAGAGCAGCAAGTCGCCGGCCACGTCCGCGTAGAGCAGGCGCCGCAGCCACACCACATCACGCGGCAGCGCCCCGGCGCGCGGCGAGGCCGGACCGCGCAGGATCTGCCACAGCGCCCACGCGTTGAGCACGCCGATCGCCGCGGGCAGGAGCCGGGCCCCATCGTCCCACGGCCAGAAACCCGCCGTCGCGACGACGGCGAACCACCGCCCACCGTCGTACCCAGCGGCAACGGCAGCGGCAGTCAGGTAGAGCGCGACAGCGACGGCGGCCGGACACCCGAAGCGGTAGCGGGCGACGACGGCCCGGAGTAAGGCGACGATGCGGATGATCTTATTGGACAGGCCGGGCCGCCCGGGCCGGTCAGCCAGGACCCAGGTAGATCAGGACGGCGGCCACCCGTCGGTGCAACAACGCATCCGAGTACTGCGACAACACCACGACCCCGGCAGCGGGATACGTGCCCCGAACGGGGTGCGCGGCCTTGTGCACGTGGCTGAACAGCCCATCCCCGCGCCTTGTCGCTCGCGCTTCTGCGATCCGGGCATCCACGTCTGCGTCCTGCGGTCCCCGACGCGACATGATGTGAAGATCAGCTGACGTGCCTCACGTGACAGAAACGGTCATCGCGCTCTGACCTGCGGGAAGAGATCGTCAACCCAAGACAAGCCTGGCATCTCGCCCGTGCGAATTCCACTCACATCGTGCACGTGAGGTCGGCGCCGTGCGGCTCAGCTACGTGGTGGACGGACCTCCAAGGCCCAGACCAGGTCGCGCACGCGTGGCGATGGCCGCAGGCCGAACGAAGCGGTCACGAGCCGCGCTCCTCAACAGGGAGCTGGCGGCCCTTCGGCCGGCCACCCAGCGGACATGCGACGGACAGCCACACCTTCTTCGCCGGGCGTGCCGAGTATCCGGGTTCGTCGCTGTTGCTGACTCTCACTGCGCAACTGACCGCTGATCGGGCCACCGGCCAGAGCGCCCTGGAGGATGAGAGCCTGGCAACGCTGCCGGCTGGATCGAGCCGCCGACCGGGCTGACCGGTGTCCAAGCCGCGTTGCGAAGTGAGAATCCAGTGCTGTTCCCCCGCGGGCCGGCGACCGGCCCGACCTTCGACGCCGTGGAGCTCCAACCGAGAATGATCACCACCGGCAGGCACTCGCCTCCGGTGGGACCACCTCACAGCTGCGACGACGGCTACGGAGTCGCAGGACGCGCTGGCCGGCAAACTGCGGCCGACCTGGGCTCAGGTCTGGGACGGACTCGCGCTGCTACGCGCCATCCCGCAGGCCGCCCGATCCGTCCGCCGCTGGGAGGACGACCGTGATCACTTCACCGCCCACAGCCTCCGCATCACCCGGGCGGGGCGCTCACAGGAACGCGCTGACCTGGAGGGCGAACTCCTCCGGATCGATGATCCGCACGCCGAGGCTCTCGGCCTTGGCCCGCTTGGATCCGGCCTTGTCCCCGGCCACCAGCAGCGACGTCTTCGCCGACACGCTGGAGGACGCCTTACCGCCCGCGCGCTCGATCAGTTCGTTCATCTCGTTGCGCGACAGGGCGGCCAGCGGCCCGGTCATCGCGCCTGTGACCACGATGGACATCGACGCCAGCGGCAGCTCGGCAGCGGTGGTCCCGGCGGAGTCGGTGGCTCCGGCAGTGGGATCGGCGGTGGGCGGGGTGGCGCCAGGCTCGGTCATGTTGACGCCGGCCGCGACCAGCTTGTCGATGAGCGGCCCGACCTCGATCAGCTCGGCGACCACGACCGGCGCCTTCTCCGGGCCCATGCCCTCGACCTGCTGGATCGCGTCGGCGTCGGCGGCGCGGATGGCGTCCATGGTGGCGAAGTGGCGGGCCACCCGGCGGCTCATGGAGCGGCCGGTGCCGCGCACGCCCAACGCGCAGAACACCCGGCTGAGCGACTGCCCCTTGGCCCGCTCGATGGCCGCCAGCAGGTTGTCGGTGCTGGTCTCGCCCATGCGCTCCAGCCCGAGCAGCTGCTCGCGGGTCAGGAAGAACAGGTCGGCGAAGTCGGCGATGAAGCCGGCGTCGAGCATCTGCTTGATGCGGTTTTCGGCCAGGCCCTCGATGTCGAGCTGGTCGCGGCCGACCGCGTACACGATGGAGGCGATGGCCCGGCAGCCGCGCCCGCGCACGCACCGCCACCGCTCCTGCGAGGCGTCGATGGCGTCGCCGCAGGACGGGCAGACCTGCGGGATCGGGATCGCCCGCTCGTCGCCGGTGCGCAGGTGCACCACCGGCGCCTCGACCCTGGGGATCACGTCGCCCGCTTTGTATACGGTGACGCTGTCACCGAGCATCAGGCCGCGCCGGCCGATGTCGGCGGCGTTGTGCAGGGTGGCGTAGGTGACGACGCTGCCGTCGAGCTCGACCGGCTCCAGCACCGCGCGCGGGGCGATGATGCCGGTGCGGCCGGTGTTCCACTCGACGGCGAGCAACTTGGTGATCTTCTCGGTGGCGGGCAGCTTGTAAGCCGTCGCCCAGCGCGGCGCGCGCGAGCTGAACCCCGCCTGGGCCTGGTCGGCGGCCAGGTCGCACTTGATGACGATGCCGTCGATGCCGAAGGGCAGCGTGGCGCGGGCGGCCGCGATCTCGCCCACCCTCTCCTGCACCCGCTCCAAGGTGTCGGTGACGATGCCCGCGACCGGCGTGGCGGCGGTGGTCTGCACGCCCTGCGCGGCTACCCACTCCATGATCTCGCTATGCGGCAGCTCCCGCAGACTCACCGCCAGTTCGGAGCTGTCGCCGGAAGGCGGCACCACCCCATAAGCGAAGAACGTCAGCTCGCACACGTACGGCCGGTCCTGCGCGCGCAGCGTGCCAGCGGCGGCGCTGCGCGGGTTGGCGAACGTGGTGCCGTCGTGCGCCTGCCGCTTGGCGCAGGCGTCCTCGAACTGCGAGGTGGTCATCATCGCCTCGCCGCGCAGCTCGACCGTGACCGGCTCAGCCAGCCGGTCGGGCAGCCCAACGATGGTGCCGATGGCGTGCGAGACGTCTTCGCCTGCGGTGCCGTCGCCCCGGGTGACGAGCTGCACGAGGCGGCCGTGCCGATAGCGCGCAGAGATCGCCAGGCCGTCGAGCTTCGGCTCCACACTCCACATCGTCACCGGACGGCCGAGCCTGCGCTCCAGCCCCGCCGCCCAGTCGGCGAGCTGCTCGGGGCCGAAGACGTTGTCGAGGCTCAGCATGGGCACCGTGTGCGGCACGTCGCCCACCACGGCGCCGCCGGCCACCTTGCCCGTGGGCGAGGACGGCAGCACCTTGTCGGGGTGGGCCTCCTCGAACGCCTGGATCCCCCGCACCAGCCGGTCGTAGGCATCGTCGTCGAGCGTGGAGGTGCCGTCGGCGTAGTAGGCGGCGGCGGCGTCGACGGCGCGCTGGACGGCTTTGGCGTAGGCCGCGTCATCGGCGAGGACGGTGAGGGGAGGCGTCTCGGTCATGGCACCACAATGCCGGTCGCTACCGACAGTTTCGAGGCCCGGGGCCCCCTTCCCAGCCGGCGATCGGACTGCGGCGCCTCGAACGCCGGCCCGGCACGGATTGGCGTCATGGCGGTGTGGCGGCCACAAGGCTGCGCCGCCCCCCTACAACGAGCCCAAAAGTCTCATGCCCTTGAGGGGGCCAAGGCGCGGCCGCTCAGCCAGGGTGTTCGAGGCTTCGTGGCAAAGGCGGCCGGATCGTATTTCGGGCGGCCGAAAATGGGTGGTGGGAAACGGAAAATGGCGGGCGCTGGATCATGAACATAGGGTGGACGCCTGCCATTCCGTATGCGAAAGGGTGACGATGATCGAGACATTGTTCGGTGAGGACTATTTGCGTGACCCGCACCCCGTTTTCGCGCGGCTCCGTGAAGAACGCCCCGTCTATCGCACGGCGACCCCGCAGGGCGTGCGGGTCTGGGTGGTGAGCCGGTACGAGGACGTCAAGGTGGCCTGCACCGACCCGCGTCTCAGCAAGGACTTCACGAACCACCCGGACATGATCAAGTCGAACGAGCTGGAAGGCGGCGACAGCAGCGGCTACGCGGCCACGGTGCCGCACAACATGCTCTTCGTCGACCCGCCCGACCACGCGCGCCTGCGCCGGTTGGTGGGCAAGGTGTTCACGCCGGGCCGCGTCCAGGCGCTGCGTCCGCGCGTCGAGGCGATCAGCGCGAGCCTCCTCGACAAGGTGGGCCCGGAGTTCGACCTGCTGCACGACTACGCCGTGCCCCTGCCCGCCATGGTGATCGGAGAGCTGCTCGGCATCCCCGAGGACGACTGGCCGCGGCTCATCAAGTGGTCCAACACCACCATCGAGGGCGCCGCGCTGGACCCGCAGGAGGTCGTGCGGGCCGCCACCGAGTTCACCACCTACCTCGCCGAGCTCTCCGAGGCCAGGCGGGCCGAGCCGGCCGACGACCTGCTCAGCGCCATGGTGCAGGCCCAGGACGAGGAGGGTGCGCTGAGCGGGCGGGAGCTCGTCGACACCGCGTTCCTGCTCACGGTGGCCGGCCACGAGACGACCGTGCACCTGATCTGCAACGGCGTGCTCGCGCTCCTGCGCCACCCCGACCAGCTCGCCAAGCTCCGCGAGGACCCGGCCCGGCTGCCGGCGGCGGTCGAGGAGTTCCTCCGTTACGACGGGCCGGTCAGCACGTCCACCCTCAGGTTCACCAAGGAGCCCGTCACCATCGGCGGCACGGAGATCCCGGAGGGCCAGCTCGTGCTGGTGTCCTTCCTGTCCGCGAACCGGGACGCGGCGCAGTTCGCCGACGCCGATCGCCTCGACGTCACCCGGGCTCCCGGCCAGCACGTCGCCTTCGGCCACGGCCTTCACTACTGCCTCGGCGCCCCGCTGGCCAGGGCCGAAGGCGCGGTGGCCTTCCGTCACCTGCTCGAACGTTTCCCCGACCTCCGGCTCGCCGTCCCCGAGGAGCGGCTGGCCTGGCGTCCGGGGCTGCTCATGCACGGCCTGACGAGCCTGCCCGTACGGAGCTCATGAAGCCTCTCGCCAGGGCTCAGGCCGGCGTGGCGGTGGTGAGCAGGGTGCGGGCCAGGCGGTAGGCCTCGGTGAGGTCGCCGCCGCGGTAGTCCAGGGCGGCGAGATCGGCGAGGTGGTGGTCGGCGTTGACGGCGACCGTGTTGGACAGATGGCGAAACAGGGGCGCGTCCGACATCGAGTCGCCGTAGGCCAGGCACCGGTCGCGGCTCAGCCCGAGCCGGGCGCGGGTGCTGTCGGTGATGCGGACCTTGTCGGCGGGCGTCAGGACGCCGGCGGGGTCCAGGGGCGCGGTGAAGGGCAGGGGCGGGAAGCGGGAGGCGGCGACCTCGTCGAAGCCGAACTCCAGCAGGTGGCGGGCGAAGAAGTCCGGAGCCATGGTGATGACCAGGGAGTGTTCGCCGCGGGCGCGGATGTCGGCGGAGACCTCGGCGATGCCGCCGAGCCAGGGTGCGGCGGCGTACGCGGCGGCCACGACCTGGGGGGTGAGGTCGTGCCAGAGGCCGTGCAGGTCGGCGGAGAAGCCGCGGGTGTCGAGCTCGCCGGTGGCGAATCGGGCCTCCATGTCGAGCAGCCACGGCGTGGTGCCCGTGTGGCGGGCGATCTCGAGGGTGGCGGTGGTTCCGGCCAGGAGAGTGCCGTCCATGTCGAAAATATGAAGGATGCCCATGATTGGCCGATTATGGCAGGCGCCCTCGGCGAGCACCTGCTCGGAGATCAGACGGTGCGAAGCTTGCCGAGGGCGCGGCTGATGCCGTCGAGCGCGGTGTCGAGGTAGCCGGTCCGAAGGCCGTGCGTGATTCTCAGGTGGTTCTCGACGCCGAAGTGCGCGCCGGCGCCGACGAGGACGTCGCCGTGCTCGCGGATCGCGTGAGCGACCTCCACGCTGGGGCGGGGCAGGTGATAGCGCACGAAGCCCAGCGCGGTGGCCTGCGGCGGGGCGATGGACAGCAGCCCGTCGCTCCCGTCGATCCACTCCTGCAGGCGCGCGTAGCCCTCGCGGATCAGGGTGCGGTTGCGGGTGAGCAGGCGGTCCACGGCCGCCGGGCGTAGCGCGATCTCGGCCAGGTGCATGGACAGCACGCCGGCGGAGATGGTGGCGTACTCGTGACGCCGCCAGGCCGCCTGCGTGACCTCGGGCGGGGCGACCAGCCAGCCCAGGCGCAGGCCGGGCAGGCCGAAGGCCTTCGAGAGGCTGCCGACGCACACGACCTTGTCGTAGCGGCCCCAGAAGCTCGGGGTCACCTCGTCGGTGAGGCGCTCGGTGCCGCGGTAGACCTCGTCCGCGAGGATCCAGGCACCGACGCGGTCGGCGGTCGCGACGACGGCGTCCATCTCGGACGGGGTGAGGATGGTGCCCGCCGGGTTGTTGGGGTTGGTGACGGCGATGAGCTTGGTGCCCGGACGTGCCACGCGGTCGAGGGCGTCGAGGTCGGGGCGCCACCGGTGGTCGGGGTCGAGAGGGAACGGGTCGACCTCGGCGCCGGCGTTCAGCGCGCAGCCGCAGACGTGGCGGTAACCGGGCTCCATGACGACCACGTGGTCGCCCGGGCCGACGAGGCTGGCGACGGTGATGGCGTTCGCCTCGGCGGCGCCCACGGTGACCAGGACGTCGCCGGCGGTGGCGCCGTGCCAGCCGGCGATCAGGGCGCGCAGCGCGTCGGTCCCCCCGACCGGCGGGTAGTGCAGGTCGGTGGCCAGCAGCCGGTCGAGGGCGGCGGGGTCGTCGCCGATGAGCTCGCCCAGGGCGACCGGGTGGCAGCCGCTGTCGGCGAGGTTGTGGGCGACGGTGTGCTCGTAGCGGGACTGCCACTCTTCGAGCTCGAACGGGGTGAAGGACATCATGGCCTCTCAGCGGGCGAGCAGCAGGCGGGCGATGGCGACGTCCTCGATGCCGAGGCCGACCGACCGGAAGAAGACCGGCCGGTCTCCGGTGGGGGCGGGGCAGGCCCCGGTGAGAAGCTCGGGGAGGTCGCCGCGCAGGTCTGCGGCGGACCAGAGCCCCTGCTCGGCGGCGATGGTCATCTCGCCGGCCGTGGTGGTGACGGTGGGCCGGTGGTCGCCGTAGACGTCCACGGCGGCGAGGGCCCGGGGGTCGATCTCGTGCGCGCGTGGCGCGTTGGTGCTGATGGAGGTGACCACCGCACCCGGCCGGAGGCCGGTTACGTCGATCACGGGCCGGGCGGCCGAGGTGCACAGCAGCACGACGTCCGCGCCGGCCACGGCCTCCTCGGCACTGCCGGTCACGGTCACGCCTTCGGGGACGGCGGCCGTGTCCTCGGGGGTGGCGGACGCGGTCAGCGAGGGGGAGTACATCCGTACCGAGGTGAAGTCGCGCACGGCGCGGGCGTAGCGCAGGTGCGCGCGGGCGACGGGGCCGGATCCGATGACGGCGAGCGTGGCCGCGTCGGGCCGGGCGAGCTCGTCCACGGCCAGGACGCTGGTGGCCGCGGTGCGCTCCACCGTGAGCGCACCGGCGTCGCACAGCAGCAGCGGCCGGCCGGTCCGCGTGCTCAGCAGCAGCGTCCACGCGGTGACGACGGCCTTCCCGCCGGGCTGGGGCAGGTACGGCGAGACCTTGACGCCATAGGCGTCGCCCTGCACCGCTTGGTAGGCGATGACGTCGCCACCGCCCGGCAGCAGGGTGACGGTCTGGGGCGGCTGCGCGGCCTTCCCCTCGGCGAGTTCGGTGAACGCCGCCCGGAGCGCGTTCAGCACGCGAGAGGCGGGCAGCTCTGGCAGGATTTCCAGTACGGGAATCTCGGTGCTCATAATGAGCAATATAATGCACATTGCTGGAGGCGGCGTGTCAACACCACCCATGAACTTCATCGAGCGCCTCGGCCGCGAGGTGCGCCGCCGCCGTCAGGAAGCGAGCTTGACCGTGCAGGAGCTGGCCGAAGGCGCCGGGCTCAGCCGCCGCATGCTCACCCAGATCGAGCAGGGCACGGCGAATCCCAGCCTGGTCACCGTCGACAAGATCGCCCGCGCGCTGGGCGTGGACTTCGCGACGCTGACCGGGCCGTCGGGCTCCGACCCGCTCCACGTCTCGGAGCCGGTCGAGGTCTGGCGCAGCCCCGCGGGCAGCAGTGCCCTCCTGCGCGTGGCCAGCGCCCGCCGGGGCGGCCCCGAGCTGTGGGAATGGACCCTCCGGCCCGGGGACCGCTACCAGGCCCAGCCCGATCCCCGGGGCTCGGAGGAGCTGATCCTGGTCACCGCCGGCACCCTGATCCTGGACGTCGAGGGCCGGCCGGTGAGCCTGGCCGCCGGAGCCTCCGTCCGGCTGGCCAGCGACCGCCCGTACGGGTACGCGGCCCCAGAAGACGGCGCCGCCTCCTTCGTCCGCGTCGTGGAGCTCGGCCGCTACCAGGCGTAGCCCCGCTTCTGCTTCCGCGGAGCGAGGGCGTGATGGCCGTACCGCAGAATCCCCGGATTTACCGTTCAATTCCGGTTTGCCCCGTGTTTTGAGTAGGGCCTACTCATGTGCCGGGGATTTTGGATGGTCACACTCGGGGGGAACGGAGGTGGATCTTGCGGTATCGACTTGACCCGGCGGCCGAGGCCGAAGCAGCGCGCGGCAACCTGCTCGGCGGCCTCTGCACCGGCGGCGTAGCCTCGCTCGCCCACGCCTACAGGAGCGGCTGGGGCCCCGAGCTGAACGTCTACGTGCAGATCCCCCGCGACTCCGAACTGTTCCCCCTGCTGTCCGGCGGCACGGGCCTGGTCTGCGTGCTGTTCACCGTCGCGCTGGTCGTGCGCGTGGCCCGCTGGCAGATCGCGCTGTCGCAGCGACGGCAGGCGCGCGATCCGGTCAAGGCGCTGCTGCTGCCGCCCTCGGCCGAGCACGGCGCCGCCCTGCGGAAGTCGAGGCCGGGCCGGGCCACGCTGAGCAATGTCCTGGGGCTGGGCCTGTCGTGGGTGGCCATCCCACTGGTGACCGTGGGACTGGGGATCCTGCTCACGCCCGAGCGGATGGGGCCGCGCCAGGAGGAGGCGATCGTGTTCGCCTCCGTGGGCACCGGGGTGGGGCTGGTCGTGCTGGTCGTGGTCGGCGCCGACGTCACGCGCCGGCGGCTGCTGGCCAGGCAGGTGCGCAAGCTCTCGCAGGACCCGGCCTTCGCCGAGCTGATGCCGCCCACCACCGCCGCCCTGTCCCGCTATCGCGCGCCGGTCATCCCCGAACTGAAGATCACCCACTACGCGCCGCCCAGCGACATCATCTTCGGCCTGCCCAAGGTCAGCGCCACACGCAACCTCTTCGGCCGGCCGCCGCTGAGCATCGCCTACTTCCGGCTGTTCGAGAACGAGTTACGGATGCGTGACTTCGTCAAAGGGGCCTTCCGCCGCTGCGGGTACGTGCACCTGCTGCGCAGCGCCGCCTCCGTGCGCCACTCCGATCTGGTGCGGATGCGGCGCGCCGGGACGCTCGGAAAGCTGTTCGTCAACTCCGACCAGCGCATGCGGCGCGAACTCGACGCGCGGTCCTTCGAAACGCTGCCGCGCGGGTTTCGCATCGTCAGGGACATCGGCGGCAGAGGCCTGCCCGTCTGGGACTTCAAAGGCGGCTATCCCATGTCCGCCTACCTGTGCCACGGCGCCTACTGGAAACGCGCCGTCGACATCCTGCTGGATCTGGCCGACCTCGTCGTCATCGACCTGTCGGGCTTCCAGAAGGAGAACCTCGGCACCGGCCACGAACTGCAGCGCGTCATCGACCGCTACCCCGTCCACCGCGTCATCGTCCTCGCCGACACCGGCAGCGACACCGGCTATCTGGCCACGCACATCAGGCACGCCTGGTCGAGGATGGCGCCCGACTCACCCAACGCCGGCGACGGCACCAGAACCCTGCTGGTCGGCCAGGTTCCCGTCGGCGGCCACAGAGCCACGTACCACATCCTCTCCCACGCGCACAAACGACTGAGGTGATCGACGGTGACCGCCCCGCGTGCCAAGCCGTTCACCCCGCCCGCCCCCGGCAACGACCTGGCTCCGATGATCGAGCTCTACAAGATCGCGGTGGAGATGGCCGACCGGGTCTCTGCCCGGCGCACCCTGGCCAATGCCTTCTTCCTGTCCATCCAGAGCACGCTGCTGTCGGTCGCAGCACTGTCGCTGTTCACCAGCGCGCGATCGTGGCCGGTTTCGGTGGTGTTCGCGCTGGTCGGGCTGGTGCTGTCGGGTACGTGGTGGGTGCAGTTACGCAGCTACCGCGATCTCAACCGGGCCAAGTTCGCCGTCATCAATGAGATCGAGCTGCAGCTGCCCGTGCAGCCGTTCGGGAGCGAGTGGCAGGCGCTGCTTGCCAGCCGTACGGGGCCGTGGCGGAGCCGCTACGCCGACCTGGGCAGCACCGAACGGATCGTGCCCGGCGTGTTCGTGATGCTGCATCTGCTGCTGCTGGCGGGCAGACTCCTGGCATGAGCTATCTGGACGCAGACGCGCACCTGATCCGGAGCCTGCTGCCGGCCCAGGCCGCGCCGCCGGACGACGCCGCCGGGCTGTTCGTCCTGTACGCGGTGTTGCTGCGGGCCAAGGGCGAGGAGGTGAGTGCCGAGGACGTCCACGACGCCTGGTCGGCGTGGATGAGCACGCGCGATCCCGACCACCCGGCGCTCGTCCCCTTCGCCGACCTGCCGCTCTCGACCCAGGCGGCCGACGAGCCGTACGCCATGGCCATCCGCGCGGCCGCCTCTCAGCGCCGACGGTGACACCGGCCACCATCCCGGCCCTCCGCATCACGTTGGTGCTCCTGCCGGCCGGGCCCCCGTCCGCCATTCCGGCTGCGCGGCAAGCGCGAGCACGACAAACGCCAGGCATACCCCGAGGCCGTCGAGGCCAGGGACTGGGCTCGGTGTCACCAGGCGTAGGCCTCGGGGGCGGGGCCGGGGCCCGGGAAGATGTCGTCCAGCGTCGCCAGCTGCTCGGCGTCCAGGACGACCTCCAGGGCCCGCCGCGCCAGAACCAGGTGCTCGTCCGTACGCGCGCCCACGATCGGCGCCGTGACCCCGGGCTGGTGCAGCAGCCACGCCAGGCCGATCACGGCGGGATGCTCCCCGAAGGCGTCACACGTCTTCTCGTAGCGCTCCACCTGCGCGCGATAGCCCTGGATCGCCGACGCGGCGCGCCCGCTCCTGCCCCGGGCGGCGTCCTGCTTGCGGAGCAGCCCGCCGAGCAGCCCGCCGTGCAGGGGACTGTACGGCAGGAAGCCCATCCCCAGCGCCTGGCAGGCGGGCAGCACTTCGAGCTCGACGGACCGCTGCGCCAGGCTGTAGATGCTCTGCTCCGAGACGAAGCCCAGCAGCCCCTGCCGCTCCGCCGTGTGCTGTCCCCGCATGATGTGCCAGGCGGCGTGGTTGCTGGTGCCGAAGTACAGGACCTTCCCCTGCTGGCGCAGCAGGGACAGCGCCTCCCAGATCTCCTCCCACGGCGTCAGCCGGTCGACGTGGTGGAGCTGGTAGAGGTCCACGTGGTCGGTCCGGAGCCGCTTCAGCGACGCCTCGCACGCCCGGACGAGGTGCCGGGCCGAGAGCCGGATGTCGTTGACCCCCGGCCCCATGGCGCCGTACGCCTTGGTGGCCAGGACGATCTCGTCGCGGCGGGACGGCGTCGCGGCCAGCCACCTGCCGATGATCTCCTCGGTCCGGCCCTTCTCCGGTTCGAGGCCGTAGACCTGCTTGTTGGCATCGGCGCCGTACACGTCGGCGGTGTCGACGAGGTTGATGCCGCCGGCCACCGCGCGGTCGAGGATGCGGTGCGCGCTCTCCTCGTCGGTGACGGGGCCGAAGTTCATCGTCCCGAGGGCCAGCCGGCTGACGCGCAGTCCCGACCGGCCCAGCTGTGCGTGGTTCATCGCCCGTCCTTGAAGCGTTCTGGAGAGAACTTCTCGATGTCGAATTCGGTCCGGCCGTCGAGCGCGAGCTGGGCGCAGATGAGGCCGACCGCCGCGCAGTGCTTGAACCCGTGGCCGGAGAAGCCGCCGGCGAAGACCACGCGGTCGGTGCCGCCCACGTCGCCGATGATGAAGTCGCCGTCGGGGGTCTTGGAGTTCATGCAGGCGGTGGCGTGGGCGACGCGGGGGTCGAGCCCGGGGAAGGCGCGCCGGCAGAAGTCCTCCGTGGGCGCCAGGTCCTGGGAGGACGGGGGCTCCCAGTTGTGTTCCGGGCGTTCCAGCCACCGCTTCTTCACCGTGCCGCCGACCCCGACCTTGACGCCCTGGCCGTCGACGTCGGGGATCCCCCACCCGTCGAGGTCCCGGCTCTCCCTGACGAACACGGGGAAGCTCTCCGGCCGGTAGCCGCCCGGGTCCTGCCGCGCCCGGAACCAGGCCAGGCACGAGCGCTGCGTCCGCAGCGGCAGCTCGACCCCGGGCAGCAGGTCCAGCCCCCACGCGCCGGAGGCGAGCACCACCCTCCTCGCGGTGAACGTCTCCTCGCCGGTGACGACCTCGACGTGCCCGTCGGCGACCCGCAGGGCGCGTACGGGGGTCTCGGCGTGGAGCCGGGCGCCCGCGCGCCGCGCCGCGTCGGCGGCGGCGGTGATGCACGCCTCGGGGTGGAGGACCCCGGCGCCCGGCTCGTAGACGGCCACGTCGTCGTCGAACGCCGCGTGCTGGGGGAAGCGCTTGGCCAGCTCGTCCGGTTCGAGGAATTCGTGACTCACCTCGCCCGCGGTCGCGCTGGCCAGGGCGTCCTCGATCAGCGGCCCGCCGCGCGTGCCGATGACGATCCCGCCGGACGGGGTGAACAGGGCGGCGCCGCTCTCCCTCTCCAGCCCCCGGACCAGGTCGAGGGTACGCCGGGTCAGCGGCACGTACTCCTTGCCCTCGAACAGGATCTGCCGGTAGATGCGGGACCCGCCGTGCGAGGAACCCCGCGGGTGGGCCAGCGGGAACTGTTCGATCCCGACGACCGAGGCGCCGCGCGCGGCCGCCTGCCAGGCCGTCATCGACCCCATGGCGCCGAGCCCGATCACGATCACGTCAAGCATGTGTGCTCCGTTTCTGACGTCACAGCACCTTGGACAGGAACGCCTGGGTTCTGTGGTGCTTGGGGTCGCTCAGCACGTCCCGCGGGGGTCCCGACTCGACGATCACGCCGTCGTCCATGAACACGAGGGTGTCGCCGACCTCCCGGGCGAAGCCCATCTCGTGCGTGACGACGATCATGGTCATCCCGTCCCCGGCCAGCCGGCGCATCACGTCCAGGACCTCGCCGACCAGCTCGGGGTCCAGCGCCGACGTCGGCTCGTCGAACAGCATCAGCTTCGGCCGCATGGCCAGCGCGCGGGCGATGGCGACGCGCTGCTGCTGGCCGCCGGACAGCTGCCCGGGGTAGCTGTGCAGCTTGCCTTCGAGCCCCACCCGGCGCAGCAGCTCCTCCGCGTACTCGGTGGCGGCGGGGCGCGGCTCCTTCTTCACCAGGCACGGGCCGAGGGTGACGTTCTCCAGCGCGGTGAAGTGCGGGAACAGGTTGAAGTTCTGGAAGACCATGCCGATGCTCGCCCGCTGGCGGCACACCTCCTTCTCGTGCAGCTCGTAGAGCGAGTCCCCGCTCTGGCGGTAGCCGATGAGCTCGCCGTCGACCCACAGCCGGCCGCGGTTGATCGTCTCCAGGTGGTTGACGCAGCGCAGGAACGTGCTCTTGCCGGAGCCGGACGGGCCGACCAGGCAGAGCACCTGCCCCTCGTCGAGGGTGAGGTCGATGCCCTTGAGCACCTCGTGGCGCCCGTAGCTCTTGTGCACGCCCTGGGCCTGGACCAACGGGTTGCCGGACATCAGCGTGCCTCCCCTGACACGGTCTGCCGTCGCGAGAAGAGGTTGCGGCGCAGCCGGGAGCCGTACGAGGCGCCGGCGTCCGAGCCGGAGGAGAAGCGGCGCTCGATCCTGGTCTGCAGCGCGGTCAGGATCGAGGTGGCCAGCAGATACCAGATGCTCGCGACGATGAGCAGCGGGATGGTCTGGAAGTTGCGCCCGTAGATGATCTGCACGCTGTAGAGCAGCTCCGGGATGGCCAGCATGCTGATCAGCGAGCTGGTCTTGAGCATCGCGATGGTGTTGTTCCCGGTCGGCGGGATGATGACCCGCATCGCCTGGGGCAGGATGATCTTGCGCATGGTCATGGCGCGCGACATGCCGAGCGAGCTCGCCGCCTCGATCTGCCCCTTGGGGATCGACATGATCCCGGCGCGGACGATCTCCGCCATGTACGCGCCCTCGTTGAGCGCCAGGCCGAGCACGCCGGCGATGAACGGCGTGATCAGGACGTTCGCGTCCAGCGTCGCGAACGTCGGCCCGAACGGCACGCCGACCCCGATGACCGGGTAGAGCGCGCTGAGGTTGAACCAGAAGATCAGCTGCACCAGCAGCGGGGTGCCGCGGAAGAACCAGATGTAGGCCCCGCTCGTCCACGCCAGCACCCGGTTGGGCGAGCCGCGCATCACCGCGAGCACGACGCCCAGGGCGATGCCGATCGCCATGGCGATGGCGGTGAACTCCAGGGTGAGCAGGAGACCGTGCAGCACCGTTCCGTCGAACAGGTATCTGGCGACGATCTCCCACCGGTACCGCGGGTTGGTGAGCAGCGAGTTGACCAGCATCGCCACGAGCACCAGCACGACGCCGGTGGCGACCCACCGCCAGGGGTGCCGGGCCGGGATCGCCTTGATCTCCGCGGGCCCGGCCGGTCCGGACGAGGCCTGTCCGGACGAGGTCTGCCGGGTGGTGTCCGTCGCCATGTCAGGTCACCGCGGGGCGGAGGGGGCGGGGAGTGCGCATGGGCTAGGCACATCCTTCCTTGATCGGCTGCGGGAAGATCTCGTCGCCGTCGCCGACCTGCTCGGGCTTGGTGAAGATCTCCGACTTCTCGATCGCGCCGTCGACGACGCCCCACTTCTCGGCGATGCGCTTGTAGTGCCCCTCCGAGATCAGCTTCGTCATCGCCTTCTGCAGGACCTCGTTGAGCGCGGCGTTGCGCTTGGGGATCGCGATGCCGGCCAGGCTGTGCGGGGTCCGGTACGTGCCGGTGACGCAGAGCGCGCCCTCCGACTGCTTGGCGGCCCACTCCACGGCCGGCTTGTCCGCGCTGACCACGTCCGCGCGGCCGCTGGACAGCGTCAGCACGACCTGGTTCTGGTCCGGGATGCGGATGATCTGGACGGGCTTGCGGCCCGCGCCCACGCAGTACTTCTCGGCCTTCTCCAGCCGCTCGACCTGCGTGGTCCCGCTCTGCACGGCCACCCGCAGGCCGCAGACGGTGTCCTTGAAGTCGTTGGCCTTGATCCCGCTGCCCTTCTTCACCAGGAACCCGCCTCCGCTGAGGTAGTTCGAGACGAAGCCGACGACCTCGAGCCGGTCCCGCTCGATCCCGAACCCGGCGATCCCGATGTCGTACCGGCCCGCCTCCAGGCCGGGGATGATGTTGTCGAAGGAGGTGTTCTTCCAGTCGACCTTCAGCCCGAGGACCTGCCCGAGCGCGTCGCCGGTGTCGATGTCGAAGCCGACCAGGGTCTTGTTGTCCTCGGCGAAGAACTCCAGAGGCGCGTAGGGGGCGTTCGTGCCGATGATGAGGGCGCCGCGGCCGCGGATCTCCGCCGGGACGGCGGCGGCCAGCTCCGCGTCCTTGGCGATCGCGGCCGACGGGCTCGCGGCGGCGGCCGTGCCCGACGCGGACGCGGTGTTCGAGGTGCCCGCGGTGCTCGGGCCGCTTCCGCAGGCGGCGAGGGGTAGGAGGAGGACGCCGGCGAGAACCGCCGCGTAGGCGTGCTTGCCGCGGTTGGAGTGAGTGCTCATGTGCCACCAGCCTTGCTTTTCCAGGAGGTCAGGGCTCGACTACCTGGTGTCGGACATTGTTGCTGCGCGGAGCGGCAGCTCCGCGACGACCCCCGTGCGGCATTCGAGGTTGCCCCCGGCCAGACCCAGCTCGGCGACGCGGATGACCGACGACTGGCCGGCCGTGGGCACCGCTTCGCCGAAGCTGTCCGTTCCCGTCTGGACGTAGTACGTGATGCAGGCTCTGCCCGCGCCGACGGGCAGCACGTTCGGCTGGCGCGCCGTCTCGCCCGGGATCACCAGCGGGCCCCGCGGCTCCCAGGTGAGCGCGTCGTCGGAGCGGTAGGTCACCAGCCCGTTCCGGCTCTCGGCCAGCATCCAGACGCCGCCGCCCAGCTCGAAGAGCGACGGGCCCTCGTGCCAGTCCTCCAGGGCCTGGTCGGCGACCTTCCACTCGTACAGATCCGCGCTGGTGGCCCGCCAGATCGAGCCGCCCCGCGCCTCGTCCTTGAACCACAGCCCCCAGCCGCCCGCCGGCATGGGGAACACGTACGGATCCACGGCGTGATCCGTGCCGAGGTCCAGCCTGGAGACGTGCTCCCAGTCCCACAGGTCGGCGCTCGTCAGGTGGTGCACCTGGCGGTGCCACGGGCTGGGCCGGCCGTGCGTGTCCCACGCCGGGTCGTCCGGCACGCCCCGGATGAAGGTCACGAACAGGTGGTAGGCGCCGTCGTGCCAGACCACGTCCGGACCCCAGAACGTGTTGATCCCGCGCTCGACCGGCAGCGCGAGCGTCCCCCGGTAGAGCCAGCTCCGGCCGCCGTCGGCCGAGCTCGCCACGCCCACCTGGCTGCCGTGGCAGCGGCCGATCCGCGGCGGCCCGCCGATCTTCGTGTTGGCCCGGCGGTGCGCGAACAGGCACCACCACGAGGCCTCCTCGCGGTTCCAGACGAGTACGGGGTCGGTGGCGCCGTCGTGGACGGGATCGACGATGGTCGCGGCGGTCATGATCTGCCCTCCTGGATCGCGTACGCGTGCCCGTGCTCGACGGCCGACTCGACGGCCGGCTGCAGGGATCCGCGCAGGTTGGCGTGGACGGCGGCCGTGTTCCACGTCAGCCCGTCGACGCACCGGCCGGCGAACACCTCCGACACCCGCCCGAGCCGCCGCAGGCCGCGCAGCAGCTCCGCGGTCACCACCGGAGCCATGGCGGTGACCTCGAGCTCGGGGGCGGCGCTCGCCAGGTGCACGGCGTGGGCGCCGCCCTGGAGCTGGAAGGACACCTGCATGACCAGCTCGGGGATGACCGGATTCACCTTGCCCGGCATGATCGACGAGCCGGCCTGCACGGGCGGCAGGCTGACCTCGCCGAACCCCCCGACCGGGCCCGAGGCGAGGAGCCTGAGGTCGCCGGCGATGCGGGCGACGGCCCGGCCGGCCCGCGCCATCGCGTCGGCCACCCAGGCCAGGCCCTCCAGGGACGAGATGCCCTCGGACAGGTTGACCGACGGCCGGATGTCCAGCCCGGTCTCCTCCGCCAGGCGCCGGATCGCCAGCTCGCGGTATCCCTCAGGGGCCCCGAGCCCGGTGCCGATCGCGGTCGCGCCGAGCGGCACGTACCGCAGCGCCTCGGCCGCGTCCTCCAGGGCGGTGGCCGCGGCCAGCACCGACGTCGCCTGGCCCTCGTGCACGAGGGCCGCGGGCACGGGGACCGCGTCCTGGAGGCAGGTGCGGCCCAGCCGGGTCAGGGACTCGTACTGCCGGCCCTTCCGGCTCAGCGACTCGGCCAGGACCCGCAGGGACCGCGCCGCGGACCGGGCCGTGACCAGCACCGCGATGTTCAGCGCCGTCGGCATCACGTCGTTGGTCGACTGGGACCGGTTCACGTGGTCGTGCGGGTCGACCCGGCGCCCCAGCAGGGCGGAGGCCCGGCCGGCCAGCACCTCGTTCATGTTCATGTTGGTCGAGGTGCCGCCGCCGCCCTGGACGACCTCGAGAGGGAAGTGCTCGTGCAGACCTCCCTCCATGACCTCCTGGGCGGCGGTCATGACGGCCTGCGCGATGTCGGGGCCGAGCACCCCGAGCTTGTCGTTGGTCCACGCCGCGGCGCTCTTGACCTGGGCCAGCGCGATCAGCAGCGCGGGGTATTCGCGCAGGGTCTCGCCGCCGAGGCGGAAGTTCTCGCCGGCTCGGGCCGTGTGGATGCCGTAAAGGACGTCCGCGGACAACGTGAACGGCCCAAGAAGATCATGCTCCACCCGCGTGGAGGAATCCGGCCGATCCACAGCATCACCCCTCACTTGAAAGGTTGCCTGGTAGGTTGCCAGCCAGACTTTCTTGCCAAATCGGGTGTGTCAAGAGTGGAAAATGTAAAAAAAGCCGCACTTGTCCCGGCGCACTGCTCGAAGGAGTGTCGCGAACCTGCCAGGCAACCTGACTTCACCTGCGGCATGGGTGCGCACGACGAAGACCCGCCTGTCGTTACAGGCGGGTCTGAGGAACGGGGCCGGCGGTCACCGGTCGGTGGCGGCGGCCCCCAGGATCTCGCTGCGGTAGGTCAGGAGGTGCCGGCGCCACACCTCGGCCGCCTCGGCGGCGTTGCCCTCCCGGATGTGCCTGATCACCATGCGGGACTCCTCGACGTGGCCGTCGCGCGCGCTGGCCTCGGCCAGCGCGCGGCGCCGCAGCTCCTGCCACAGCGGCCCCGCGACGTGCCGCAGCGCCTCTTCGAGGGCCTGTTCCAGCAGCGGGTTGCGGGCGGCGCGGGCGATGGCGCGGTGCACGGGCAGGTCGCTGGCGTAGGCGCCGGTCTCCGCGTACTCGGCCTCCAGCTTGGCCAGGGTGCTTTCGAGCAGTTCGAGGTCCTCCGGGTAGCGCTTCTCGGCGGCCAGCGCGGCCAGGCAGGGCTCGATCGCGAGCCTGGCCTCGAACACCTGCGGCGGCAGCACCTCCACGCCCCAGGTCGCCACGGTGGACGCCGTGCCGGTGACCACCGTGCCCCTTCCCTTGTGGGACTTGGCCAGGCCGGCGAGCTCAAGGGCGGCGAGCGCCTCCCTGATGGTCGGCCGGCTCACCGCGAAGTTCTGCGCCAGCTCGCGCTCGGAGGGCAGCTTGTCGCCGGGCTTGAGCTGCTCGTCGCGGATCGCCGCGACGATCTGGTCGGCGACTTGGACGGCCGCGCTCCTCTTGACCACCGGAGTCACCGAGAACCCCGCGCTGCCACTCGTCACTACTCGATGCTCCTCTTTTGTGGCCATCTGTGCGCTCGATCGCATGATATCAAGCGGCTAGGCAACCTGACACGCTGACCAACAGCACCTGTCGTACCGAGCTCAGCACGACGTGACACCGCGGTCAACACGCGCCCTGCCGGTCATGCAGGGTTTGCGTCCGCACGGCCATGACGTTGCCCGCCGGGGGTAGCAAATATCTGAGGCCTGCGAAGGTGCGCACGGGTGACGAGGTTTGTGGAAGTTATGGAGGCGATGGCGCGGTCGCGTGCGGGGAACCTGCCACTGGAGCTCACGAGCTTCGTCGGTCGCAGGAATGAGATCGCTGAGGGCAAGCGCTTGCTCACCGCGGGCCGGATCCTGACGCTCACCGGCGTCGGCGGCGTGGGCAAGACGCGGCTGGCGCGGCGGATCGCGGCGGAGATGTCGCGGGAGTTCGACGACGGGGTCTGGCTGGTCGACCTGGCTCCGCTGGTGGCCGGTGCCCTGCTCGCCGAGACGGTCGCCGACGCCGTCGGCTGCCCCCGGCAGGATCCGGCCTCTCTCGCCGAATACCTGCACGACAAACGGCTGCTGCTGGTGCTGGACAACTGCGAGCACCTGCTGCCCCAGGTAGCCGCCCTGGCCGGCGATCTGCTGGCGATGGCCCCCGACCTGCGCATCCTGGCCACCAGCCGGCAGGCGCTGCACGTCCCGGGGGAGCTGATCCTCGACGTTCCGCCGCTGAACGTGCCGGAGCAGGCCGAGCTGTCGATGGACGGCGCCCTGGAGAACGAGGCGGTGCGCCTGTTCGAGGACCGGGCCGCCTCCGCCGTGCACGAGTTCCGGGTCACGGAGGCCAACAGCGCGGCGGTGGTGCGGCTGTGCCGGCGGCTGGACGGCATCCCGCTGGCCATCGAGCTCGCGGCGGTACGCGTCCTGGTCCTGTCCGTGGACCAGATCCTGGAGCGTCTCGACGATCGGTTCCGGCTGCTGACGACCGGTCCCACCACCGCGCCGCCGCGCCAGAAGACGCTCAGGGCGCTGGTGGACTGGAGCTACGACCTCTGCTCCGAGGACGAGCGGACCCTGTGGGAGCGGCTGTCGGTCTTCTCCGGCGGCTGCGGCCTGGACGCGATCGAGCACGTGTGCTCCGGGGACGGGACCGCCCCGGAGAACCTCACGGGCCTGCTGACCCAGCTGGTGGACAAGTCGATCGTGCAGCGCCGCGGGCAGGGCCCCGCCGTACGTTTCGAGATGCTCGACACGCTGCGCCAGTACGGGTGGACGCGGCTCGTCGCCTCCGGCCAGGACCGGGCCCTGCGGCTGCGCCACCGCGACTGGTGCCGCCGGCTGGCGGCGCGCTCGGAGGACGAGTGGTTCGGCGAGCACCAGATGGACTGGCTCGGGCGTCTCAGCCAGGAGCAGGGGAACGTGCGGGCCGCGCTGGAGTTCTGCCTGAGCGAGCCCGGCGAGGCGTGGGCCGCGCGCGAGATCGCCGCCGCGATGTGGAGCCACCGGCTCTCGTGGAGCTCGCCGAGCGAAGGCCACCACTGGCTGGAACGGGCGCTGGAGCAGGAGCCCGAGGACGGCTCCGGGCGGGCCAAGGCCCTGTGGGTCGACGCGTGGCTCGTGCTGCTGCGGGGCGACGCGCAGGCCGCCAAGCCGCTGCTGGAGGAGTGCCAGGCGCTGGCGGAGCGGCTCGGGGACGAGGCCCAGCTCGCCGGCGCGCTGCACATCACCGGGTTCGCCGCGCTGCAGGCCGGCGACTTCTCCCGGGCCATGGAGCTCCTGGACGAGGCGCTGGCCCGCCGCCGCGCCCTCGGCCATCGGGGCCACGCGTGGGTGGCCCTCTTCCAGCTGGCCATGACCGCCGTCCTCATGGACGACCCGCGCTCCACGGCGCTCTGCGAGGAGGTGCTGGAGACGGCCGAGCACGCGAACGCCGAATGGTCGATCTCGTACGCGCTGTGGGTCGCGGCCCTCGACCGGCGGCGGCGGGGCGCCCCCCGGGATGCCGTGGCCATGATGCGGGACGCCGTGCGGCTGAAGCTGCGCTGCAACGACCATCTCGGCCTCGCCCAGTGCCTGGAGGGGCTGGCCTGGATCCTGACCGATGACGAGCAGTACGAGCAGGCCGCCCGGATGCTGGGCGCCGCCCACATGGTCTGGCAGTCGATCGGCACGTCGCTGCCCGGGCTCGCGCACCTGGCCGGCGCCCACTACCGGTGCGAGTCCGACCTGCGGCGGCACCTCACCGAACGGGCGTTCAAGGCCGCCTTCGACCGCGGCGCGGAGCTCACCCCCGAGCAGGCCGCCGCCTACGCGCTGGACGAGAAGCCCGCGCGGCGCGCGGAGAGCGCCCAGCCGGAATCCGACGCCACGTCCATCCTGACCCGCAGGGAACGGGAGATCGCCGGACTCGTCGCGCAGGGCATGAGCAACAAGGAGATCGCCGAGACCCTGGTCATCGCCCAGCGCACCGCGGAGTGCCACGTCGAGAACGTCCTGCGCAAGCTGAACTTCTCGTCCAGGTCGCAGATCGTCAAAGCGTGGGAATCGCGCCGGCCCGATGGCGAGTGACCTGCGCCTCCAGCCGGAGCCGGCGGCCGGCCCGGATCCGCTCGTCCGGATCCGGGGGCTCCGCAAGCGCTTCGGCGGCATCCACGCGCTGCGGGGAGTGGATCTCGAGCTCCGCCGCGGCGAGGTCCTCGCCCTGCTCGGCGCGAACGGCGCCGGCAAGTCGACGCTGATCAAGATCCTGGCCGGCGTCCACCACGCCGACGGGGGAGAGGTCGTCGTGGCCGGCCAACCGCTGGGCAGCCCGGCCGCCTGCGCCGCCATGGCGTTCATCCACCAGGACCTCGGCCTCGTGGAGTGGATGACCGTCGCGGAGAACATCGCCCTCGGCATGGGATACGCCCGGCGCGGCGGCCTCATCTCCTGGCGCGCCGTACGCCGCCGCTGCCTGGACGCCCTCGGGATCGTCGCCGGCCACCTCGGCCCGGGCGAGCCGATCGCGCACCTGACGCGGGCGGAGCGCTCGCTGGTGGCCATCGCCCGCGCGCTGGGCACGCGCGCGGAGATCATCGTGCTGGACGAGCCGACCGCCTCCCTGTCCGCCACCGAAAGCGAGCGCCTCTTCGACGTCCTGCGGACGCTCCGGGACCGCGGCCACGGGATCCTGTACGTCAGCCACCGGCTCGACGAGGTCTACCGGATCGCCGACAGGGTCGCCGTCCTGCGTGACGGCCGCCTCGTCAGCCTGGGGCCGGTCGCCGGCCGGGCCCAGGCCGACCTCGTGCGCGACATCGTCGGGCGGGAGGACGGGCGGGAGGAGAGGGGAGAGGGCCGGCAGGAGGCCGGGGCCCACCGGCGCCGGGCCGGCGGGCCGGGGGAGGTCCTGCTGAGCCTGGACGGCGTGTGCGCCGGCCGGGCGGGCCCGGTCGGGTTCGACCTGCGCTCCGGCGAGTCGCTGGGCCTCGTCGGGCTCACGGGAGCCGGGCACGTGGACCTGGGCCGCGCGCTGGCCGGCGCGTACCCCATGCGGGCGGGCCGCGTGCTGCTCGCCGGCGGCCCGTACCGGCCGGCCTCGGTCGCGGCGGCCGTCGGCGCCGGGGTCGGCTTCGTGTCCGGCAACCGGCAGGAGGAAGGGGGCGCCGCGGACCTGAGCGTGCGGGAGAACCTGCTGGTCAACCCCGGCGCGCGCGGCCGGTCGCCGCTGAGCCCGCTCAGCCCGCGCCGCGAGCGCGCCGAGACGGCGGCGCTCGTCGAACGCCTGAGCGTCCGCCCCGCCGACCCGGAGACGCCGTTCGCCGCCCTGTCCGGCGGAAACCAGCAGAAGGTGCTGATCGGCCGCTGGATCGAGGCCCGCCGGCGGCTCCTGATCCTGGAGGAGCCCACCGCCGGGGTCGACGTCGGCGCCAAACCCGAGATCCACCGGCTGCTCGACGAGGCCCTGGCGGCCGGGGCGGCCGCGCTCCTGGTCTCCGCCGACTTCGAGGAGGTCGCGCACATGTGCGACCGCGCGCTCGTGTTCGTGCGCGGAACGGTGAGCGCCGAGCTGAGCGGCGACGCCCTCACCGTGGCCGCCCTCACCCGGGCGGCGACGGCCGCCCCTGGGGCCGCCCCTGGGACGGACCGTTGCTGAGAAACGAGCTCACACCCCGGAGACGGCTCTCCGCCCGCCACCTGATCGGCGGGTACGGGCTGCTCGCGCTGGCGGTCATCCTGTTCGCCGCGTTCGCGCTGGCGCTGCCGGACACGTTCCCCACCATGGCCAACCTGACCGCGATCGTCTCCGCCTATTCGATCACCGCGGTCCTGGCGCTGGGCGCGATGCTCCCCATCATCACCGGGAACTTCGACCTGTCCATCGGCTACGGCCTGGGCCTGGCGCACGTCATGACGCTGGTGCTGGTCGTGAACGCCGGCCGGCGGTGGCCCGAGGCCTGCCTGGCCGTCCTCGCCGGCGGGCTGGCGGTGGGCGCGGTCAACGGCCTGCTCGTGGAGTTCGCGCGCATCGACTCGTTCATCGCGACCCTCGGCACCGGCAGCATCCTGTACGCCGTCACGGGCTGGGTGACCCAGGGCGCCCGGATCTTCCCCGGCCCGCAGGGCCTGCCCGAGGGCCTCACCGACCTGTACGACTCGACGCTCCTCGGCGTGCCGACGCCCGCCTTCTACGTGCTCGCCCTGGCCGGCGTGCTGTGGCTCGCGCTGGAACGCCTTCCCGTGGGCCGCTACCTCTACGTCATCGGCTCGAACCCGCGGGCGGCGGAGCTGGTCGGGATCCCGATCCGCCGGTACGTCGTGCTCGCCTTCGCCGGATCCGGCCTGGTGACCGGCTTCGCGGGCGTGCTCCTCGCGGCCCAGCAGCAGATCGGCAACCCGAGCGTCGGGCTCGACTACCTGCTGCCGGCGTTCGTCGCCGCGCTGCTCGGCTCCACCACGATCAAGCCCGGGCGGGCCAACGCCTGGGGCACGGTCGTCGCCATCGCGGTCCTGGCCATCGGGCTGTCCGGCATCAGCCAGCTGGGCGCGGACTTCTGGGTGACCCCGCTGTTCAACGGCGCCACCCTGCTCATCGCGGTCGGCCTGGCCGGCTACTCCGTGCGGCGCCGGGCGCACACCGTCCGGGCGAGGAGCCGGCCATGAACCTCGCCCGCCTCGTGGCCATCGCGCTGATCACGGGCGGCTGCTCGGCCGGCTGCTCGGGCGCCCCGCCTCCCGCGCCCGGAGGGGCGGGGCCGTGCCACGAGGTGGTCCACACCGCCAGGCAGGCGGTCGCTCGGGCCGAGTCGATGAACGTGCCCTGGGGCGGCCCCACGACCGGGCCGCGCGCCGTCCCGGGCAAGAGCATCGTCTTCGTCGCCGCGACCATGACCAACCCCGGCGTGGCCGGCACCGCCAAGGGCGTGCGGGAGGCCGCCCGGTCCGTACGGTGGAGCTTCCGCGTGATCGACGGGCAGGGCACCCCCGCCGGGATCCGGGTGGCCCTGGGCGAGGCGATCGCCCTGCGGCCGTCGGGCATCGTCCTCGGCGGGTTCGACCCGGGGGCCGTGGCGCAGCAGATCAAGCAGGCCAACGCCGCCGGGATCCAGCTCGTGGGCTGGCACGCGACCAAGTCGCCGGGCCCCAGCGCGGACCCCCGGCTCTTCACCAACGTCACGAGCCGGGTGGAGGACGTGGCGCGGATCAGCGCGTACTGGATCATCGCCAGGTCGAACGGCAGGGCCGGCGTCGTGATCTTCACCGACTCCTCGATCCCGTTCGCCGAGAACAAGTCCCGGCTCATCAAGGAGGCCCTGGCGACCTGCTCCGGCATCCGGCTCCTCTCCTACGAGAACATCCCGCTCCCCGACGCGGGCAGCCGCACGCCGCAGCAGGTCTCGTCCCTGCTGTCACGCTTCGGGGACCGGTGGACGTACTCGGTCGCCATCAACGACGTCTACTTCGCCGACGCCGCTCCGGCGCTGCGCGCCGCCGGCCGGCCCGGCAAGGGGCCGCCCTACTCCATCGGCGCCGGGGACGGCGACCCGTCGGCGTTCCAGCGGATCCGCGCCCGGCAGTTCCAGCACGCGACCGTCCCGGAGCCGCTGAACGCGCAGGGCAGCCAGATCGTCGACGAGTTCAACCGCGCGTTCGCAGGGAGCCCGCCGAGCGGCTACGTGACGCCGGTGCACTTGACCACGGAGGCGAACGTGGACGACGCCACGTCCTGGGACCCGCGCGGCTACCGCGAGGCCTATCTGCGGATCTGGCACGGGTAGCCCTGCGGTCACCCGGCCGGCCCGAGAACGAGCGCGCCCACCGCCAGAGCCAGGAAGAGCGCAGGAAAGGCGATCTTGCGGTACGCGCCGGCGCGGACGTGGGCGACGAGGGCTCCGACGAAGAACAGCACGAGCCCGGCCGCCGCCAGGACCCCGATGACGGGCACGCCGAGGAGCCCGAGCAGCAGGCCCGCGGCGCCGGCCGCCTTGAGCGCGCCCAGCATGGGAAGCCAGGACGGGGGGACGCCGACCTCGGCCGAATTGTTCAGGACGAACTTCGCGCGGGCGAAGTCGGCAATCGCGATCCCGGCGTTGGCCGCGATGGCGACGACGATCACTGTTACGTCGATCATGGCAGTCCCTCCTTCCGCGGGGGAGGCCGTTCCCGCCCCCACAGCTGGTGACGACGCAGCCGCGTAAAACGTGAGGTCTGCGCCGCGTCACATTCCGGGGTGGTGTTTCGTCAGTACCTTTGTGAGGAGCACATCGATGGGGGCGCCCGGCATGACGTTCCCGGCGGCGGACCGGGAGCTGCTCGTGAACGTCGCCTACCGCCTGCTCGGCTCGGTGTCGGAGGCGGAGGACGCCGTTCAGGAGGCCTACGCGCGGTGGTACGCGCTGGGGGACCGGTCCCAGGTCGGCTCTCCGACCGGCTGGCTCGTCACGACGGTGAGCAGGATCTGCCTCGACGTCCTCGGCTCCGCGCGGGCCAGACGCGAGCGGTACGTGGGCGAGTGGCTGCCCGAGCCCGTCCCGGACTCGACCCGGTGGACCAGCCAGACCGTCTCGGACGGCCCCGCCGATCCGGCCGACCGGGTCTCGTTGGACGAGTCGATCGGCATGGCGCTGCTCGTCGTCCTCGATTCGATGACCCCGGCAGAGCGGGTCGCGTTCGTCCTGCACGACGTGTTCAGGTACACCTTCGCCGAGATCGGCGCGATCATGGGCCGCTCGCCGCAGGCCTGCCGCCAGCTCGCCTCCTCGGCCCGACGCCGCGTCCGGGCACGCGGTCACGGCCACGTCCCCTCCGAGGAACGTACGCGCGTCGTCGCCGCGCTCAAGTCCGCCTGGGAGAACGGCGACCTGACGGCCCTCGTCGGGCTCCTCGACCCGGACGCGACCGCCGTCACCGACGGCGGCGGCGTGGTCAGCGCGACGCTCCGGCCCGTCCACGGAGCCGACGCGATCGCCAGGCTCCTCCTCGGCGTGCGCCGGCGGCAACCCGACCTGACCATCGAGCCGGCCACCGTGAACGGGCAGGCGGGGCTGGTGGCCCGCGACGGGGTGGGACGCACCCTCGCCGTGGTATCGGTGACGATCGCGGGCGGTTTCATCGACCGCGTCTGGGCGGTCCGCAACCCGGAGAAGCTCACCCGCTGGACCTAGCGACGACGGCCGCTGATCCGGGGCCGTCGGCCGGCGCGCTCACCAGCCTCGGGCGCGCAGGAAGGCGGCGCAGCGGCTGGTCCAGTCGCCCACGACGGGATCGGTGTCGGCCAGCCCCAGCCCGTGCCGGCCGCTGGGATAGACATGGACCTCCATGGGGATCCGGTGGCGGGCGAGCTCCCCGGCGACCTGGAAGGTGTTCTCGACGGGGACCGCCTCGTCGTCGGCCGTGTGCCACAGGAACATGGGCGGCGTGGCCGGGCCGACGCGACCGGGCAGCGACAGCTCGGCGCGTACGGACTCGGGGGCGTCCTGGCCGAGCAGGTTGGCGGCGGAGCCCTGGTGCGCGGCCGGTCCGGTGAGCGCCGCGACGGGATAGCAGAGCACGGCGAGCCCGGGGCGGGGGTCGGCCCGGTCGACGTCGTCGTGCGGGCCTTCCGGCAGCATGGAGCCCGCCTCGGTGGCGAGCAGCCCGGCCAGGTGACCGCCCGCGGAGAAGCCGAGCACCCCCACGCGGGCCGGGTCCACGCCGGTCGACGCGGCGTGGTGCCGGACCCAGCGCACCGCCCTGGCGGCGTCGAGCAGGGGCAGCGGGTGGCGGTGCGGCGCGATCCGGTAACGCAGGACGAACGCCGCGATGCCCAGCGAGTTGAGCCACCGCGCGACCGGCGCGCCCTCGTGGTCGGCGAGGTGGTGGTAGGCGCCGCCGGGGAGGACCACGACGGCCGGGCTGGGGCCGTCGTGCCGTACGGGGAAGGCGGTGATGGTCGCCTCGCCGGTCGTGGGCCACAGGGGGAACTCACTCATGCCGTGCCTTTCAGTCCGTCTGAGGACGGATGCTAGCGAGTGCGCCGATCGGGCCCGCGACCGCTTCGGTTAGGTTGGTCGGGTGCGCGACGAGATCGACGGCGACGGGCCCCGCACCGAGGGCGAGGGCAGATGACGAGCGCCGCGCGACCGCTGGACGGGCTGCGCGTCGTCGAGCTCTCCAGCTACGTGGCCACGCCGCTGAGCGGGATGACGCTGGCGCAGCTGGGCGCCGATGTGATCCGGGTCGAGCCGATCGGCGGGGCCCCCGACCGCACCCGCTGGCCGCTGGCCGAGAGCGGCACGAGCCTGTACTGGTCGGGGCTCAACAAGGGCAAACGCGCCGTCGAGGTGGACCTGTCCGCGGAGGAGGGGCGCCGGCTCGTCGCCGATCTGGTCGTCGGCGGGGGACCGCGCGGCGGGATCGTGATCAGCAACTCCGACCGGCACCCGGAGCTGACCTTCGAGGCGCTGCGCGCCCGCCGCCCCGACGTGATCCACGTGCTGCTCACCGGCCGCCGCGACGGCGGGACCGCGGTCGACTACACGATCCAGGCGGCGACCGGATTCCCCCTGCTGACCGGTCCGGAGGACGCGGCGCAGCCGGTGAACGGCGTGGTGCCCGCCTGGGACCTGGCCGCCGGCCTCTATCTGGCGGTCGGGCTGCTGGCCGCGGAGCGGCACCGCGTCCGCACCGGCGAGGGGCAGCAGGTGCGGGTCGCGCTGGAGGACGTCGCCCTGGCAGCGGCGGGAAGCCTCGGCTACCTCGCCGAGGCGCAGCTGAGCGGCACGCCGCGCGAGCGGGTCGGCAACCACGTCTACGGCACCTTCGGCCGGGACTTCGCCACCGCCGACGGCGGGCGGCTGATGGTCGTGGCGCTCACCGGCGGGCACTGGCGCGACCTGCTCGCCGCCACCGGCCTCACCGGCGTGGTCTCCGCGCTGGCCGCCGCCCTCGGGGTCGACTTCGGCGAGGAGTCCGCGCGCTACCGGCACCGCAGGGTCCTCGGCGACCTGATCGCGGGCTGGTTCGAGACCCGTACGCTCGCCGAGGCCGAGGAGGCGCTGCGGGCCACCCGCGTGCTGTGGTCGACATACCGGAGCTTCACGGAGCTGGTCGCGACGCTGCCCGGGAACCCGCTGATGGGCAAGGTCGCGCAGCCCGGGGTCGGCGAGCACTGGGCGCCCGGTTCGCCGCTGGTGATGGACGGCGAGCAAGCGCCTCCGCAGGCGGCGCCGGCGGTCGGCGGGCACACCGACGAGGTGCTGCGGGCCGAGCTGGGCCTGTCCACGAAGGATCTGGCGGCGCTGCGCAAGAACGGCGTCATCCGGACAAAGCAGGAAAGGTCCGCATGAGCTGGGCACCGCACACCCTCACCACCAGGGAGACCGTGGAGCCGGGCCCGGTCGCCGCGCTGTCGGCGCTGTTCGACGACGGCACGCCCGCGATCGGCCCGGGGGACGCGCTGCCGCCGCTGTGGCACTGGCTCGCCCTGGCCCGCTGGCCCGTCTCGTCCGTGCTCGGCGCGGACGGCCATCCGGCGCGCGGGTCGTTCCTGCCTCCGGTGGAGCTGCCGCGGCGGATGTTCGCGGGCGGCGAGGTCGCCTTCCACGCCCCGCTCGCGGTGGGCGGCACCGTACGCCGTGAGGCGCGCGTGGAGTCGGTCACCGAGAAGTCCGGGCGCTCGGGCCGGCTGGTCGTCGTGGTCGTCTCCATCCGGCTGTACGACGAGCACGACCGGCTCGCCGTCGAGGAGCGGCAGGACCTCATCTACCGCGAGGCCGGGGCCCTCCCGTCCGAGGCACCCCCGGCCGAGCCCGCGGCGGCACTGGCGCCCGCCGGCGCCCCATTCACCCGGGCGGGGGAGCGGGGCTGGCGGTTCGCCACGGACCCGACGCTGCTGATGCGCTTCAGCGCGGCGACGGCCAACCCCCACCGGATCCACTACGACTGGCCCTACGCCACCCGCGTCGAGGGCTACCCCGGCCTGGTGGTGCACGGGCCCCTGATGACGCTCGCCCTGGCGGAGGTCCTGCGCCTGGAGGGGCGTCAGAGGCCCGTGGCGCGCGTGCGGCACCGCAATCGCAAGCCCCTGTTCTGCGGCCGGCCCACGCTGCTGCGGCGCATCGACGCGGACACGCTGGGCGTGTTCGGCCAGGACGACGAGCCCCACAGCACGCTGGCGATCGAGCATGAGTGAGGGGGCGGAGCCCGGCCGCGCCCGTGCCCTGGTCGAGGCCCTGCGGGGCGTCGTCGGCGCGGCCGCCGCCCACGTCGCCTCCGCCGAACGGGACCAGGCCGTGGCCTACGACGTGGCGTCGATGTCGGCGGCCGTGGCGGCGGCGGGCGAGCTGCTCGACCACGACGCGGACCTGGCGCTGCTCTACGCCGCCGACGTCGCCGCCGACCTGACCGGCCGCCTGACCGGCAGGGAGTCCCTGTGGGGCGTGGACGGGACGGCCCTGGAGGGTGTCGCCGCGCACGTCGCCGCAGGTCGCGACCCGGCGTTCCTGGAGCGCGTGGCCGAGCGCGTGCTGGCCACCCGCGAGGCGGGGCCGCGGCACCTGTCCGCCGAGCTGCAGCTGGTCCGCGCCGCCTTCCGCGAGTTCGCCGCCGACCGCATCGCCCCCGTCGCCGACCGGATCCACCGCGACGACGAGGACATCCCCGCCGACATCATCGACGGGCTCGCCGACATGGGCTGCTTCGGGCTGTCGATCCCGGCCGAGTACGGCGGCGGCGCCGAGGGCGACGAGCCGGCCGCCACGCCGGCGGCCATGCTGGTCGTCACCGAGGAGCTGTCCCGGGCCTCGCTGGGCGCCGCCGGTTCGCTCATCACGCGGCCCGAGATCATCGCCACCGCGATCGTCCGCGGCGGCACCGAGGAGCAGAAACGGCGCTGGCTGCCGATGATCGCCTCGGGGGAGAGGCTGTGCGCCGTGGCGGTGACCGAGCCCGACTTCGGGTCCGACGTCGCCCGGATCGCCACGAGCGCCACCCGCGACGGCGACGAATGGGTGCTGAACGGCGTCAAGACCTGGTGCACGTTCGCCGGTCGCGCCCACTACCTCCTCGTCCTGGCCCGTACCGACCCGGCCGGGCACCGGGGCCTGTCGCTCTTCGTGGTGGACAAGCCCTCCTTCCCCGGCCGCGAATGGCGCCTCACCCAGGAGGGCGGCGGGTCCGTCGAGGGGCGCGCCATCAGCACGCTCGGCTACCGGGGCATGCACTCGTTCGAGGTGCGCTTCGACGGCTGGCGCGTCCCCGCGGCCGACCTGATCGGCGGGGAGGGCGGCCTCGGGCGCGGCTTCTACCTGCAGATGCAGGCGTTCGCCAACGCGCGGCTGCAGACCGCCGCCAGGGCCGTCGGGGTCATGCAGTCGGCGCTGGAGCTGGCCGTGGACTACGCGCGGCAGCGGCCGGTCTTCGGCCGGCCGCTCGCGGACTACCAGCTGACCCGCGCCAAGATCGCCAGGATGGCCGCCTTGATCGCCGCCTGCCGGGCCTTCGCGTTCGCGGCGGCTCGGGCCGTGACGGCCGGCGACGGCCAACTGGAGGCCGCGCAGGTGAAGCAGCTCGCCTGCCGGGCGGCCGAATGGGTCACCAGGGAGGCTCAGCAGCTGCACGGCGGCTACGGGTACGCGGAGGAGTACGGCATCTCACGGCTGTTCGTGGACGCGCGCGTGCTGTCCATCTTCGAGGGCGCCGACGAGGTCCTCGCCCTGCGGGTGATCGCCCGCAGGCTGATGAAGCCCTGACGCCGGCCTGGCCCGGGGTGCGTGCGGTGTCCCCCGAGCGCGGTGCCGCGAAAACGGCTGGCGGGGACGCCGGACCGGCCCGGGTCGCGGTGGATGGCGGCCTTGCGCCGGGGCGGGAGCTCCCCGGCCGGCACCTCTTCGCCAAGCTGCACGTCGCCGACCGCACCGAGGCCGTCATCCGCGCCCGTAACGCGGGCCTCGCCCGCTGAGCCCCCCGACAGAAAAAAGGGGGGTCAATAAGGGGTTGCGCCTTCCACCGTCATGTGGAGGACTCCAGGTGCTGTTGTATGGCGGCCATGACGTCCTGGGGCGAGGCCGCGCGGCTGAAGGTGGCGACGACGATCTCCTCGCCCTTCTCCTGCGGCTGCTCCAGGTGCCGGAAGGTGGCGATCACGTACCGGAGCGCGTGGTCGAGAGGACCGGAGGGGTCGTACGTGCCGCCCGCGCGCAGCCACCCTCGCAGGACCTGGTTGTGCGCGGCCACGACGGAGGCGGCCATGAGCTCGGCGCGCAGGCGGGCGTCGGGGGAGTCGCCCAGCCATTCGCCGACGAACTCGCGGAACAGCCGCTGGTAGCGGGCCACGCTGGCGATCTCCCTGTCGCGCAGCGCCGGCACCCGGCGGACCAGGCGGTAGCGGCGCAGCGACACCTCGGCGTCGTCGACGTAGTGGGCGAGCACGATGCGCACCGCGTCGGTGATGGCGACGATCGCGGTGTCGGCGGTGGAGGCCCGCAGCCTGGCGGCGATCCGTTCCAGCAGGGTGTCGTGGTCGGGGAAGATCGCGTCTTCCTTGGAGCGGTAGTAGCGGAAGAACGTGCTGCGGCTCACGCCTGCTCGCGCGGCGATGTCGTCGACGGTGGTCTGGTCGTAGCCGTGCTCGTCGAACAGCGCCACGGCGGCTTCGGCGAGGCGCTGGCTGATGGGCGGTGTCGGCATGTGGCCATTGTCTCCAAAGTTAGGGGTATCCAAGGATGCGAAACTGAGTATCGTCAATATGAAACTGAGTCTTACCGGTGGTGGTGAATGTCAGCGCAGGGCACCGCGGGCAGCCTGGCCCGCCTCAAAGAGCGGTTGGACGAGGCAGTTCACGTGGGTGAGGCCCGCGCGGCAGCCAAGCAGCACGCGAAGGGCAGGCTGACCGCCAGGGAGCGGATCGAGCGGCTGCTGGACGCCGGCTCGTTCGTGGAGCTGGACGCGCTGGCCCGTGGCGGACTCGGGTACGGCGACGGCGTGGTGACCGGCTACGGGACGGTCGAGGGCCGCCAGGTGTGCGTGTTCTCGCAGGACTTCACGGTGGCCGGCGGCAGCCTGGGCGAGGTGTACGGGCAGAAGATCTGCAAGGTCATGGACCTGGCCATGAAGAACGGCGTGCCGATCATCGGCATCAACGAGGGCGCCGGGGCGCGCATCCAGGAGGGCGTGGTCTCGCTCGGCCTGTACGGCGAGATCTTCCGCCGCAACATCCGGGCCTCCGGCGTGATCCCGCAGATCTCCCTCATCATGGGCGCGTGCGCGGGCGGCCACGTCTACTCGCCGGCCCTGACGGATTTCACGATCATGGTGGACGAGTCGTCGCACATGTTCGTGACCGGCCCGGACGTCATCAAGACCGTCACCGGCGAGGAGGTCACCTTCGAGGAGCTGGGCGGCGGCCGGGTGCACAACAGCCGCAGCGGCATCGCCCACTACCTGGCCCAGGACGAGGAGGACGCGCTCGATCACGCCCGGGCGCTGCTGTCGTACCTGCCGCAGAACAACCTGGACGAGCCGCCGCAGGCCGAGTTCGAGGCCGATCTGGAGCTCGGCGCCGACGATCTGGCGCTGGACGCGCTGGTGCCGGACTCGCCGAACCAGCCGTACGACATGCACGAGGTCATCGCGGCGCTGCTGGACGACGGCGAGTTCCTGGAGGTGCAGCCGCTGTTCGCGCCCAACATCGTGGTCGGGTTCGGGCGCGTGGAGGGCCGGTCGGTGGGCGTGGTGGCCAACCAGCCGATGCGGCTGGCCGGCACGCTGGACATCGACGCCTCGGAGAAGGCCGCCCGGTTCGTGCGCACCTGTGACGCGTTCAGCATCCCGGTTCTCACGCTGGTGGACGTGCCCGGTTTCCTGCCCGGCACCGAGCAGGAGTGGAACGGCATCATCCGGCGCGGCGCCAAGCTCCTGTACGCCTACGGCGAGGCCACGGTCCCGCTGGTCACGGTGATCACCCGCAAGGCGTACGGCGGGGCGTACGACGTGATGGGCTCCAAGCACCTGGGCGCGGACGTGAACCTGGCCTGGTCGACCGCGCAGATCGCGGTGATGGGCGCCCAGGGCGCGGTCAACCTCCTGCATCGCAAGCGGCTGGCCGCCGCCGACGACCCGGACGCGCTGCGGGCCGAGCTGGTCCGGGAGTACGAGGACACCCTCGCCACCCCCTACCTGGCGGCCGAGCGCGGCTACGTGGACGCGGTGATCGCGCCGAGCGAGACCCGGCGCGAGGTCACCCGCGCGCTGCGGCTGCTGCGCGGCAAGCGCGACGCCTTGCCGCCCAAGAAGCACGGGAACATCCCGCTGTGAACGTGCCCGTGCACGTCAACGTGCATGTCAACGTGCAGGTCGACAAGGGCAATCCGTCGCCGGAAGAGCTGGCCGCCCTCGTCGTGGCGCTGCGTGCCGCCGCGCACGACGACGTTCCCGAGCCGGCCCCCGGCGGCTCGCCCGCGCGTCGCCCGTTGCTGCGCCGCCCCCTGGTGACCGGCCCCCGCGGATGGCGGGAGTCGCGATGGAGTCTTGGAGGATCCCTGTGAGCACGACCTTGCGCAAGGTGCTCGTCGCCAACCGCGGCGAGATCGCCGTCCGGATCGTCCGGGCCTGCCGCGACGCCGGCATCGCCTGCGTGGCGGTCTACGCCGACCAGGACCGCGACGCGCTCTTCGTGCGGATGGCCGACGAGGCGTACGCGCTGGGCGGCGCCACGCCGGGGGAGACGTACCTGTCGATCGAGAAGATCATCGAGGTGGCCGCCCGGTCGGGCGCCGACGCGGTGCACCCCGGGTACGGGTTCCTGGCCGAGAACGCCGATTTCGCCCGGGCGGTCATCGACGCCGGGCTGGTGTGGATCGGGCCGCCGCCCGCGGCGATCACCGCGCTCGGCGACAAGGTGCAGGCCAGGCACATCGCCCAGAAGGTCGGCGCGCCCCTGGTGGCCGGGACGGCGGACCCCGTGGCCGGGGTCGAGGAGGTGCTGGCGTTCGCGGCGGAGCACGGCCTGCCCATCGCGATCAAGGCCGCGTTCGGCGGCGGCGGGCGGGGGCTGAAGGTGGCCCGTACCCCCGAGGAGATCCCCGACCTGTACGACAGCGCCGTGCGCGAGGCCGTGACCGCGTTCGGGCGGGGCGAGTGCTTCGTGGAGCGCTACCTGGACCGGCCCCGCCACGTGGAGACCCAGTGCCTGGCCGATGCGCACGGCAACGTGGTCGTGGTCTCCACCCGCGACTGCTCGCTGCAGCGCCGCCACCAGAAGCTGGTCGAGGAGGCGCCCGCGCCGTTCCTCACCGCCGGCCAGGAGGCCCTGCTGCGCGACAGCTCCAAGGCGATCCTGCGCGAGGCCGGCTACGTCGGCGCCGGGACCTGCGAGTTCCTCGTCGGCCAGGACGGCACGGTCTCCTTCCTGGAGGTCAACACCCGCCTGCAGGTGGAGCACCCGGTCACCGAGGAGGTCACCGGCATCGACCTGGTGCGCGAGATGTTCCGCGTCGCGGCGGGGGAGGAGCTCGGCTACGGCGATCCGGAGCCGCGCGGCCACTCGATCGAGTTCCGGATCAACGCCGAGGACGCGGGGCGAAACTTCCTGCCCGCCCCCGGCACGATCACCGGCTGGCGCGCCCCCTCCGGCCCTGGAGTCCGCCTCGACGCCGGGTACGAGCAGGGCGAGACGGTGCCCGGCTCCTTCGACTCGCTGATCGCCAAGCTGGTCGTCACCGGAGCCACCCGCGAGCAGGCCCTGCAGCGTGCCCGCCGGGCGCTGGCCGAGTTCGGGATCGACGGCATGCCGACCGTGCTGCCGTTCCACCGGGCCGTGGTGGAACAGGAGGCGTTCACCGGTGAGCCCTTCACGGTGCACACCCGGTGGATCGAGACCGAGTTCGACAACCGGATCGCCCCCTATGACGGCGTGCCCGCCGAGGCTCCGGAACAGGGCGAGCGCGAGCGGATCACCGTCGAGGTGGCGGGCCGGCGGCTGGAGGTCGTGCTCCCCGCCGGGGCGGCGCGGCCGCGCGCGGCCGGCCCGGTTGCCCGGCGCGAGAAGCGGGGCGCCCGCGCGGCCAAGGCCGCCGTCAGCGGGAACGCCCTGGTCAGCCCGATGCAGGGCACCATCGTCAAGGTGCTGGCCGCCGACGGCGACGACGTGGCCGCCGGGGCCACCATCGTCGTCCTGGAGGCCATGAAGATGGAGCAGCCGCTCACGGCTCACAAGGCCGGGACCATCGTCGGCATGTCCGCCCAGGTCGGGGCCACGCTGGCGGCCGGCGCCGTGATCTGCGAGATCAAGGACCCGGCCTGACGGCCGCGCGCCGGCCGGCGGCTCAGCGCTTGAGGCGCAGCCCGCGCAGGAAGTTCCACAGCCCGCCGGTCCGGGCCGACGGCGCCCCGGCCTGGACCTCGCCCGCCGCGGACGGCGGCGCTGCGGACGCGTCGGGGCCGCCGATGGGGCGCTCGGTCACCGGTACGTAGCCGTCGGCGAGCTCGAACTGGACGGGCAGGGACCGTAGCGCGCGCATGAAGGGGGAGGAGCGCCAGGGCAGCTGGTCGGCCGGGAGCGCGAGCTTGATCTTGCTTAGCCGGCTGAAGAGCCGGCGCACCGCGATCGTCGCGATCTGGGTCGCCAGCCGGTGCCCCAGGCAGCTGTGCGGCCCGGCGCCCCACGCCAGGTGCGCGCGGGTGCTGCGGATGGCCTCGTGGTCGAGCGCCCCGGCGAAGCGCGGATCGGCGTGGGCGGCCGCGACGGAGAGCATCACCGGATCGCCGGTGGCGATCGTGTAGTTCCCCATCTTCACGTCGGTCTTCGGGAAGCGGAAGGTCAGGTTGGCCATCGGCGGCTTGAGCAGCGCGACCCGGTTGACCGTCTCGTCGATCGCGCCCACCGACAGGCTCGCCCGCACGTCCCGGTTGGAGACGACCTCGACGACGACGTTGCAGACCAGGCTGGCGGTGAAGTCGAGCAGGCCGGGCAGCATGAGCAGCTCGCGGGCCAGCTCGTCCAGCGTGAGGTCCGGAGCGGCCGCGATCATGTAGGAGGGCAGGTCCTCGCCGGGCCGGTCCCGCGTGGCGGCCGCGAGCTCCATCATGGCCGCGTACAGCCGCTCGAACGCCGCGCCGGCGTCGGGCCCGGCGTCGACCATCCGCCAGATGTCCATCACGACCTCTTCGCCGCGCGCCTCGGTGAAGCCGAGCATGCGGTTGGCGACCATCAGCGGGAGCGGCCGCGCGTACTGGGCGGCCAGGTCGGCCCACCCCGTGGGGCCATTCTCCGCCAGCAGGGCGATGAGGTCGTCGGCGTACTGCACGACGGCCTGCTCCAGCAGCTGGGCCTGCGGATGGGCGTGGTCCTGGAACGGCGCCAGCGCGTGGGTCCACGCGTCGCGCAGCCGGCGGTGCGCGGCCCCTTCGGCGAACGCCGAGTTGTTGATCTGGAACACCGGCAGCAGCGGCCAGTCCGCGGGAATCCGGCCCTCGACGTTGGCCCGCCACCTGTCCACGCTCTTGGTCCAGACGCCGCCCGAGTTCTGCAGGACGCGGAGCACCTCCTCGTAGCCGAGGACGAACCAGACCGGCACTCCGAGGACGTCGAGCGGGGCGACCGGGCCGTACCGCTTGCGCAGCCGCTCGTGGACGAAGGCGGGGTCCGCGTCGTAGTCCCTGGTCAGCAGCGGCTCAACGGACATCGACATCAGTGATTCTGCGGGCTGCTGGGGCCACGGGCCTCGGGTCACGGGGATGAACTACCTCTCTGGTTGCCGCCGCCCTCTGGGAGCTTTCGGCCGTTTCGCTCAAGAGATCTGAAAGCATCACGTAAAGCGCCAGTCATGGCAAGAGGGAAGTGTACGGCGTGTCCTGAATCATGGACGCTACGTGGTCCCGGCGGATCTGCTCAGGGTGGTTCACCGCGTGCCCGGCCTGAGGGGCGTGGACGAGCGGGCCGACCTCGACCTGCTGGGGCTCGGGAAGTTCAAAGACGTCCCCATCACCTGACCCCGTTCGGGCTCTGCTGTGGAGCATTGACGGGTTATGTCCTACTCTGGGGCTGCGAGGGGAGTACTTCCCAAGTGCCGATCCGGTCAGTACGGACGTACCATGCGTCCCCGGACGGCCGCCCGCTACCCCCGGGTGAAGGAGACCTCGAACGGCTGAGCACGTTCGAGGAGGTTCCATGTCCGCGGGGACATTTCTGGCTGCGCCCGATCAGGGCAGCATCGCGTCCGTCTCCCTGTGGGTGGCCACAGTGGCCGCCCTGCTCCTGCTGCTGGTGATCGACATCGTGTTGACCCGGCGTCCGCACGAGGTCCACATGCGCGAGGCCCTGGGTTGGTCCGCGTTCTACCTGGTGCTCCCGCTGGGTTTCGGCGCGTACCTGTGGGGCGTCTTCGGGGGCGGGGTGGCGGTGGAGTTCTTCACCGGATACGTGGTGGAGAAGTCGCTGTCGGTGGACAACCTGTTCGTGTTCATGCTGCTGCTGACGGCCTTCGCCGTGCCGCACGAGCTGACCCAGCGGGTGCTGCTGTACGGCATCATCGGGGCGCTCGTGCTGCGCGTGATCTTCATCGCGCTGGGGGCGGCGGCGCTGCAGAGCGGCACGTGGGCGTTCCTGCTGTTCGGGGCCGTTCTGATCGTCACCGCGGGCAAGGTGCTCAGGGAGGCGCTGAAGGGGGAGGAGCAGCACGTCGACGTCTCCTCCATGCGCAGCGTCCGGCTGCTGCGCCGGTTCGTCCCGGTCACCGCCGACTACCGCGGCTTCCGCCTGATGGTGCGCGAGCACGGCCGCCTGGCGATCACCCCGCTGGCCCTGGCCACTGTGGCGGTGTTCGCCACCGACATCGTCTTCGCCGTCGACTCGGTGCCCGCCGTCTACGGGGTGACCGAGGACCCCTTCCTCGTCTTCGCCACCAACGCCTTCGCGCTGCTGGGCCTGCGGGCGCTGTACTTCGTGCTGCGGGACGCGCTGGCCAAGCTGCGCCACCTCAACCACGGCCTGGCCGTCATCCTGGCCTTCATCGGCGTCAAGCTGGTCCTGCACTGGGCGCACGGCATCTGGGCGTGGGTGCCCGAGATCCCCACCCTCGCCTCGCTCGGCGTCATCGTCGGGGTCCTGCTCACCGTCACGCTCACCAGCCTGTACGCCGGCCGGGGCGCCGATTCGGCACCCGGAGGCGGCGACGAGGCCGAGCGGCCCAAGGCGCTGCAGCACGATCCGGCCGACCCGTGAGCCTCGCCCCCGTGCGCGGCGAGCCTTTCAGCCGCGCTCCTTCGCCGGCGTGGCGAGCCATTGCAGGAGCAGCGCCCGCTCGGCCTCGGTCAGCGCGGCCGGGCGGCCGGTGACCGGCAAGGTCGCCGGCCGAGGTGGTCGCCTTCCTCGCCGGCCCGGCCCGCTGGGTGAACGGCCAGATTCTTTACGCCAACGGAGGAGTCGCCTGACGCGAGCATTGACACCTAGTAGGCGATAAGTGGAACAATGCGCGTTTTGTGTTGTCGGATCGGTGACACTCCTGTCTCCTGATCGGAGCAGCGGGGGCTCCGGATCGAGGTGATGAATGTACGCGCGGCCGACGTACGACGTCGAAACGGTGATCGCCGCCAGGGCGGGCGACCGTGGCGCGATCGACGAGCTGGTCACGAGCCATCTGCCGCTCGTGTACAACATCGTGGGCCGCGCCATGAACGGCCACCCGGACGTGGACGACGTCGTGCAGGAGAGCATGGCCAGGGTCGTGACCGGCCTGTCCGGGCTGCGCGACCCCGGCAGCTTCCGCTCCTGGCTCGTCGCCGTCGCCCTGAACCAGGTACGCGAGTGGCGGCAGGCCCCGGGCGCCGCGCTGGCCGCCATCGACGAGGCGATGGGCCTGGCCGACGCGGCCTCCGACTTCGCCGCGCTCACCGTCACCCGGCTCGGCCTGTCCGGGCAGCGCAAGGAGGCCGCCGAGGCCGCCCGCTGGCTCGATGCCGACGACCGCGAGGTGCTCGCGCTGTGGTGGATGGAGGTGGCCGGCGAGCTGGCCAGGGCCGAGCTGGCCGCCGCGCTGGGGACGAACGAGCAGCACGCCGCCGTACGCGTCCAGCGCACCAAGCGCCGCCTGGAGACCGCCCGCACGGTGGTGCGCGCGCTGTCGGCCCGCCCGCGCTGCGCCGGGCTGGCCGCCGTGGCGGAGACCTGGAACGGCGCCCCGTCCGACCTGTGGCGCAAGCGGCTGTCGCGGCACGTGCGCGACTGCCCGGTCTGCGGCGAGCACCTCTCCGACCTGGTGCCCGCCGAGCGGCTGCTGGCCGGGCTCGGCCTGGTGGCCGTCCCCGCCGGCATCGCGGCCGGCCTGCTGGAGATCGCCCGTACGGCCGCCGCGCCCGCGCTCAAGGGCGGCCTGCTGGCCAAGGGCAAGGCGGCGGCGGGCTCGGCGCTGGCCACCAAGCCGATCGCGGTCACCGCGGCCGGCGCCACGCTGCTCGCCGGGGGAGCGGTGGTCGTCCAGACCCTCCTGCCCGACCCCGCGCCGCCCCGGCAGGCCACGCCCGCGGTCGTGTCGTCCTCGCCCGTGTCCTCACCACGGATCACGCCCACGTCCTCGCGCCGCCCGGCCAGGCCCGCGCGGAACCCGTACGGGCTGACGGTCGACGCGGTGGACCAGGCGCCGCCCAGGAACCGCCCGCCCGCCCCGCTGCCCAGGCGCCCCGGCGGCACGGTCGCCATCGGCGGCAAGCACGGATACTCCCGGTACGGCGGGGCCCCGTCGATGACCCACCGGGGCGACTACGTCACCATCACCGGCCGCGGCTACGTCCAGGTCCGCTGGGGCATCCTCTACCGCAACCGCGTCGGCGCCTTCCTGCCCGCGACCTGGACCGGGCTCAAGGGCAAGCTGTTCCACGTCGCCTCGGGCGGCGGCCGGCGGATGGACGACGAACAGGCGCCCGGCGTGACCTGGATGGGCTCGCCCGAGACCGGCTTCGTACGGCTGCCGCGCGGGCAGCAGCAGATGTGGCAGAACGAGTTCTACTACCTCGACGGCCGGGTCACCTTCCGCAACAACGAGAGCGGCACGGACATCGACCTCACCGTCGCGCCCAAGACCTGGCAGGAGGTCTGGGCCGACATCTCGGCCGGACCCGACCCGGCCAGGGGCATCGTCCGGTACGGCCTGACCCGCGACACCGGCGACGACCGCGCCCCCGTCCCCCAGTACGCCACCAGGGCGGCGAACCCGGAGCGGGTCCCGCAGCGGAGCCGGGTCTGAGATTTGTGTTATCCGGACTCATCGCGGCGGTCTCCTGTGACGAGAGTGACCCCTGAGGAAGGATCTCCATGACCACGCAGCCCTCCCGCCGGAGCGTGCTGATGGCGGCCGCGACCGCGGGCGCCGCCGCCGTACTGCCCGCCGCACCCGCGGCCGCGGCGGCCTTCAAGCATCCCGGCCTGCTGCACACGCAGGCCGACTTCGACCGGATGCGGGCCCAGGTGAACGCCGGCGCCCAGCCGTGGAAGGCCGGCTGGGACAAGCTGACGGCCAACGGGCGCTCCAAGAGCACCTGGAAGCCGCGCCCGCTCGAGACGGTGGTCAGGGGCGGCACGGGCGCGAACCACGTCCAGCTCGCCATCGACGTGGCCGCCGCCTACCAGAACGCGCTGCGCTGGAAGATCAGCGGGGAGAAGGCGCACGGCGACGCCGCCCGCGACATCCTCAACGCCTGGTCGGCCGCGCTCAAGGCGGTCACCGGCAACGCCGACCGCTACCTGGCGGCCGGGATCCTCGGCTGGCAGCTCGCCAACGCCGCCGAGATCATGCGCGGCTACCCCGGCTTCGACCTCGATCGCTTCACGAAGATGCTGCTGACGGTCTTCTACCCGATGAACGACCGGTTCCTGAGGCAGCACAACGACGCCTGCGTCACCAACTACTGGGCCAACTGGGACCTGTGCAACATGGCCTCAGTGCTGGCCATCGGCATCCTCTGCGACGACCGCGCCAAGGTCGACCAGGCCGTCGAGTACTTCAAGCACGGCAAGGGCAACGGCTCCATCATGAACGCGGTCCCGTTCCTGCACCCCGGCGGGCTCGGCCAGTGGCAGGAGAGCGGCCGCGACCAGGGCCACACCAGCGTCGGCGTCGGGTGGATGGGCGTCATCTGCGAGATGGCCTGGAACCAGGGCATCGACCTGTACGGCTACGCGGACGACCGCTTCATGAAGGGCGCCGAGTACGTGGCCAAGTACAACCTGGGCGAATCGGTGCCGTTCACCACGTACGAGTGGGGGCAGGGCACGACCTGCGTCCAGCGGCAGCAGACTGAGATCTCCGCCGCCGGGCGGGGCGCCGCCGATCCGGTCTGGGCGCTGCTCCTCAACCACTACGGGGTGCGACGGGGGCTGGCGGTGCCGTACATCGAGGCGTTCAGCAAGCGCGTCGCCCCGGAAGGGGGCGGCGGGGACTACGGCGGCTCCAAGTACGACCACCTCGGCTTCGGCACCCTGACCTTCACCCGCGCCACCGCGACGAGCGGCGGCGGGCTGCTCGCCACGGGGGTGTCCCGGGTGTTCCGGCCGGTCAACCGGCCGGAGGCGTACATCCAGGCCACGGGCCGGATCGGGACGGAACCGGTCACCCTTCGCGTCGTGCCCGGTCTGGACGACGCCAGGGCCTACTCCTTCGTCGACCCCGCCGGCCGTTACCTGCGGCACCGCGACTTCCTGATCCGCTTCGAGGCCGGCGACGGGACCGCCCTCTTCCGGCGCGACGCCACCTTCCACGCCCGCCCCGGCACGACGGAGGGCTCGGTACGCCTGGAGTCCGTCAACTACCCGGGCCGTTTCGTCCGCCACCGCGGGGAGCAGCTGCGCCTGGACAAGACCGAAAACACATCCCTCTTCCGCGCCGACACCTCCTTCCGCCCCACCCCACCCTCCTGACCCCCTGCACCTGCCTCAAGGGACCTCGGCCGAAGTGCGGTCCGTACTTCGGCCGAGGTCCTTTCGGGGGGTGAGGAAGGGGGCGACGGCGGCTCGGCCCCGTGCGTGGTCAGTCGGTGTGGGCGTACTGGGCGGCCTGGAGGCGGTACATCGCGGCGTACGAGCCCCCGACGCGCATCAGGCCCTCGTGGGTGCCGTGCTCCACGACCTTGCCGGCCTCGAACACGTAGATGCGGTCCGCGCGCGTCACCGAGGTGAGGCGGTGGGTGATGAGGATGACCGTGCGACCGATGGCGGCCAGCCCCGCGACCTTGTCGAAGATCTCGATCTCCGCCCTCGGGTCGAGCGCCGAGGTCGGTTCGTCGAAGACCAGTACGGACGCGTCCCGGAACCACGCGCGCCCCAGCCCGATGCGCTGCCACTGCCCTCCCGACAGCTCGGTCCCGCCCATGAACTCCCGGGCCAGCAGCGTCTCCCAGCCGTCGGGGAGGGACGCCACCACGGTGTCCGCGCCGCTGGCCGCCCCGGCGCGCCGCAGGCGTTCGCGGTCATCGGCCCGGTCGGCGCGGCCGAGGGCCAGGTTGACGCGGGCCGTGGCGGGCCAGCGGGCGAAGTCCTGGGCGACGAGGGCGATCCGGTCGAAGACGCTCCGGCGGTTCAGGAGCTCGATGGGCACGCCGCCCCAGCTGACGCTGCCGCCGGTCGGCAGGTAGAGCCCGGCCAGCAGCTTGGCCAGGGTGCTCTTGCCGGAGCCGTTGGCGCCGACGAGGGCCACGATCTCGCCGGGCAGGATCCGGACGCTGACGCCGTCGAGCGCGGGCCGGGTCTGCCCGGGGTAGGCGAAGGTGAGGTTGTCGGCCCGGATCTCGACGGGGTGCGCGGGAAGGGGCACGGGTCCGCTGCGCAGGCGCTGGCGGCCGGCCTCCTCGCAGGCGCGTTCCCACTCCAGGACGAACAGGCCCTGCTCGTACACCTGGTTGATCGACATCACCAGGCTGGTCAGGCCCGCCTTCGCGGTGCGGATGGCCAGGACGGCGGCCCCGGCGGCGGCGAGCGGGATGGCGTCGGCGATCAGCAGCCCCGCCAGAGTGGCGTACGTGATCGCGGTCGCGACGCCGGAGACGGCGTCCCCGGCGAGCGCGAGGCGGGCCTCGTCCTGGCCCAGCCGGGCCTGCTCGCCCTCGGCCAGCGAGGAGAGCCGGCCGTAGTGCCCGAGCAGGAACGGGCCCGCGCCATGGGCGCGGATCTCGGGCGCGACGTCGGGACGGGTGAGCAGCCCGCTGAGCACGTCGAGCTGCCGGGTGAGCTCCAGCTGCCGCTTGACGGAGGCGAAGCGGGCGCGGGCCGAGCGTACGGCGCTCCAGCCCTTCGGCACGACCGTGGCCAGCAGGAGCGGCAGGAGCAGCGGATGGAGCACCCCGAGCACGCTCCCGACGGCGAGCAGGGTGGTGAGGCCGGCGAGCAGCTGGGCCGCCTGCGTGATCACGATGCGCGCGGAGCGGGTGCCCTGCCGGGCGGCTTCGAGGAGGTTGTGGAACCCCGCCTCCTCCAGCGCCGCCAGCTCCGCGCCGGCGGCCCCCTCCAGCAGGCGCGTGTAGGCCAGGCGCTCGATCTTGGGCCCGAGGCGGCTGACCGCCGCCTTGCTGATCGCCCGCATCACGCTGCCGGTCGCCGCCGCACCGGCCATCGCGGCGAGCGCGGGGACCCCGGCCGCGATCCGTTCGGCCGTCGGGCCGCCGGTCATGAGGGGCACGAGCACCCGGTACGTGGCCAGCAGCGTGACCACCGTGGCCACCCCGCCGAGGAGCTCCGCGACCAGTACGGCGACGAGGGCCCTCGGCGCCGCCTGCCGCGCCAGCCGCACCGCGACGGAGATCAGGCCGGGCAGCTCGCGCACCATCGACACGAAGCCGGTACGCAGCCCCGCCCCTTCGTGCCTGAGCTGCCCGAACGACAGGCGGATGCCCCGGCCGAACAGCGGGTCGCGCCCGGGGACCCCGCGGACCGAGGCGTCGTGGGCGCCCGCGCGATGCCGCCCCATCAAGCCGCCAGGAACATGGACGCGGCCTCCAGGTCACCCGTCACGGCCAGCAGCGCCAGGGCGATCCCCGCCGCGCCGTTGAGCAGCCCGGGACCGGCCACGTCGAAGCCGAGCGGCAGGCGGCTGTCGTAAGCGGCGCACAGCCGGTCGAACAGCAGCTCCACCGCCGCTCCGAACCCGTCGCCCGCCGCTCCGGGCTCGGCGCCCGCCGCCTTCTCGTCCCGCCCGCCCGCCGCTCCGGACCCGTCGCCCGTGAAGGTCGCCGTCATCAACATCAGCCCGGCGAGCCCGTGGCACACGCCGAGCGAGTCCAGCCCCCACCCGTCCGGGGCGTCGAGCAGCTCGGCCATCGCGTCGCGGGCGGCGCGGCGGTAGCGCGGCTCGTCCAGCGCCTCCCCGGCCAGCCACAGCGCCCGCGCCACGCCCGGCACCCCGTAGCACCACGACGCCCGCCGCGGCGACGGGTACGCCTGCGCGCCGTCCACGCCCGCGGGCCACGCCGTCCCCCACTCGTCCCGCACCGCCGCGCCGAGCAGCCACTCGGCCAGCCTTTCCACGGCGGGCCGCGCGATCTCCTCGGCCTGCCCGCTGAGCAGCGACAACACGGCGAGCGGCCCGGCTACCCCGTGGGCCAGGCCGCAGTCGGCGTAGCCGTCCCCGACGGACCAGCCCGGCGGGATCCGGCGCATGGGGAACGGCGGGCACGCCGAGGCGCCCCGCGCGAGCTCGCGGGCCACGGCCTCCAGACCGGCGGACGGAGATCTCATGAGCAGGTAGACACCGGCGCCCGCCGTACCGTCGATGAGATCGTGGCCCGCCACGGGCCTCACCGCCGCGTCCAGCCGCCCGAGCACCTTGCCGTAACGGCCCGCGCGCCGCCCCATCAGCGCCGTCGCGACGCCGAATCCGGCGAGCCCGCCGGAGAAAAGGCCGGCCGTTCCGCCCGGTCCGGTAAATGTGCCGTCCTTAAGAATATGATGGCCGGACACGTCCCATTCTGAATTCGGCGCCAGGCCATCCAGCGCCGCATAAAGCGGGACGAGTCCGAGTTTTCCGCGCGCCAGCGAATCGGGCCACCGGTCCGGCGCCGGAGAAAGGGATTCCGGCCGGGCCAGGCGGGCCGCCACCTCTTGCGCGATGGCCAGGGCGGCGGCCCTCCGTGCACCTGCGATCAGACGCAACGGCCGGGCGCCTTGGCCCCGTACGTGGGCGAACACGTGCCGCAGTCCTGCGTGCCGTAGCACGTCCCGCTCCACGAGACCTGGGTGCCGCAGGTGCTGTCGGTGCCGCTGCAGGCGTAGATCGGCGGCACGGCGCCGGACTCCACGACGAGCTCGATGTCGAGGTCGAACACGTCCTCACTGAGGTCGATCTGGGCCACTGGGCTCATATCGTCTGCCTTTCTTCGTCGATTTCCCTCGTAAGAGTTGATCGGGGAGTGACCCTACAGAGCGGACGGCCTCGAGACCGCCGTTTCGAATAACTTGGAAGGGTTTTACGGGAGCGAAAATGCGATGGTACGGTCCTCAGTCAACCCGGACACAGATAAGGGGCAGCGGGTGACCGACAAGGCAGGATTCATCGCCGCCGACTTCGCGTTGCTGCGGATGGGCGCGCTCCCGGCGGCGCGCGGGCAGGGGACGCGGAGCGACCACGGCGACCCGGCGGGATACCTCCGGACCGTCACCGCCGACCCCCTGGTCAGGGAGGCGATCGCGGTCTCCAGCCCGTCGCTCGCGCACACGCTCGACGCCGTGCACGAGGGTCGCCCGGTCGAGCCGAAGAAGTTGCGCCGCGCCGTCGTCTCCGCGACCCGCTACGTGCTGCGCATGGCCACCAGGCCCACCCCGTTCGGCCTGATGGCGGGGGTGGCGGCGGCCCGCTTCGACGACTCGGCCAAGGCCAGGATCGGCGTGCACCACCAGAAGGGGGTGCGCCCCGACACGGCCTGGCTGCTCGCGCTGATCCGCGACCACGAGCGCGACCCCGAGGTGCTCCGGCGGTTGCGGGTCGTGCTCAACGACCTGTGCTTCGCCCGCGGCGACCGGCTGGCCCTGCCCTACCTCCCGCAGGACGGCGAGGGCGCGGCGCTCGAGGTGTCGGTCCGCCTGACCGCCCTGGTCCGCGTGGTGATGGAGCGGGCGCGGCGGCCGGTGCTGTTCGGCGAGCTGGCGGACCAGCTCCGCGCGGCCTTCCCGCAGGGGACGCGCGAGCAGGTGGAGGGCGTGCTCGCGCAGTTCGTCGAACGTACGGTGCTGCTGACCGAGCTCGTTCCCCCCGACGACGCCCCCGACCCGATCGCGCACGTCGCGAGTCGGCTCCCGCATGACGAGGGGCTTGAGGCGGTCTCCGCGGCGTTGCGCTCGTACACCGAGCCCGCGCCGGGCGAGGGGCTGCCCGCCTGGAACGACCTGCTCGGCGCCACCAAACGGGCCACCAGGCGGTTGCGCCCCGAGCACCACGCGCCGCACGTGGACCTGAAGCTCGACGTGGACGTGCGGCTCCCGCGCGAGGTGGCGGCCGAGTTCGGGTCGATGGCCGGCGTCCTGACCCGCATCACCCCGCCCGACCAGGGCTCCGACCACCTGCGCCGCTACTTCGAGGAGTTCGTGACGAGGTACGGCACCGCCCGGCTCGTCCCCGTCAAGGAGCTGCTGGACCCCGAGTTCGGGCTGGGCGCCCCGGCCGGCTACCGGGCCTCCGAGCGCGCGGACGCCGACCCCGAGGGGAACCGCTACCGCGACAAGGTGCTCGGCGAGCTGGCCCAGGGCGCGGTCTTCGACGGCGTGCGCGAGGTGGAGCTGGACGACCACACCCTCGCCCGGCTGGCCACCGCGGACGACGGGCGGCTGCCCGAGGTGCTGGAGATCGGCGCCCACCTGCTGGCCGACTCGGCGGAGGCGCTGGACCGGGGCGACTTCCGGCTGGTGCTGGCGAACATGCCGATCTCGCGCCGTGGCGGGGCCATGAGCGGGCGGTTCACGTACCTGCTCGGCGAGCTGCGCGACCAGACGGCGCGGCTGTGGCGCGAGGCCGAGGGTGGAGGCGCGGTGCCGGCGCAGGTGACGTTCCAGCCGGCGTGGTCGCGGATCTCGAACGTGGCCCGCGTGCCGACCCTGGCCGACCGCACGCTGCCCATCGGCCGGTACGCCGACCGCGGCGACCCGTCGGTGCTCACCCTCGACGACCTGGCGGTGGGGGCCGCCGGCGAGCGGCTGTTCCTGTTCTGCCCGCGGCTCGACACGGAGATCGTGCCCGCCACCCTCCACATGCTCGTCGTCCCCCGCGTCGCCCTGGAGCTGGTCCGCTTCATCTACGAGCTGGGCGAGGACCGGCACCGGGCGTGCAAGGGGTGGGACTGGGCCGGGGCGGGCGGCGTCCTGCCGTTCCTGCCGCGCGTGCGCCGCGGCCGTACGATCCTGGCCTCGGCCATCTGGCGGCCCGCCGCCGAGCTCAACGACAGGAAGGCGCCGGACGCCGACTGGGACCGGAGCTTCGACGCCTGGCGCGAGCGGTGGCAGGTGCCCGACGAGGTCTACCTGACCAACGGCGACAACCGCGTCGGGCTCGACCTCGACGCCCCGCTGCACCGCCGGATCCTGCGCGACGAGCTGGCCCGCAGGCCGAGCACCCTGCTGGTGGAGCCGCCGGGCGGCAGCGGGTTCGGGACGGGCTGGCTGGGCGGCCACGCCAACGAGCTGGTCGTGACGCTCCGCTCGGCCGCGCCGGAGCCCGCGGTGCGCACCTCGGCCCGCGCGGGGACGCCGGTCGTGCGGCACCACCCCGGCGGCGAGTGGCTGTTCGCCAAGCTGTACGCCTCGGCCGACCGGCACACGGACCTGCTCAGGCAGCGGCTCCCCGTGCTGCTGGACGCGCTGCCCGGGGGAGTGGACCGCTGGTTCTTCATCCGCTACTTCGATCCCGGCGCCCATTTGCGCCTGCGCTTCCACGGGAATCCGGCCCTGCTCCAGCGCGACGTGCTGCCCCTGGTGCACGACTGGGCCGCCGACCTGTGCCGGGCCGGGCTCGCCCGCACCATTCAGCTCGACACGTACGAGCCGGAGATCGACCGGTACGGCGGGCTGGAGGCGCTGGAGGCGGCCGAGCGGGTGTTCACGGCCGACAGCGAGGCGGTGCTGGCACAGCTGCGCCTCCAGCTTGACCTGCGCCCGGAGCTCCTCGCCGCGGCCAACTACGCCGACCTGGCCCGGGCCTTCCACGGGCCGGGGTGGGAGGACCGGCTGCTGGCCGCGTACCCGGTGGACGAGCACCATCGCGCGTTCCAGGCGATCAGGCGCAGCGCCGTCGAGGTCGTCGGCGGCGCGGGCCTCGACCCGCGGCTGGAGGAGATCTGGCGGGCCCGCAGGCCGGCGGTGACCGCGTACGGCGAGCTGATCCGCTCGCTGGAGCGCAGGTCACCCCTCCAGGCGCTGCTGCACATGCACCACAACCGGCTGGTCGGCGCCTCCAAGACCGCCGAGGGCGCCTCGTACGCCATCGCCCGCGGCGCCGTCCAGGCCCTGCGCGACCGGGCGAGGCACGGGCGATGACGGAGACGGCGGAGATCGTCGAGGAGGTCGCGCGGCGGCTGGCCGACCCCGTCGAGGTGGCCCGGGTGGCCTCGGCCAACCAGGACCGCCTCCTCGACGGCCGCCGGTCGCTGGTCTGGCACGCGATGTCGCTGAACGAGGGCTATCTCGGGGTCGCGCTCCTGCACAGCGAGCTCGGCCGCCGCGAGAGCGCTCACGCCTTCCTCGCCGCCGCGGCCGCGTCCCAGGCGGGGCGGCACGGGCTGACCGACGGGCTGCCGGCGCTGCTGTTCGCGACCAGGGCGGCGGTGACCCGGCCGGGCGACTACGCCGGGCTGCTGGCCCGCGCCGAGCCGGCCGTGCGGGAGCTGATCAAGCAGCGCGCCGAGGAGGAGACGCGCCGGGGCGAGGTGCGCTTCAGCGCGTACGACGTCATCGAAGGGCTCACCGGCCTGGGCCGCCTGGCGCTGTCGTACGGCGACACGGAGCCGCTGGCGTACCTGATCGCCCTGACCGAGCCGCGCTCGGAGGGCGTCCCCGGCTGGCTGGTGCCGCACGCCTCCGTCAGGGGCGCGCCCGCCGGCGAGGGCCACTTCAACCTCGGCCTCGCCCACGGGATCCCCGGCCCGCTGGCCCTGCTCGCCATCGCCCACCGCGAGGGCTTCCGGCTGCCGGGTCAGGAGGTGGCGATGGAGCGCATCGCGACTTGGCTGCTCGAATGGGCGCACGACGGCTCCTGGCCGCCCGTCGTCCCCCTGCGGCAGCAGCTCGAACGGGCCGTCCCCGCCGGGCCGCCCATCCGGCCCGCGTGGTGCTACGGCGCCGCGGGCGTCGCCCGCGCCCTCTTCCTGGCGGGACAGGCGCTCGACCGGCCGGAGTGGCGGGAGGCCGCCGTGCGCGGGCTCCGCACGGCACTCGCCAGGCCCTGGGACGAATGGGGCATGGTCGACGCGGGCCTCTGCCACGGCTGGGCCGGGATGCTCCACGTCACCTGCCAGGTGGCGCGGGAGACCGGCGACGAGGCGCTGCTCGAAGCGGCCGACGGGCTGGCCGGGCGGGTCGCCGGCGAGTTCCGCCCCGAGTTCCCGTTCGGCTTCCGGTATTCCGGGACGGGAGGCGTCGAGGTGGCCCCGGACCGCGTGGGGCTGCTCGAAGGAGCGGCCGGGATCGCGCTCGCGCTGCACCACCACGCGACCGGCCGACCGCCCGCGACGGGCTGGGACGCCGCCCTGCTGCTCGACTGACATGTGAGGAGATGGATCATGCTGAGCCTCGCGGACCTCGTGGGCGACGAATTCCCGGCCCGGCGGGCGGTCTTCCGGCCGGGCGCGGTGCCGGACCCCGGCGAGGTCGCCTCCGTGGCGGACATCGACCGCGTCCTCACCGGCAGCGGCCTGCGGGCGCCCGGGATCCGCGTGGTCAAGGACGGGTCCGTCATCCCCTCGGCCCGCTACACCTCGCCGTCCACCTTCGGCTACGCCGGTCTCGACGACGTGGTCGATCCGGGCAAGGTGGTCCAGCTCTACCGCGAGGGCGCGACGCTCGTCCTGGGCACCGTGAACCTCCTGCTCCCACGCCTGCACGAGCTCTGCAAGACCGTCGAGCGCGACGTCGGGCACCCCGTGGACGCCAACGTCTACGTCGCGCCGCCGGGCGCGCGGGCGTTCGACGTCCACTGCGACGCCCAGGACATCATCGTGATCCAGGCGCACGGCGCCAAGCAGTGGACGTTGTTCGACGACATCGTGCCGAACCCCGGCATCGGGAAGCTCGTCGCCACGGAGGGGGACGGCGCCACGTACGAGCTGCGCGCGGGCGACGTGCTCCACGTCCCGCGCGGGATGCCGCACCTGGTGCGCACGGCCGCCTCCGCCTCCGTCCACGTCACGATCAGCGTCAACACCCTGACCTGGGCGGACCTGCTGAAGGGGTTCGTCACCGACCTGCTGCGCTCCGACGAGTACGCCGCGGCGCTGCCCATGGGCACCGGCCTTGCCGAGCGCGTCCAGCCCATGGTCAGGCAGTACGCCGACCGCCTCGCGGCGGCGCTGACCGAGGCGGCCACCGCGCCCGCCGTCCACGAGATGATCTACAGCAGGCCCGCCTTCGGGGAGGCGCACCAGGCCGGCCTCTTCAGCCAGGCGCTGCTCGGCGCCTCGATCGGGCTGTCCGACCGGATCGCGCTGCGTCCCGGCACGTGGCCGCTGATCGGCGAGGAGCGGGTCAAGGCCGGCGACCGGACCTTCCGCGTGCCGGGCGCGGTCACGGCGGCCTGCGCGCTCCTCGCGAGCGGCCCCGTGAAGGTCGGCGAGCTCTCCGGGAACCCCGCCGAGGCCGTCAAGATCGCTCAGGCTCTGGTCGAGCTCGGTCTGTGCGCGCCGCCCGCTCCCTGAGCACGGTCTTCTGGATCTTCCCCGTGGAGGTCTTGGGCAGCTCGCAGAAGGACACCGCCTTGGGCGCCTTGAAGTGCGCGATCCGCCCCCGCACGTGCTCGATCAGCTCGTCCTCGGTGGTGCTGGCCCCGGTGGCCAGGCTCACGTACGCGACGGGCACCTCGCCCCAGTGGGCGTCGGGCCTGGCGACGACGGCGGCCTCCTCCACCGCCGGATGGCTCACCAGGGCGTTCTCCACCTCGACCGAGGCGATGTTCTCGCCGCCTGAGATGATCACGTCCTTCGCGCGGTCCACCAGCCGCACGTAGCCGTCGGGGTGCAGCACCGCCAGGTCGCCGGTCCGGAACCAGCCGTCGGGCGCGGCCCGGGCCGTGGCCTCGGGGTCGCGGTGGTAGCCCACCATGACGTCGTTGCCGCGGACCGCGATCTCGCCGATCGTGGCGGCGTCGGCCGGCACGTCGCCGCCCTTCTCGTCGACCACCCTGATCCGCTGGGCGATCACGTTGGCCACGCCCTGCCTGGCGGTCAGGCCGGCCAGCTCGCCGACGTCCAGGACGTCCCACTCGGGCTGCGGCTGGCAGATCACCGCGGGTCCGTACGTCTCGGTGAGCCCGTACAGGTGGATCACGTCGATCCCCGCCCGCAGCGCCCGCCCGAGCAGCACGGGGCTCGGCGGCGCGCCGCCCACGCAGGCGAGCAGCCGCGGTTCGAGCGGGTCGGTCGGCGCGGCCGGGTGGGCCAGCAGGGACGTGAGCACCGTCGGGGCGCCGCACAGGTGGGTGATCCGCTGCTCGTGGATCAGCCGCCAGGCGTGGCCCGGCTCCACCTTGCGCAGGCAGACGTGGCGGGCGCCGGCCAGGGTCACCGCCCAGGGGAAGCACCACCCGTGGCAGTGGAACATGGGCAGCGTCCACAGGTAGCCGCTCGCGGCGTCGAGCCGGGTGTGCATGGCCATGGCCAGGGCCTGAAGGTAGGCGCCCCGGTGGTGGTACACGACGCCTTTCGGCCGCCCGGTCGTCCCGCTCGTGTAGTTGATCGACAGCGGTGACAGCTCGTCCGCCACCGGGACCAGCCGCGGTTCGGCCCCGGCCAGCAGCGACTCGTACTCGGCGCCCTCGCACACCGGTCGCGGCCGGGAGCCGCTCGCCTCCGACGCGGCCCGCGCCAGGCCGGCGTGCTCGGCGTCGTGCAGCAGCACGGACACCTCGGCGTGATCGAGGATGTAGGCCAGCTCGCCGGGCGACAGCCGGATGTTCATCGGCACCAGGATCGCGCCCGCCGCCGGCACGCCGAACGTCGCCTCCAGCAGCAGGTGCCCGTTGGCGCTCAGCGCCGCCACCCGGTCGCCCGGCCGCACGCCGGTCGCGGCCAGCCCGCCGGCCAGCCGCCGGACCCGCTCCCACAGCTCGGCGTACGTGAACGCGACCTCCCCGTCCACGACCGCGAGCCGCCGCGCGAACACGGTCGCCGACCGTTCGAGAAAGCTCGTCGGGGTCAAGGGCTCGAACGACAGACCGGACATCGATCCTCCCGTCCTCCGTGCATTGATCGTCGCACGCGGGCACCGAAGGGGGCTAGGTTGAGCACCGAGGAGAAGGAGGCGACATGCGCACGACGCTGCCCGCGGCGCTGCTCCTTCTCCTGTCGTGGTTCCTGCCGGCCTCCGCCCACGCCCAGGTCGCCTCGCACGTCGTGGCGGTGCACGCGAGGGTCCAGGAACCCGCGGGGCTCCAGCGGGAGCCGTACCGGGATGTCGTGGGCCAGGCCCGGCACGGCCTGCTCGGCACCGCCGGGACCGCGGGGCCGGCCGTGCTGCCGTCGGCCCTGCCGCTGCCGCGGCGGTCCTGGGTGGCGCTGGTCGCGTGCCCGGCCGCCGACGTCCCCGCCGACCGCCGCCCGGCGGCGGCCCCGGCGCGGGGGCCTCCCTCCACAGAGTGCTGAAGATCCCCATTCCGCACATCTGAGCCTGTGGAGGCTTCCATGTCCCGTGCGCCTGTTTGGCGTGCGGTGACGGCCCTTGCCGTCATCGCGATCTCCTCGATCCTCGCCCTCGTCAGCGCCCCGCGTCTGGGCCTTGACCTACGCGGGGGCACCCAGCTCGTCTTCGAGACGAGAGACTCTCCCACCGTCAAGGCCGACTCGGCCGCCACCGACCGCGCCCTCGACGTGCTCCGCCAGCGGGCGGACGCGCTCGGCGTGGTCGATCCCACCCTGGTCCGCTCCGGCGAGCGGCGGATCATCGTCGAGCTGCCCGGAGTGCTCGACCCGCGGCAGGCGGCCGAGGTCATCGGCCGTACCGCGCAGTTCGCCTTCCACCCCGTCCTCGGCGACGACGGAAGCGTACGCGACGAGCACGGCGGGCGGCTGCGGCTCGGGCCCGCCGCCATCACCGGCGACGGCATCACCGACGCCGTCGAGCGGAACGATCCCCAGCGCGGTCCCGGCTGGTGGGTGAGCATCGACTTCCGCGACGCCGCGGCCTGGCAGCGGATGAGCGGCGCGGCGGCGTGCGAGCAGGCGGGCGATCCCAGGCGCCGGATCGCGATCGTGCTGGACGACGAGGTCATCTCCTCGCCGCCGCTCGACCCGTCGATCCCCTGCCGTACCGGCATTCCCGGCGGGAGCGCCGACATCACGGGCTCGTTCACCTACGACGAGGCCCGCGACCTGGCCGTGCTGATCAAGGGCGGCGCGCTGCCCGTGCCGCTCTCCCTCGTCGAGCAGCGCACGGTCGGCCCGACGCTCGGCGCGGCGGCCATCGAGGCGAGCGCCAAGGCGGCGGTCGCCGGGCTGGCCCTGACGGCCGCCTTCATCGTGGCCGTCTACCGGATGTCCGGGCTGCTCTCGACGATCGCGCTCGCCTGCTACGGCCTGATCTCCTACGCGGCGCTGGTGGCGATGGGGGCGACGTTCACGCTGCCGGGGCTGGCCGGGTTCGTGCTGGCGATCGGCATGGCCATCGACGCCAACGTGCTGGTCTTCGAGCGGGCCAGGGAGGAGTACGCCCAGGGGCGCGGCCGGGGGCTGAAGGCGGCCCTCGACCGGGGGTTCAGGAACGCCTGGAGCGCCATCGCCGACTCCAACGTCACCACCCTCATCGCCGCCGGACTGCTGTTCTGGCTGGCCTCGGGGCCGGTCAAGGGCTTCGGCGTGACGCTGGCCGTCGGCGTGCTGGCCTCGCTGGTCTCGGCCATGCTGATCACCCGCGTGCTCGCCCACGCCGTCATCGGCAAGGTCGGGCCGCGCCTGTCGGGCCTGGGCTCACCGGGAGCCGTACGGACCTGGCTGGCACGCAGGAATCCCCAGCTCATGAAGGCCAGGAGGCTGTGGCTGGCGCTCGCGGGCGCGCTGGTCGCGGCGGCCGTCGCCGGGCTGCTCGCCCGCGGGCTGAACTTCGGCGTGGAGTTCACCGGCGGGCGGCTCGTCGAGTTCGCCACCGCCAAGCCCCTGTCGGCCGACGCCGCCGGGCAGGCCGTCTCGCGTGCCGGGTTCCCCTCGGCGGTCGTGCAGTCGAGCGGCGACGGCGTCACCGTACGCGCCGGGCGGCTCGGCCTGGACGACGTGGCCAGGATCGAGCAGGAGCTGGAGCGGCAGGCGGGGGAGGTGACGAAGCGGAGCGAGGAGTTCGTCGGCCCGAGCCTGGGCCAGGAGCTGCGCCGCAACGCCCTCGTCGCGCTCGGCGTGGCCGTGGCCATGCAGCTGGCCTACCTTGCGGTCAGGTTCAGGTGGACGTTCGGCGCGGCGGCGGTGCTGGCGCTGCTGGTGGACGTGACCGTGGTGGCCGGCATGTTCGCGTGGCTCGGCAAGCCGGTCGACGGGATCTTCCTGGCCGCGATGCTGACCATCGTCGGCTACTCGGTCAACGACAAGGTGGTGGTCTTCGACCGGGTACGCGAGCTGTGGTCGACCGGCGGCCCGTTCGCCACGTCGGTGAACTCGGCGATCCTGCAGACCATGCCGCGCACGGTCAGCACCGGCCTCGGCGCGCTGTTCATCCTGGTCGCGCTCATGGCCTTCGGCGGAGACTCCCTGCGGGACTTCGCGCTGGCCCTGGTGACCGGGATCGTGACGGGCACGCTGTCGTCCGCCTTCGTGGCCGGGCCGCTGGCCGTCTGGCTGGCCCGGTTCGACCCGAAGCCGCCTCCCGGGCCGCCGGTCAAGCGCCGGCGCGTCTCGGGGGCCGTGGTCTGAGCCCCCGGTGAACGGGGTCGCCTGTGGTGGCCCCGTTCACCGGGGTCGACGCCTCACGTCCGGCACAGGAGCACCGCGATGTCGTCCATGCGCTGCTCGGCCTCGGCCGTGGCCTGCTTGATGAGCGACTCCGCCAGGTCGTGCAGGGGCTGGCCGGACGAGGGCGTGAAGCGCTCCGCCAGGTCGTCGATGGCCTCGCCGATGCTGCGCCCCGGCTCCTCGATGAGGCCGTCGGTGTAGAGGGCCAGGACGGAGCCGGGCGGCATCGGCAGCTCCGCGGTGACGTACTCGGTGTCGGGTTCCACGCCGAGCAGCAGCCCGGGGGACGGGTCGATGGCCTCGGTACGCCAGCCGGGCCGGCCGAACAGCGGCGGCAGGTGCCCCGCGCTGGCCAGGCAGGCGATGCGCTTGCGCAGGTCGATGTTGACGTACAGGCAGCTCGTGAAGCGGTCGGGGGCCAGCTCGCAGAGCAGCCGGTTGGTGCGCGCGAGCACCTCGCCGGGGCTGGCCCCGGAGGTGGCGTAGGCGTGGATGGCGGTGCGCGCCTGGCCCATGAGGGCGGCCGCGGTCACGTCGTGGCCCTGCACGTCGCCGATGACCGCCGCGGCCATGCTGTCGCTCAGGCGGATGAGGTCGTAGAAGTCGCCGCCGATGTCCATGCCGGGCGTGGCGGGCAGGTAGTGGGCGGCCAGCTCGAGGCCGGGGATCTCGGGCAGAGTACGCGGCAGCAGGCTTTTCTGCAGGGTCTGGGCGAGCTGGTGTTTGACGTCGTACAGCCGGGCCCGCTCGTACGCCTGCGCGATCAGCCCCGCGAGCGCCGTCAGCGTGGCCCGCTCGTTGGGATAGAACTGGTGCGGCCGCTTGTAGGCCAGGACGCACGTGCCGATCGGATGACCCGAGATGATCAGCGGCAGGAAGGCCCAGGCGGACATGTCGTCCGAGCGGACCGCGCACGGGTGCGCCCGGCGCAGGTCGTCCCACGTGGAGTAGAACGCCGGCTGGCCGGCGTCGAAGGAACGGCTGGCCGGGTCGGGCGGGGTCACGGGGCGGCCGTCGAAGTCCTGGATGGCCTGCCGGCTGTAGCCGCGCGAGGCGTCCACGCGCAGCCGGCCGCCCTTCGAGGTCAGGATGGCCAGCGCCTGAACGTTGTAGACGGGCATGATGTGGTCGGCCACCAGGTCGACCACCTCCTGCGCGGTCACCGCCCGCGAGAGCTTGGTCGCCAGGTGCAGGACCTCGTGCATCGCGATGTTCGGGGACGACCGCTCGGCGCCGGCCACCAGGTGGCCCGGGCCGCGGGCGCCGACGGCCGGCGTGATGCGCACGGTGATCCCGGACAGGCCGGGGAAGAGCCGGAACGACAGCTGCCCTCCGGCGGGGTTGGTCGCCGTGAAGTGGGTGACCTGGCGGCTGACCATCGCGCGGCGGTAGGCGTCCTCGTACGCGGGGTCGTTCATCCACGGCAGCGCCTCGCCCAGGCGTTTGCCGAGCAGTTCGGACGCGGAGCTGAGCAGCAGGTCGGCGGCCGGGGCGGTCAGGAGGGTGACGCGGCCGGTCGCGTCCAGCGAACCGTAGCCCTCGGGCAGCCGGTTCAGGCAGTCGAGCGCGATCAGGTCGGCCCGCGGGTCGGTCTTGCGCATCGGGTCCAGCACGCGGGGCCGCGGCCCCGGCTTGATCGGCGGGCCCTGCTCGGCCGTCTGCCGGAGCACCTCGGCCATCCGGGTGGCGACGTCCTCGATGAGGTCGAGCTGGCGCTGGGTCAGCCGGGTCACCCGCCCCGCCGGCCACAGCAGCACCATGCCGCCCCAGACGGTGCCGCCGGAGATGAGGGGGAAGGCGGCGGTCGCGAAGTCGTACGGCACGGACAGCGCCGACGACGGGAACTCGCGTGCCAGGCCCTCCCTGTCCGCGACCCAGACCAGCCGCTGCTCGCGCACCGACACGGTGATCGGGGCGGAGTCGTTCGTCCTGACCCTGGCCCACGCCTTGGCGATCATGGGGGGAAGCCCGAGGTGGCTGTCCATCCTCAGGACCTCGCCGTCCTCGTCCAGGAGGTACAGGTGGCCGATGTGCGCCCGCGTGCTGACGACGGCTTCGACCAGCAGTTCGTCCAGGTGGGACGAACCGGTCACCGGGGCGACGTTTCCCTGCACCGCCTCAGCCCGTCTCGCTCACAGCGTGCGAGCGCCCGAATCGTCTGAAACCTCGCATATGGGCAGAATACACGCATGCATGTAGCTCATTGCTTACGATGCGCCAGGGCGTAGATCTAGGGGAGGGGTGCTGAGGAAGATCTCGCTTGACGTGTTTGCGAAATGTTCGTCATGAAGTGGCCGTCCCGGTCGGGGATTCTTGAAGCACCCCGCGATCAGGCGGGCAGCGTGACGGCTGGGCGTTGAGCGGCTCCAGGTCGATGTCGCCGGCGTCGGACAGCCAGCGGCGCATCCACAGCGCGGGCACCTCAGGATGCTCGGCGCACAGATCGATGTACCCGTCAGATCCGCAGCGGCATGCAGTCCGTCGCTTGATCGGCAAGCACGGGTAAAAGTAACCCAAACGCCCTTGTCAGGCCCTCAACGGCCACCGTCCACCCCGCGACGCACGACGCGCCGTTGTCGATGGACGCCACGCCGCGCCCCCGACAGGCGCCCCCGCTGGGCCCCCTGCGCAGGCGGGCGATGCTCGGTGCCGCGTCGGCCCCTGCGCAGGCGGCCTCGGGTCAGATCTGGATGAAGTCCGCCTCCAGCAGGTGGGCCAGGGACTTGATCTCGGCGGCGCGGTGGCCGGTGCCGAGGGCCCAGTGGTGGGACATGCCGGTGGCGCTCCAGTCGTCGGTCCACTCGCCCGGGTCCCGGCCGAAGTCCACGCGCGACGTCGTGTTCCCGATCTGCAGGTGCGGCCCGTCCACGGTCTCGCCCTCCGAGGCCACCAGGGCGAAGCGGCCGTCGCGGCGCTGGATGATCCCGAACGCCGTCACCGGCCCGTGCTTGACGTCGAACTCCACGGAAACGCCCCACCCCCGCTTCCCGTGGTAGACGCCGAGCCCGCGCAGGAGCGGCCTGCGGGCGCTGATGGCCAGGTGGGCGGGACCGTCGTGCCCCATCTCGACGTGGCCGCGGTGGAAGTCCAGGGCCTGGAGCTCGGTGAACGACCCGCCCGCGCCCAGCCGGTCCATGATCAGCATGGCCAGGCTGGTGCGCAGCTCGTACTCGCCCGCTGCCGGGATGCCGCGCGCGGTGAGCAGGGACGCGCCCAGGATCATCCCGGCGCCCAGCCGCTCGTGCGTCTCGCCGTCCAGGCCGCGGTGGTAGTACGCCAGGCTGTCCAGCGAGAAGTCCTCGACCAGCCGGTCCAGGCCGACCGAGACGCGGCAGGCCCACTCCAGGTCGGTGCCGTTGACGGTGTCGGCCAGTTCGAAGATCTTCTCGGTCTCGGCGCGCTTGGCGGCGACCTCGGCGTCCGTGACCTTCTCCACGCGTACCCGAAGATCGTCGAACTCCAGCACCTCGACGTGACCGCCGAAGTTCGCCGAGACGAGCGTGAGGTCGGTGGAGACGTCCAGCATGCCGGGGTAGAGGTGCCCCATCAGGCCGTGGCGGCCGTGCCGCAGGGCCGCGCGGGCCCCGGCGGCGCGCACCCAGCTCGTGATGCGGGCCCAGGCGCGCTCGTCCTCCAGGTAGCCCGACACCGAGCGGAACGGGATGCCGCACCGCTGGAAGGCGTTGGCCATCTCGGGGAGCGGGCAGGCGCCGCAGTAGGCGAGCCACTGGCCGGTGTCGAACGTGGCGTGGTCCATCGACTCGGTCGGCTGCAGGTTGATCAGCAGCACGGGAGCGCCGCTGCGCTGCGCGATGGGCACGAGCATGGTGGCCGTCATGTACGTGGTGAGGAACCCGACGATGAGGTCGCAGTCCGCGGCCCGCAGTTTCTCGGCCGCCACCGCGCCCTCCTGGGCGTCGGAGATGAACCCGACGTCCACGATCTCCGCGTCCAGCTCGCGCATCCGTTCGGAGACCCGGTCGGCCGATCGCTGGAGCTGGGGGAGGAGGTCGGGGAACTGCGGCCAATATGCGCCGAGCCCGCCGGCGACCAGTCCGACACGGGTCTTCGTCTTGCTTGCCACGGTGATGCCCTCCTGGGGGTTAAGGGAGGATGCCGGGGGAGTTTCGGACAAAAGTATAGATCTTTTCCAAAACCCCACCAGAGGCGTCAAGGGTGGAGCGTGCGGTTCAGGAAGTCCACGACCGTGCGGTCGTTTCGCCGTGAAACTTGGCAGGGACTTGGAACCGGCCGGTACCATCTGCCATATGCCCGTACCCAAAGGCGCGTCCCTCGACCCCGTCCAGACCCGGGCGACGATCCTGCGCGCCGCCACCGGCCTGCTGTACGAGCGCGGCCTCGACGGCATCGGCGTGGCGGAGCTGTGCGCGACCGTCGGCGCGTCCAAGGAGACCCTCTACCGGCACTTCGGCTCCAAGGACGGGCTGGTCCAGGCGGTCCTCGAAGCCCGCAGCGACCAGGTCGTGCGCTGGCTGCGCGAGGCGGCGCAGGCGGCGGGCGACGACCCGGCCGACCGGCTCGCCGCGGTGTTCGACGCGCTCGCCACCTGGTACGCCGAGCCCGCCTTCCGCGGCTGCGCGATCGTCAACGCCTCCACCCAGTGGCACGACGGCGTCCCGCGCACCGTCGCCGCCCGGCACCTCGACCGCCACCTCGACCTGCTGACCGGCATCGCCCGCCGGGCCGGCGCGCGGGACCCGGAGGTCCTGGGCAGGCAGCTGCTGATGTTGGTCGAGGGCGCCACCGTGCTCGCCGACCACCATGGCGCGCGCGACGCCGCCGCCACGGCCAAGCAGGCGGCCCTCGCCCTGCTGCGGCAGCAGGGCGAGGGCGTGTCCTGATCCCCGTCAGCGCGGTGGCGGGAGGGTGTGGAGGTTGCGCGGCGTGACCGAGCGGGCCAGCCGGTACGCGGCCTCCGCGTTCACGAGCCCCGACCCGGTCGGCCCGTCGTAGCCGTCCGTGGCCACCTCGCCCATCGCGCTCTTGCCGTCGAGCACGTCCCGCGCCGACGCCTTGAGTATGGCCTTGACGAGGTCCGGCGACAGCCCCGGCTGCGCCTGCTTGAGCAGCGCGCACACCCCGGCGATCTGCGGGGAGGCCGCGCTGGTGCCGCTGATCACGGCCCAGCCGTCGTCCTTGCCCGTGCCGTCCTTGTTCGGGTAGCCGGGCCCGGCCAGGCTTGTGTCGATCTCGTCGCCCGGCTCGACGGGCAGCATGATGTAGATCGCGTGCGGCTGCTTGCCCACCAGACCGCACACGTCGGGCACGTGCCGCCCGGCGTAGATGAGGCTGTCGAAGCTGCTGGCGTAGTCGGAGGCCTCCATCCTGAACTCGCCGTTGGCCGTGGTTGTTGACAGGGTCTCATCCACGAAGACACCGCCGACCGCGATGACGTCCGGCATCATCGCCGGGAAGGCGACGTGGCCGTTCCCCGCCGAGAAGCAGACGACGATGCCGCGCTCGCGTACCGCCTCGATGACCGCCAGCTCCAGCGGGCGCAGCGCGTTCGGCAGGGAGGTGACGTTCGGCAGGTGGAAGCCCCAGCTGTTGGTCATGACCGCCGGCGACAGGTCGGAGGCCGCCTTGAAGGCGAGCGTCGGGTTGGCCCCCATCTTGACGCCGACGAAGTCGATGTCGCGGGCGCTGGCGAAGATGTTCGCGGCCTCCGCGGTGCCGTGCCCGTACTCGTCGTGCTGCACCGAGGTGGCGTCCGGGGCGAGCGTGGCGTTGTAGTTGTAGCCGTGGTGGTCGTAGAAGGGGTGCCGGTAGAAGCCCGTGTCCGGCATCGCGACCAGCACGCCGCGGCCCGTCACCCCGCGGTCGTGCACCGGGTGCGCGCGCAGGAGGAGCGCCACGTCGTCGGGCACCCGCAGGTGGTGGTAGCCGACGCGGGGCGGGATGGGGGAGGCGGCGAAGAAGCGCGGCGGGGCCTGCGGGTAGGCCCGCTCGATGTACGGCTCCAGGTCCGGCGGGATCGTGAACGGCTCGCCGCTCACGTGCGACAGATAGGGCACCTGGGCACCGGCCGCGGAGGTCACGTCCGGCGGCCGGCCCGTCAGCTCGGCCTGGCGCACCTCGACGTGGGTGTTGAACGTGCTCTCCCACAGCGATCGCGGCCCCTCGGCGCTGATGGAGTACGTGCCGACGTGCCGTACCGTGAAGCCCCTGGCCTGGAGCGCGCTCGCGGCGCGCTCGGCGAGGCCGGGGGCCGGCTTGAGCTGGTCGAGGCTCGCGGTCTGCGCCGCCGCGGATTCGGCGAACATCGAGGCGCCGCTCTCCGGTCGCAGGGCCGCTTCGAAGTAGACGGTGTCCTCACGTCGCTCGGTCATCGTGGTCATGTCGCTCCTTTGCGAGATGAGACCGCGTGCCAGGCGCCGCTTCGACCTCGGCCGAGACGATGTCGCCCGCAGCGGCCATGCCCCCAGGCTCCGCGCCAGGGGCAGGCCGCGACACAGGGAACGGCCCAGGGATTACCCTGGGGTTGCGTCCCTCAGCGACCGGTCCACTTGATCTCGTACGCCTTGAGCGCGTACTCCTTGCCGTCCACGGTCGTGGTCACGGCGGAGTCGGCGGTGTTGACCAGCAGCAGCTGCTGCGGCTGCGCCAGCACCCTGACCTTGGAGTCCGACGAGGTGACCGGGTCCAGCTCGGCCCCGGCGGGGAACCACTTGACGAAGTTCGCCAGCAGCCGGCCGGTGTCCGTCTCGGCGCCGCTGCGCGAGTCCCACAGGCACGCCTGGCAGGCGCCGTCCTTGCTCTGCGGGTTCCAGTACAGGGCCGTGGCGGCCCCGCTCCGCGCGAACTCGATCATCGAGGCGGCCTGCACCGCGATCCGCTTGTTCTCGGGCCAGGTGGTGCCGTCCTCGGGCACGAAATACCACTCCGACCACCAGACCGGCAGGTCGCCGACCTTGTCGCGCAGCCACTTGGTGACCGCGCCGAACTTCGCCAGCGCCCCGAACTCGTCGGGCAGCAACTCGTGAGCGTCCGTGGGCGAGGCGCCGTCGACCACGACGAAGTCGGCGCCCTTCTTGTTCTTGAACCAGTAGTCGAAGGCGTCCAGCACGTTCTGGTTGACGACCCCCCAGTCGCCGCGCAGCTCTGACTGGCCGCGCTGGTTGCTGTCGAAGCCGATGTAGGGGCCGCCGACCTGGGCGTCCGGCCGGGCCTGCTTCACCGCCGCGTACACCTTGTTGTACAGCTCGGTGTAGCCCTTGTAGTCCGCGGGCTTGGAGTGGTCGCGCCAGAAGCCCTTGAACTCGTTCCAGACCATGAAGTACTTGACGTCCTTGTACCTCGTGGCCACGGCCGCCGACAGCTTGGCGAAGTCGTCGAAGTGCTGAGGGTAGGGGGCGTCCTCCAGGTGCTCCCGCCAGGCGGACTCCTCGGTGGGGCCCTGGGGGCCGCCCTTCATCCAGTCGGGGGCGCAGCAGAGCGTGATGACGGGGACGCCGCCGGACTGCCTCATCAGGTTGATCCGGCTGTCGAGGTCCTCCCAGTAGTACTGCCCCGGGTAGGGCTCGGGGTTGAGCGCTCCGAACCCCATGATGTGCTGGTTCTGCAGCATCGGGGTCTGCGAGAGCCGCCCGGCGACGTCGCGTTCGAACTGGGGGGTGATGTTGTTGGCGCTGACGCCCGTATGGGTGAAGCCCCAGCGTGGCCAGCCGTCGTCCACCTTCGGCGGCGCCTCGGGCGCCGGTTGGGACTTGGTGGGAGACTGCTGCCGCTGTTCCTGCTGGGCTCCCGTGGTCCCCTGCTCCGCGGGCCCGGCAGCCGAGCAGCCCGTCATGACCAGTGCCATGACGGCCGCTAAGACGCTCGCTCTGCCGAGCCTCCGCAAGATCGATCCCCCGCTAGTCGATGCCACCCGGTTCTCACCTGATCCTCGCCATTGGTATACCGTCTGTAGCGTTCCATGGGCGGCCTAAAAGGGGCACATCGGGAGCGGGGTTCACAGCTAATCGTTATCCGCGAAAAGGCGTCTGTGATTTTCCGCCCATTCGGCGAACGTCCGCGCGGGGCGGCCGAGGATCTTCGTCACCTCCTCCGTCACCGGATGGGGCCGGGAGCCGCCCCTGGCGTACCTGTCCATCAGGGCCCGTACGAACGGCTGCGGCAGGCCCCTCCCGACCATGGCCCGCTCGGCCGTCTCCGGTGGGATCTCCTGGAACAGCAGGGGCCGGCCGATCGCCGCGCCGATGATCCGCACCATCTCCTCGTGGGTCAGCGACCGGGGGCCGGTCAGCTCGACCCTGCGCCCGGCCAGGTCGCCGGTGAGCAGCGCGCGGGCGGCCACCTCGACCAGGTCCCGATCGTCGAGCGGCGCCTCCTGGAACGACGCGTGCACGTACCGGACGGTGTCGCCGGCGCGGATCTGGGCGCCCCAGGAGGTGACCGCGTTGGACGCGAACGAGCCGGCCCGCAGGCTCGTCCAGCTCAGCCCGCTGGCCACGGCGGCGGCCTCGGCCTCCTTGTTCCGGTCACCGCGGAAGCGGGAGGGCTGCTGGTCGAGCGGGTCGTCGATGTTCATCGCCGACAGGGCGGCCACGCGCGTCGCGCCGTGCTCCTTGGCGAGGGCGAGCAGTTCGCCGGCGGAGTCGCCGATGACGCGCGAGTGCAGGAAGACGGCGCTGACGCCGTCCAGGTGGCGGGCCAGCGTGGCCGGCCTGGCCGGGTCGCCCTCGACGACCTCCGCCCCGGCGGGGAGCCGGGCCGCCCGCGGGTCGCGGCTGACGGCGCGGACCTCGGCGCCTTCGGCGAGAAGCAGCTCGACCAGGGGCCGCCCGACGGCGCCGGTCGCGCCGGTCACCAGGATCGTGTTGTCTGTCATGCCTCCTGAGAGGCGCGCCGGTACCCGGAGTGTGACGCCGTCCGGGCGAATGTGACCCACGCCTCGTCGTGCTCGGCGCCCGCGTCACCCGGGACGCGCCCCGGGACGCCGCCTGCTTCGTCTGCGGCGGCCCGGGGTTCGTGGCGTCCATGGTCGAGGAACTGCGGGCGCGCGGAGTGCCGGCCGGGCGGGCGTTCACCGAGCGGTTCGAGTGGTGAGTTGTCAGACGTACCCGGTGGAGCCGTCCGGGCGGATGGGCAGGACGCGCTCCCAATGCACGTAGTCGTCGGTGCGCAGGGCCGACTCGTCGATCTCCACCCCCCAGCCCGGCCGGTCGGGCCGCAGCTCCAGGTAGCCGTCCACCGGCAGGTACGGGTCCGGGCACCACGTCGTCTCGTCCGGCTTGTACTCCAGCAGCTTCAGCCCGTGATGCGTGGCCGCGAAGTGCACGTTCACGGCGGTCGCCAGCGGCCCCATCGGGTTGTGCGGGGCCACGCTCGCGAAGTGCGCCTCCGCGATGGCCGCGATCCGGCGCAGCTGCGCCAGCCCGCCGACCACGCACACGTCCGGCTGGACGATGTCCGCCCCGCCGGCCGTCAGCAGGGCCAGGAAGTCCTGCGGCAGGAACAGCGACTCGCCGGTCGCGAGCGGCACGTCGAGCTGGGAGCGCAGGTGCCCCCAGGCCGGGATGTACTCGGGCCGGATCGGCTCCTCGAACCAGAGCGGGTCGTACGGGGCCAGCGCGTTGCCGAGCTGGATCGCCTGGCGCGGCTCGAAGATGCGGGCGTGCGCCTCGAAGGCGAACTCCCACTCCGGCGGGCTCGTCGAGCGGATCTCGGCGAAGTAGTCGGCCGCCTCCTTGCACACGTTGCCCCACCTGCCCGCGTACAGGTCGCGCCGGTACGGGCTCAGCTTGAAGGCGGTGAAGCCGTAGCGGTCGTTCAGCTCCTGGGTCAGGTCGCGGCAGGCGGGCGGGTCGGGCGCGGTGTAGACGCCGCAGTAGACCGGGACGCGGTCGCGTACGTTGCCGCCGAGCAGCATGTAGACGGGCAGGCCCGCAGCCTTGCCGGAGATGTCCCACAACGCCTGGTCGATGGCCGCGATGGCGGCCAGCCCGAGCGCGCCCGGCGGGAAGCGGGCCTCCTGGAGCAGGCGGCGCACCACGTACTCGACCCGCCGCGGGTCCACCCCCTCGATCTGCCGGAACATGTACTCCAGCACCGGCGGCAGCGCGTGGTCGGGCCCGTGGTTGTAGGCCTCGCCCCAACCGGACACACCTTCGTCGGTCTCGATCTTCACCAGCAGCCGCGGCCGGTTGCCGACGCGCTGCATGTACGTGCGCAACGCGGTGATCTTCATGCTCCTCCTTCCTGCCAGGCGGCCAGGATCATGGCCACCTCGTCGCGTACGGTGTCGGGCAGCGCCCGGCTGGGCGGCCGGACGTCGCGGCGGCAGAGCCCGAGCCGGGCGAGCGCCTCCTTGACGACCGACACGTTGTCGGCCGAGGCGTCCGCGCCCCGCAGCTCCTCGAACCGCCTGATCAGCTCCCATACCTCCATCGCCGCCGGATAGTCGCCGGCGCGCAGCGCGTCGCGCATCCGCAGCGTGAGCGAGGGCGCCGCGGTGACCAGGCCCGAGGTGAAGCCGCGCGCCCCGACCGCCCAGTACGCCGGCGTGTACGGCTCCGCGAGCCCGCACAACCAGGCGAACCGGTCGAGCCCGGCGTCCCGGGCGACCGAGGCGAACCTCACCGGATCGGGCACCGCGTACTTGACCCCGACCACGTTCGGGCACTCCTCGCCCAGCCGCCGCACCTCGGCCCCGCCGATGCGCGGGCTGCGGATGTAGGGGACGACGCCCAGTTCGGGCACCGCGCGGGCGATCTCGCGGTGGTAGCCCACCCAGCCCTCGCCCGACACGTACGGGTGCACGGGCTGGTGCACCATCACCATGCGCACGCCCAGGTCACGGGCCTGCCGGGCGGACTCCACGGCCGAGGCCAGGTCCAGCCCGACGCCCGCCAGCACGGTGGCGTCGTCACCCACCGCCGCCACCGTGGACTCCAGCACCTGGCTCCGCTCGGCCGGGCTGAGCGCGTAGAACTCGCCCGTGTTGCCGTTCGGCGTGATCACGTTGACACCCGCGTCGACCAGCCTGCGCACGAGCTTGGCGTTCGCGTCGAGATCCACGGCGCCGCCCTCGTCGAAGGGCGTCACCGTGACGGCCGCGACGTCGTTCAGCACAGTACGCAAGAATCAACCTCTGCTTTCGTTCAGCGGGCGGATCTTCACCACGAACCCGTAGATGAGCGTGCCCAGGATGGCCATCGCCCCGGCGAAGAGCATCGGCCCGGTGTAGGAGTTGCCGCTCAGCGTCAGGAAGAACCCGATGAGGATCGGGCTGATGATGTTGCCGATCTGCGAGCCGAAGTTCTGGAAGCCCGCGACCGAACCGACCACCGACGGCGACGGGGCCACCTCGGCGGGCAGGCTGAGGATGGCGGCGCCGGCGAAGGAGTGGGCGCAGTTGCTGACCGACAGCAGGATCATGACGGCCACGTTGCCCGGCACGAACGTGGTCAGCGCGATCGTGGAGGCCAGCAGCATGCCGGTGATGATGGGGATCTTGCGGGCGCGGGCGATGGGGACGCCGCGGCGTACCAGCCAGTCGGAGAACGCGCCGCCCGCGATCGTGGCGCCCACCCCGAGCAGGGCCGGGATCGAGCCGAACACGCCCAGCTGCAGGATCGTGAAGCCACGGTCCTCCACCAGGTAGCTCGGGTACCAGGTCAGGAAGAACGCGCCGGTGGCCGAGCGGCAGATGTAACCGAGCACCAGCCCCCACACCGTCGGATAGCGCAGCAGCGAGACCCAGCGCATCTTCGGCCCGGTCTCGGGCACGGCCGCGTCGCCGCCCTCGATGTAGTCGAGCTCGGCCTGGGAGATGCGCGGGTGCTCCTGCGGCTGGCGGTAGATCATCAGCCACCCGACCACCCAGAACAGTCCGAGCGCGCCGATCACCACGAACGCCGCCCGCCAGCCGAAGGCCGCGATGAGCCCGGTCACCACCGGGACCGACAGGGCCACGCCGACCTGCTGGCCGGTGTCGAACAGGCTGGAGGCCAGCGCCCGCTCCCTACGCGGGAACCAGGCGGAGACCACCTTGATGTTGGCCGGCTGCACGGGGGCCTCGCCCATGCCGAGGCCGAGCCGGCAGACGATCAGCGAGGCGAACCCACTGGCCAGCGCGGTGGCGGCGGTCCACAACGACCACCACACGACGGCGATGGGATAGATGACGCGGGGGCCGAACCGGTCGAGCAGCCAGCCGGAGGGCAGCTGGAAGATCGCGTAGCTCCAGAAGAACGAGGAGAGCAGGACCCCCTTCATGGTCTGGTCGAATCCCAGCTCCTGCTGCATGTAGGTGCTGGCGACGCTGAGGCTGGACCGGTCGAGGTAGGCGATCGTCAGGCCGAGGCCCGACATCGTGATGATCGTCCAGCGGAGTCGGGACCGTGCGGGTCGCGCTGTCGCGGGCACGGCGGGAGCGGGCATGGCGGAGTTAGACTGCATTTTGAGCTCCATGCTGCAGGTCAGTGCAGTGGCCACGCGGGACCGCCGGATCGCGTTCCCGGCCGGCGTCGTTGGCGCGACGCCCTCCGGTGTTCCGTCCGGTCCAGCGCGTGGTGAGCCGTCATCACCGGTGTGGCCCGTGTCCGCGGGTCACACCGGACGGCTCTCTTTCTTCGTACGGGCTCCCTTCGTGAAGTCCCGGAAGTCGGTAATTGACGCGACTGTAACCGAAACGGCGGTCATATACGAGATGCCATGTAAGATATCTTCTGGTCATGAGCATCGCGTCACCCGTCTTCGGCGGGCAGCCCAGGTCAATGTCCTCGCGGGGCACGGTCGTCCTTGAGGCGATCAAGCACGCGATCCTGACCGGCGCGCTCCAGCCGGGCCAGCCCCTCGTCGAGACCGACCTGGCCCAGCAGCTCGGCGTGTCGAAGACGCCCGTGCGCGAGGCGCTGAAGACGCTGGCGGGCGCCGGGCTGGTCACGATGAGCGAGTACAAGGGCGCGACGGTGCGCACGGTGGACACGGCGCTGATGGAGTCGGTCTACGACCTGCGCCTGCTGCTGGAGCCGGAGGCGGTCTCCCGTACGGTCCAGCGGAGCGCCGACCTGACCCCGGCCGCCGACGCCCTGCGCCGCGCCGACGAGGCCGCCGACCGGGCCGATCGCAGCCTGGCCAACCGCGACTTCCACCGCGCCCTCTACGCCGGCTGCGGCAATCCGCTGCTCGTCTCCACCCTCGACTCCCTGCGCGACCAGACCGCCCTGATCTCGGCGGCGGCGTGGAGCCGGGCGGCGACGTGGGAGCGCGAGGCCGAGGAACACCGCGGCATCCTGCGCGCCGCCCAGTCCGGTGCCCCGGAGCAGACGGCCGGCCTGCTCCGCGACCACATCTGCCGATTCGTCGACCGCGTCAACGCCTCCGGCGGCCTCACCCCACCCCCTGACGCCGCCCTCACCCCGCCTCCTGACGGCCCCACGCCCTGACCCGCGTGGCGTCGCCTCACCAAGTGGATCTTCCACAAGGCGCGGCCCCGGGGCATGGGCCGGCCCCGGCCGACGGGGCGACCGGGGCCGGGTGGGCCGAGGTCAGTCGGCGCAGATGGCGAAGACGCTGATGCCGACGTCGTTGTAGCCGTCCTGGCGGCCGATGCCGATCCAGCCGCGGCCGTCATCGGTGGGGAACGACCCGACCAGGATCGCCCTGTTGCCGCGGGCCTCGGCGCCGCCGCCGAGGACCTTCTTGTTGCCGGGGCAGTAGAGCGTGCGGCGCTGGAAGTTGGGGACGTTGGCGTTGGGCAGGGTGACGAGCTGGTAGCCGGGTGGCAGAGCCGATAGGCGGGCGGCCGCCGGGACCGGCACGGACGCCTGGTCGGCGGCGGCGGTCGTCGGGTAAGGGGGTTGACGCGATAAGTATCCGTGCCGTCACGTACCGTGTCCATGCGTATCTGTGTTCGGGTCTACGGCCCGATCGTCGGCGGTGGGGGAGCGGTCGGTCCGCCGGCTCGGCGCGCCGGGGGGCAAGGCGGCAGCGGAAGCAGGCGAGGGGCGGGGTGCGGAACTCCGGACCCGGCGCTGATCGTTGTGGCCAGCGGCAGACAACCCAACCCGATCTTGCAACAGGGAGAACAGAGCCGTGGTCTTCAAACGGATGCTGGGTGCTTTCGGCGTCGGCGCGCCTTCGGTGGACACCGTGCTGTCCACCCCAAGGACCCAGCCGGGCGGCACGCTGCGCGGGGAGGTACGACTCAAGGGCGGAGACTTCGACGCCGAGATCGAGCACGTCACCCTCGGCCTGGTGGCCAGGGTCGAGATCGAGCACGGCGACAGCGAGCACGGCGGGCTCGGCGAGTTCGCCAGTTCGCGGGTCTCCGGGCCGTTCACGCTGCGCAAGGGCGAGGACCGCGTCATCGGGTTCGAGCTGCCGGTGCCGTGGGAGGCGCCGATCAGCGAGATCGGCGGGCAGCCGCTGACCGGGATGGCGGTCGGCGTGCGCACCGAGCTGGCCATCGCCAAGGCCGTCGACAAGGGCGACCTCGACATGATCGCGATCGAGCCGCTGCCGTCGCAGCTGCGCATCCTGGAGGCGTTCCTGGGGCTCGGGTTCGGGTTCAGGTCGGCCGACCTGGAGGCGGGGCACCTGTACGGAGTGCACCAGCAGCTGCCGTTCTACCAGGAGATCGAGTTCTACCCGAGCGGCCACTACGCCGGCCGGGTGGGCGAGGTCGAGGTGACGTTCGTGGCCGACCCCGCGGGGCTCGAAGTGGTGCTGGAGGCGGACAAGCGCTCCGGGCGCTACTCGTCGAGCGACGCCATCGGCCGCTTCCACGTCAGCCACGACGACGCCCTGCGTACCGACTGGGCGGGCGAGCTGGGCCGCTGGCTGGACGGCCTCGCCCAGTACGGGCCCGTCCACCACGGCGGCCACTACGACCCGCATCACGGCGGGCACTACGACCCGCACCACCACGGCGGCCACCACGACGAGCACCGCGGTCCGGGCTGGGGCACGGTGGCCGCCGCCGGGGCCGCGGGTGTCGTGGGCGGCCTCGTGGCGGGGGAGATCGTCGAGGAGATCTTCGAGGGGGGCGAGGACGAGGGCGGCGACTGGTGACCCGTTAGCCCTGCTCCCGCGGCGGCCGGTGACCCCGCCCGCCGCGGGCGGCTCCGCGTGCCCGAAGACAAACGCTCTGTGATCATAACCGTGCAACCGCGCTGTAAGTGGGACGAAAGCATCAGCAATAGGTTGTAGATCGTTACCTGATCGAGTCTGATCTGAAGGAGCCGACGTAATCAGCACCACTATGTGGAGCGAACTGCGCATCACTTCCGCGCCGCAGCTGTCCATCTCGATCTCGCCGCACCTGACCGCCCTTGCGATGATCGCCGACGCCCTCGCGGGCCGCCGCCGCGGCCTGCCGGAGCTCTGGCGCAAGGCGATCAGCTCGCGTGTCAGCCCGCAGGGGCACCAGGCGGTGCGTCCCCTGGCCGCCCCCGGCTACTCGGTGGTTCCCGACAGCATCGTGCCGCGGACACCCACCAGCGGAGACATCTCCGTGCAGGCCCAGCTCGGCGCCCTGCGCGACCTCCCGTCCGACAGCCTGACCAGGGATCTGGAGCAGGCGTTCGGTCAGGGGCCGCTGCCCGTCCACTGGCGTTCGGCGGCCGAGCGGCCCGACCGCTGGCTGAACGGCTACGCCGACGCCCTCGCCGCCGTCTGGAACACCACCGAGCCCGTGTGGCGGCGGGCCCGCGCGCTGCTGGACAGGGAGGTCCAGCGCGTCGGCATCGCCGCCGTCCGCGGCGGCCCCGAGTTGCTGCTCGGCGCTCTCAACAGCCGCATCATGTACGGCGAGCGCGGGCTGCTCATCGCCGACGTGGAGTCGAGCACGTTCGAGCTGGGCGACCGGAGGATCGTCCTGGTGCCGATGCTGGCGGGCAAGGACGCCGTCATCGTCAGCCTGGACCACGACGATGCCGTCTGGATCGCGTACCCGGTGCCCGGAGCGGAGACGCTGTGGCACCGGCCCGTAGCACCGGCGTTCGACGACTTGTCGGCGCTGGTCGGGCCGGTCCGCGCGGACCTGCTCGTCGCGATCGGCCAGCCCATGACCATGAGCATGCTGGCGGCCGGCATGCAGGTCGCGCCCAGCAGCATCACGTACCACTGCGACCGGTTGAGCGCCGCCCAGCTGATCACCAGGGAGCGGCGCGGGCGCGAGGTGTGGATCACCCGCACCCGGCGCGCGGAGGAACTGCTGGAGATGTTCCGCTGAGCCGGGGGCGCGCCGGGCCACCCGCCCGGCGCGCCCCCGCCGGAGGGCGGTTGACACGACCACACCTTCACCACGAAACTCTCCCGAAACACCGCAAGGTGCGTACTGTAAACGTTTACGGGAGCGGTTGATGCGCAAACCCCGCTGGCTCGCCGTGCTCGCCGTCCTGGCGTCACTGTCCTTCCTGGCCGCGCCGGGCGAGACGGAGGTACGGGCGGGCGGCACGCTGACCACCGGCTCCGCCCCGTCCCAGGCCCTGGGCGAGAACATCGCCTACAACGTCTACCTGCCCAGCGGCTACGACCGGGGCGGCGACCGCCACCCCGTGCTCTACCTCCTGCACGGCCGGGGCGACACCATGCAGGCCTGGACCCGGGTCAAGACCCTGCTCGACGACATGATCCGGACCAAGCGCATCCCGCCCGTCATCGCCGTCATGCCGGACGCCCCCTGGAGCGAGCGCGGCGGCTGGTACGTGGACTCCCGCCACACCGGCGCCGACCTGCCCGGCAGGCCGGTCGAGACGGCCCTGACCAGGGATCTGGTGGCGTACGTGGACGCGACGTACCGTACGGCGCCCATCAGGGAGGCCCGCCTGGTCGGCGGGTACTCGATGGGCGGCGCGGGCGCGCTGCGGTTCGCGCTGGCGCACCAGGACCTGTTCGGCGCCGCCGCCGTGCTCAGCCCGGCCGTCTACACGCCGCTGCCGCCGTCCGACTCCTCCGCCCGCGACTACGGGGCGTTCGGCGAGGGCGGCGAGAAGTTCTCCGACGAGGTCTACCGGGAGCTCAACTACCCGGCCCTGCTGCCGAAGCTGGACCCCGACCTGCCGGTGCGGCTGTTCGTGGCGGTCGGCGACGACGAGTACGCCAACCCGGACCCCGCCGACGCCCGCCACGACCTGGACTTCGAGTCCGCCGCCCTCTACAACGCCGCCCGGCGCTCGCCCGCGCTCTCGGCCCAGCTGCGGATCATGGACGGCGGCCACGACTGGACGGTCTGGGAGCCCGCGTTCGAGCAGGCCATGGCCGAGCTGGGCCCGGGCCTGAGCGTCACGCCGCCGACCGGCCTGCCCGCCCCGCTGTACGGAACCGCCGGCCCCGACTGGGCCGGGGGAGTGGCGGCCCACGCGGACGGCTCCCTGACCATCGGATACGCGGCCGGCGGGAACGCGGTCCTCACCCGCGTCGGTGGCTGGACCAAGCAGCTCGGCACCCCGGCCGACGAGCGCCTGTACGGCGTGGCGGCCCTGCCGGACGGCGGCGTGCTGGCGGCCGGGTACACCAAGGGCGACCTGGACGGGCGGCACGCGGGCAACACCACGGACGACGCGTTCGTGGCCAACCTCGACGCGAGCGGAACCGTCCGCTGGATCACGCAGTTCGGCGTGCCTGGCGTGGCCGACCGCCTCTACGGCCTGGCCGCCGCGCCCGACGGCGGCGCGTACGTCGTGGGCTACACCAAGGGCGCGCTGGACGGCGCCAACAGCGGCGACAAGGACGCCGTCCTCGCCCGCCTCACCCCGGGCGGCGAGGTGTCCTGGATCCGCCAGTACGGCGGGGCGGGCGAGGACAAGGCCTACGGCGTCGCCGCGGACGCCTCGAACGTCTACGTCACCGGCGGCGCGAGTGCCGCCCTGCCATCCACGGGGCCATCCACGGGGCCCGGCACGGCCACGCCCGGCGGGTGGCTGGCCGCATTCGCGACGGACGGCACCAGGAAGTGGGCCGTCACGGCGGGCGGCAGCGCGAGCGACCGGCTGAACGCGGTGGCCGTCACCACGACCGGCCTGGCCGTGGCCACGGGCGGCGTCGGCGGGCACGCGTACACCGCCGCCTACACCGGCCAGGGCAAGCAGCGCTGGCAGCACACCCTCGCCACCACCGCCACCGACGCGGGCGCCGCCGTGGTCCCGCTCGCGGGCGGCGAGGTCGAGGTGGCCGGCTACACCCGCGGCCGGGTGGGCGTCCAGGCGGGCGGCGCCGACGTCCTGACGCTGCGGCTGGACGGCAGGGGCAGGCAGCGCGCCGCCGCCCAGCTTGGCACCGCCAGGGACGACGGCGTGGACGCGTTCAACGAGCCCAACCTGTACGCGACCGCCACCCCGTCCGGCGAGGTGGCGATCACGGGCCTGACCTACGGCACCCCGAAGGGCGGCGACGCGCCGGGCAACGGCGACGTCTTCCTCGTCAGAACGTCACCAGCGGGTCCCCGATGAAGTCGGCGATGAAGTTCACGAAGAAGAAGCCGAAGAACAGGAAGTTGAGCACGAGGATGACGTAGTGCCACGGGCGCGGGCGGGCCGGGCGCGGCAGCTTGCTGTTCAGATACATGAGCAGGAACGGGTAGATCAGCGCACCCAGGTTCGACATGTTGGCCGACCACTCCACCAGGCCGACCGGCAGCGACTGGAAGATGATGATCGAGATGGCGACCAGCAGCAGGAGCATGAACGGGTAGTAGAACCGCCGCGGGTCGCCCGCGATCAGGGCACGCAGGCGCGGGCTGGTGGCGTTCGCCGCGTCGGTCGTCACCCGTACCATCGCCTCGAAGATGCCGAGCTGGGTGGAGAAGAGGATGAGCACGCCGACCACGAGCGCGGCGTAGAAGCTCACCGGCCCGTACTGCTCGCCGAGCGCGCTGGCCACGAACGTCGGCACGTTCGCCCGGGTGGGCTTCTCCCCGGCGATCGTGACGGCCTGCGCCATGAGGATCGTGGGCAACAGCATGCCGAGGATGGCGCCGACGAAGAACACGCCCCACATGTCGGTCAGCAGCAGCCGGTACCACCTGCGCCACAGGCCCCGGTTGAGCTCGTCGTCGGGGAACGTGACGCCGCTGGCCAGGATCTCGCGCCGCTCGCCGCGCAGGCCGGAGATGTAGCCCACGCGGTGGCCCATGCCGTAGCCCTTGTCGCGGTAGTGGCCCATGACGTACCAGTTCAGCCCCGAGGCCAGCGCGGTGAACCCGGCCAGGGCGCCCAGCTGGGTCGCCGTGATCCCGGCGGGCGGGGCGGCCGGGGTGAGGAAGCCGCGGATGCCCTCCCACCACTGGCTGAACGGCACCACGAGCAGGTCGACGGCCAGCAGGGCGAGCAGGATGGTGCTGACCATCACCCAGTTGGCCAGTTCGAGCGCGCGGCTGACGCGCTTGGCCCCGGCGGTGATCAGGAACACCAGCACCAGCAGCCCGATGGCCCACCAGCGCGGTTCGAGGTCGTCTGCCGCCGGCGGCACGCCGTGGACGAGCGCGTACACGCCCTGACCCGCCGACGCGGCCCACCCGCCCGCGATGAACGCGAAGATCACGATGAGCACGGACAGCGGCACCCAGAGCGGCCACCCCGGCGGCACCCGCCCCCAGCCGACCACGGGCGTCTCGCCGGTGGCGAGGACGTACCTGGAGCATTCGACGTTGTAGAACGTCTGCAGCAGCGCCGACACGACGATGACCCAGCCGACGCCGACGAATCCGTACTGGCCCACGTTGAGGGGTCCCAGTAACCACTCGCCGCTGCCGACGGAGATGCCGAGCGCGATCAGGCTCGGGCCTATGGCGTACTTGAACAGTTCCTTGGCGCCGATCTTGGAGACCTTGAAGACCTCTTCCGGCGTGGGTAGGTCGGTGACTTCGAGATCCGGTCGGCTTACTCCGAGTGGGTGCGACATCTCACTGCCTCCTGCCGCCAGAGTGATCCTCAATACGGACGGCTACAAGACCCAAATGCCATACAGCATCCAGAATCCCGCCATACAGCATCCCGCCCCACGCCCCCTCCCCACCGCCCCACGCCCCGGCCCCGCCACCGCCCCCACGCCCCGGCCCCGCCGCCGCTCCCGCGCCCCTCCCGCTCCCGCGCCCCGGCCCCGCCGCCGCTCCCGCGCCCCTCCCGCTCCCGCGCCCCGGCCCCGCCGCCGCTCCCGCTCCCGTGCCCCTCCCGCTCCCGCGCCCCGGCCCCGCCGCCGCCGCTTCTGCCCCCGCGCCCCGCCGCCTTCGCCCTCCGCCCCGCCCCGCCCCGCGCCGTCCCCGTTCCCGCGCCTCACGCCCTGTGCCCCAGGGCCTCCACGCCTCCGTGCCCGGCCCTTCGCACCTTCGCCCTTCGCACCTTCGCCCTTCGCACCTTCGCCCTCCCTGCCTTCGCCCTCCGTGCCTTCGCCCCCTCGCCCTGTGTCTCACGCCTTCTTGCCCTGCGAGGTCGGTGGTGGAGGCGGCGATAGGAGCGGTCCCGCAGGCGCACGCCAGTAGCGTGCAGGTGGCCGGCGACGCCGCCCACCGCCCGCGCAGAAGTCGCGTCGTCATGGTGGCGATGATGCAGCGCCCGGGTCTGGGCCGGTCCCAGGCCTGGCGTTATAACCAAAAGCTATCGCCCTCGGGAACGATCTTCCCAGGAGCGACATCAGCGCCCATCTGGCCGCATCTGACGTCAGCTGAGGACATAAGCGAGCGATCTTGGTTGAGGGTGCCGACAAAGTGACGAGAGGTTCCGGGCGTGCCGTTACGCCGCGTTACGGTCCTAACTACTTAGAGTGACAAAGTCACTTCGTGATAACGGGGGGAGATCATGAAAGGTAACTTCATAGCAGCCGGAGCTGGTGGTGCGCTTATCGTCGCCGCCGCTCTCGTTGGGATGGCCGGCCCGGCCAGTGCTGCCACGGGCGATCTTTGCATATCCGATGTCTGGAGCACGCTGAAGATCGACAAGACGGGCGTGTACGCCGGCCGCCGCGATGCTAACGCCTGTGACAAGCGCGACGGCTCGTACCGTAAGCACAAGGACGACAAGAAGTATTACGACGCCGACTCGTACGAGAAGGACTACGACTCGTACGACCGGGAGAAGAAGGATTACGACTCCTACGAGAAGGAGGATTCCTACCAGAAGGATGACTCCTACGAGAAGGACGACTCGTACGAGTACGGCGACTACGAGAAGAAGTACGACGAGAAGAAGTACGACGCCGACCGGTACGAGAAGGACTACGACTCCTACGACTACGACCGGCACGAGAAGAAGTACGACGACAAGAAGTACGACTACTCCGACTACGACGAGAAGAAGTACGACGACAAGAAGTACGACTACTCCGACTACGACGAGAAGAAGTACGACAGCAAGAAGTACGACTACTCCGACTACGACGAGAAGAAGTACGACGCCGACCGGTACGAGAAGGACTACGACTCCTACGACTACGACCGGCACGAGAAGAAGTTCGACAAGAAGAAGCACGAGAAGAAGTTCGACAAGAAGTACTACGACTACAGCGAGTACGAGAAGTCGTACGACTATGACCGGTACGAGCAGGGCTACGAGTCCTACGACTACGACCGGTACGAGAAGGACAGCGACAAGAAGAAGCGCTACGACGGGTACGAGAAGGACTACGACTCCTACGACTACGACGAGGAGAAGTACGACACCAAGAAGTACGACTCCTACGACTACGACTACGAGAAGAAGTTCGACTCCTACGGCGACGACCGGCAGGAGAAGGACTACGACTCCTACGACGACGACCGGCACGAGAAGCGCGTCAAGAAGCACGACGACGACTACGACTACAACGACGACCACGGGCACAAGCACCACCACCACTGGGGGTGGCCCTACGACTGGAACCGCTACGGTTGGTGGCCCCACTACGCCAACTGGGGCCTCGACTGGCCCTGGATTGCTCGTTTCTGACGGGCGGCTTGATTCGGGTTCCCGGGGACGCGTCGCGGCGCGCCCCGGGACCCCACCCCGCCGCACATTCCCACCCCTGTAAACCGATCTCCGCAGCGGAGTGCTCGATATTGGCACTCCGCAGCTTGATGGGAATGTGCGCCCCTCCTCAAAGCTCTCCCCGAAAGCTCTCCCCGAAAGCTCTCCTTGAAAGCTCTCCCCGACACCATCCACGCCGCTGCTCGAATCGCTCTCCGCGCTGCTACGGCAGCTGTAGATCGTTAATCTGAGTGGCGGGTGTCGGCGGTCATGTGACGGACACTGCTGTGACCTCGTTCCATCGTCGGTGGCAGGCGGC